>NZ_DAXS01000032.1:1579-15407 GCF_002506515.1 Caldivirga sp. UBA161
TAACCTCACCAAGAACAGTACTCAGTGATTCGTTATGTGGCTCCATAGTTTAATTCGATGTGAACTGTTAATAAGCTTTTAGTTTAATTTACATTAATCATATATTGCTGCTCCTTTAATTATTTTGTTATTAATTGTGCGACGTCGAATTGAGAGTACTTGCCTAGGATGCTGTTGCTGCAGTATAGTTTATCAACAACTTTAGTTAACTTAGCCTCAGCGCCACCAATCATTATGCAGTGGGTGGCTACAACATTAATACTGGTTGCCCCCATGTTCCTTAGCATTCCTGCGGCGCCTATTATTGTGCCTCCTGTTGATATTATGTCATCAATAATCACCACATCCCTACCCTTAACGTTAAGGTTCCTTAGGGTGAATGAAACCTCACCACTGTACCTATCCCTATGCTTCTCCAGGTAATCGTACTCAGCATCAAGTACCTTAGCCAGCTCCTCAGCCCTCCATAGGGAACCTAAATCTGGGCTAACTACGACTGGTTTACTTAAGCCGCCAAGCCCCCTTGCGTATAGTTCGAATGGCTTAAGATTGATGAAGCCTGGGTAACCCTCAAGGCTCTGCGGCTTATGAATATCAACCACGTATAGGTAATCAACCCCAAGGCCCTTAAGCACGTTAAGCATAACGTTAATGCTAACGGGCTCACCCTCAAGAAACCTCCTATCCTGCCTAGCGTAGGGCATGTAGGGTATGAATAAGCCCACCCTGGATGCACCCAGGCCCTTAACAGCATCTAGCAGGAGCATAACCCTAATTAACCCCTGGTCTTGATTTGGGTAAAGCCTAGTTACGTAAAGTACATCATTACCCCTCACATTGGCCTCAACCCTAACGTACTGCTCACCATCGGGGAAAACCTTATGCGTAACTTCCCTAGCCTCAGCCCCAATCCTGGAGGCTACATTGGGCCCCAAGTCCCTTGAGGATTCATCATAGAGTATAATCCTCCGCATAAAGGGATTAATAACCAGTATGTTTAATGCTTAACTGAACCTAACCAATTTGATTAAGCTGCCTCCCAACCCCCTCAAGTAACCCAATAATGAAGAGTAACCCCCTCTTAACATCGGCATCAGTCATAAGCCTCCTAATTAAGCCCACTGTCGACACTGATTCACTAGCCTTACTAGCCTCCACAGCAGCCTCCATAGCCTTATCAAGCCTAATGCCCTGTATCATGTTTAATGATTCGCTTAATGACTTAAGAAGATTCCTCAATGCTGGGTTTAAGAGGATATTGTTGATAACCTTTGCATTATCTTCATTACTTAGGAAGGCACCTAATGATTCAGCTAATCCACTACTACCCATGGCGTCTATTAACTCAATTAACTTAATAGTATTCTCCACGGTCCTCTTGTCACTTAACTTAACCAGTAGCCTAACCAGGTTCTCTAAATTAGCCAGCAGCATAACGTTGTCGGTGGTTAATAATTGGTTGAATAATTCCTTAATGAAGTCCTCATCATTAAGTAAGTCATTTATTAAGTCCAGTAAACCAAGTTCATTAAGCCTCTTGGCTATTGAAACTAGCTTCGCCACTGAGTCAAGGTTCTCAATACTAAGTAGGTTCGCTAACTTATCTTCACTGGTTTCATTAACCATTACTAATTCACCTGCCTGGGCTTTTAAACCATTCATGCTAATCACCTGAATAATCCAGTTAACCTCTCGGGGGAGGTGGCTTCAAAGTAAGCATCCATTAATGGGTCCCATAATTCAGGGTACTTCAACATACTCCAGTATGATGCGGCGAAGGTTAATTTAAGGAAGTGATTAACCCTATTGGGCGGGTACTTAACTACACCATGCTTACTGTCACTTATCACGAAGGTTGCTAACCCATAACCCATGTCGAAGGGGCAGTGGGTCCTACCAGTATTGCGTGCATCCTCACCGGTAAGTATCTTAGCCACAACGGTAGCCTCTAGGTGGGCTGTTACGCCAGTCTTGGCTACTGGTAATGCTGATGCATCCCCTATTACGAAGGCGTCATCAAAGCCCTTAATCCTATTGGTGGCGTTATCGGCAAGTACGAAGCCATCCTGGTCGAGTACATTATCTGGGTTATACTTTATGCCTACACCAACGTGGGGTGGTATGACTATGGCTGCCTTGAATTTAAGTTCCTCACCCTCAAGGGAGTAGGCTACACCCTCCTTGGCGTCAACGTGGTCTAGGGTGAAGAAGGTTACTGCCTCAATGCCCCTCTCCTTAAGTATAGGCTCCACTATTTCATTCATTGATTCAGCTGGGTATGGCCTTGGGTATGATGTTGCATAAATTACGTTAACCCTATCCCTAACACCCCTCCTCCTAAGGAGTTCCTCAGCTAAGAGAACCCCCTCAAGTGGGCTTGGTGGGCACCTGTAGCGTTCGTAGGCTAATATGAAGGCTAAAGTACCCTCATTAATACTATTCACAGTCCTCCACACCCTCCACGCATTATCCTCACTACTATGGTAGTCACCGTAGAGTTCAATTAACTGGCTTAATCCAGGTACCTTGGAGTAATCCACAGTTGCCCCAGTGGCTACCACTAGGTAGTCGTAGCTTAGCCTCTTACCATTATCCAACTCAACGTACCTATCATTCAGGTTAATTAACCTGGCACCCGATTGAATGAAGTTAACCCAAGGCTTAATAAGGTCCCTAATCTCCCTCTTAATGCTCTTCCTAGACCCCTTGAAGGCAATGTAGAGTAGCCAGGGTAGGAAGTAATTGTAGGGTTGTTTATCAATAACAGTAACCTCAAATTCATCCTTAGGTAGCCTATTAGCCAACACTAATCCACCAGTCCCACCACCAATAATGATAACCCTCTCCCTACCATCACTCATTCTACTCACCTCTTGGCAGTAACCTTAACTACGGCGACTATCTTATCCTGATCCCTCCTAAGCTCCACAAGCTGATTACCAGTCCTATTCACCCAAGCCTTCAAGTCAGATTCAAAACCTGGGTCAGTGGCCCAAACCTCTATTAAGTCGCCGTTCTTAGCGTTCCTATAAGCCTTAATCAACTCCGTTATTGGGCCTGGGCATGCAATTCCCCTTGCGTCCACGGTTACCTTACCGCCTTGAGCCATGCCGATCACCTATATGAATAATACTTGCCCACCCTTAGCTGCCTCAAGGAATGTTGTTACGCCAACTACATCGTCAACTATACTTGGGTCGAAGTCCTCCTTCCTAAGCCCCATTGCCTCAGCCATCATTGAGCACGCGTAAACCTTAACACTACCCAACTGCTTACCCTGCTTAACCATCTCAACCCAACTTGGCGCCTTAATCTTAGCCATACCCTGCTGTAGGGCAGGTACCATTTGCTCAAACTCCTTAGGCCAAGTTGGTGGGGCCGGCTTCCTGAGGACCTTCATTAGGGCCCAGCCGGTTATGAATATGTTAACCTCGTAACCCAGGGCTGCCGCTGCCTGGGTTATTACTCCAACCGGTATTAACCTATCATCTGTACCTGAGAAGACAATCATACTTATTCTTTCACTTCCCATACTGGTCAAATGTGAAATAGGGTCACAGTATAGAAAAGTAACTATTGTAAAGTAAATATAGGGATTAATGATGGAAAAGCTTATTAAGCCCAGGCTTGTGAAATATTGTTTACATGATTAACTTGTAATCAGACCTGCAGGATTAGATCATTAACTCACCCGGTGGTTCAATTCATCACAATCTAACCTAATTCACCAAGTATTTTAACATTACTATGATGCAGCGTAGTGGGGGATGATAAATAGGCTTAAAAAGGGAGGGGTATTTAGCTTAGGTGGCTGGGCCGGTAGTCTAGCCTGGAAGGATGCCCGCTTGGCATGCGGGAGATCCCGGGTTCAAGTCCCGGCCGGTCCACCATGTTGGCTATGGATTATTCCCTCATTAATTTAAATCCACATTACTCCACTTAAAACGTAAACCACATGAACTTAAAGTTAATAATATTAATCATTCAGTTCCCCTAAAATCCCTCACCCACTCGGCGACGGGATTGCTCATCACCTGTTGCTTATTATTAATTTTTAAAGGCTTTAATTTATTTCTTTAAGTAATGGCAATACCTAGGTTAGATCCTATATACCAAGCCTTAATGAAGTGCTTTACAGTGGTGTTCCAGAGGGGGCATTGTTCTTAATTTCAAGTGGCCCTGATGCTGGTAAGTCGATTCTAGGTAAGCAGTTCCTATTCAATGTACTCACTAGGGGTAAGGGGGCTGTTTTAGTTACCCTTGATGAGCATTCTGCAGCGTTTAGGAGGAGTTTTAGGTATTTTAACTGGGATGTATCTATGTTTGAGAGGGATGGTAAGTTCGCTATTATTGATGCCTTCACCACTGGTATTGGTTCAGTATCGCAAAGGGAGGAGTATGTGGTTAAGTATATTGATCATATCCATGAGTTAATTGACGTGCTTAGGCAGGCTATAAAGGATACTGTAGCTAGGAGGTTAACCGTTGGCTCAGTGAGTACACTTTACCCTCAATAGCTAAGTCAACTGTAATGCTTCTTAAGAGGGTTATTGCAGGCTTAGGTACGACTGCATTCTTCATAAGCTACGGTTGGTGAGAGGGGTTTTAGTGGGCCTGGTGTTGAGCATGCTGTTGATGGTGAGCTCTATAGGTCGCTTATAGTTTAGAAAATGAGGGGCGCTGAGGTATCCATGGTTAGGCACCCAATGAATATAACCGATGAGGGTGTTGTGGTGTACTGGGGTAAGTACCTTAAATTAACTGCAGTCTTGGCGGAAGCTTAACCATTAAGTAAGGAGGGGTTGAGGAGGCTAGTAAGGAGGTTAAACCAACCCGTGAGGCTGAGGAGGTGCTTTAAGTAGTTTAAAAAATTAAAATAACCATTATGCATCATGAACTTAATTCAGTTAAGGCAATATTAAGAATTCTCCACCTCTCTCAGCCTTTAGGTTTACGAATCAATAAAAGTTAAGTGTTTTAAATTTAAGTGAATTAAGGCATTGCCTAAGTGGTTAATGCCTTCTTAGCCATTGCGTAGGCTAATGGAATGATAACTATTGCAAAGGCTATTGCTAAGCCCCATGCCAGCGCGTAGAATACTTGGGTAACATTAGTGAAGGGTTGAACAATTATGGCCATTGCCATGAGTATTATTACAGCGTAGAGCACTAGTTTACCGTAATCCAGCATCCCACTCATTTCAGGGTGAGCCTTAGAAATGTCGGAAACAGCCTTATTAACAATGCTTATACCAGTGTAAAGCACCACTGAGCCTATTATTATGTCATAGAATAGGTATGGGCTAATGGTTTTAATCCAATAGAATATTGCCCACGTTACGGCAATGGTTATTAACACTGCATATAGGCCAAACCTAAGGATATTCACTATTAGGTTAATATACTCCTCACCAGCCCCAACTCTCTTCTGTATGTAGAGGGTTAATGCATCAACGAGAAGTAGGCCTAGGGTTAGGAGTATTATTAGGCCTGCAAGGTATGGGAGGTAGTCGGCAATCATTGTGACGTAGGTTGAGGCTACGCCGAGGTAGGGTATTATGTAGCTTAATGCTATTGCAATGGCTATTAGCATTATAGTTGCCTCAACCCCACCTATGGATGTGTTAACCATATCCATGCTTAAGCCAATCTGCTTAGCCAACCCAGGTAGGAGCCTCCTAAGTATTACAGCAGCTATGAGAGCTATAATATACCCAACTATTATGGTGATTATGAAGTATATTACTGCCCACACTACCGCAGGTATTGGATCATTAGCCAATAACACGTATGCTATTAAGGGATTCATAACGTAAATAGTATAATTTAGGTATTTTTAAGTATTGCTCCATAATTAGTATAATTTTAATTATATATAATGTACTTAAAAACTTTAAGCTGAAAATCAGCAAAATCCTAAGTAGTAGCCTAAACCCTTAAACACCGGCGGCGGCTTAGTAATAACGCTTTTATAAGTGACCTAATACCTCCTAATAATGACTAAGCTAAGTGAAGTCCTCTGGTCAAGCATTAGGGACGTCTATGATTCAATAATTAATCACCCATTCATTAGGGGGTTGGTTGATGGTTCATTAAGTGAGGATAAATTCAAGTACTATATTGCCCAAGACCACATGTACCTTGGGGAATACATTAAGGCGTTATCAATAATAGCATCCAAGGCCCCTAGGATTGAGGAGGCTCAAGTATTCTTAAGGCATTCAATAGGTGCCATTGAGGTTGAGAGGAGGCTTCATGAGCACTACATGAGGATTTGGAACCTTAACCCAGCGGAGTACGTAATGTCACCCACCAATAAGGCATATACAAGCTTCCTACTGGCCGAAGCCCACTCTAAACCATACTATGAGGCCATTGCGGCAGTTCTACCATGCTACTGGATATATGAGAGGGTTGGGGTTGAGTTATCTAAGTATGAGGTTAGTAATGAGAATTATAGGCTATGGGTATCAACATACAGTGGGGAGGAGTATAGGGCGTCCGTTAGGGAGGTGCTGGGTATAGTGGACTCAATGAGCGTCACTGAGGGTCAATTAAACGACATGATTAAGGCCTTCAGATTAGCCTCAATATACGAGTACCTATTCTGGGACAGCGCCTACAGGATGGAGAAATGGCCAATAAGCCCAAACCCTTAACCAATGAATTAAGTGACTTATAGAAGTGGAGTACCCACATTGGCTATAACCACTAAGAGTGATTACAGAATGTACTTTAAACCTCACCCTTTAGGGTTGGGGATACGTTTTACAATTGCGCCTACTGCCGTTCATCCTAGGGTGGTTGATTAGCGTCCTCGGGTTCATTATGGCCTCCGCTGGCCCCTCACTGTAGTGGCTCTAGCCCTACGGATCTCGGAAACCAGCGGGCACTAATAAGCTTATGAGTTTGCTAGCAGCCCTAAAAGGACTCAAACAACCATAACAACAGCTTCTGCCCCCTTGGTGGCTTCAGTGGGTGAATTAGCCCCTTGAATGGCTTTGGTGGATTACCCACCATTATACCTACTGGGGGTTACTACCCAATGGCACCTAAGGGCATAGGCTAAGGCGTATTGCGAGTGAGCTTGTGAGGTATTGGAATGAGGTGACTTACGAGGGTAGGCGGTTCTTTAGTGGTGCCGGTGTTACCTGGTTAGCACATGCAGGAAGCACCATGAGGAGTGCAGGCCAATGCTTATCAGTTAATACCCAGCAGCTACTGAACCTGAATAATGAGGCTCGGGAGTCATTCCTAACCCTCTTAAAGGCTAATAAGAGTAGGGTGCCTATAAAGCCTCACCACGCATCCTTAAGTGCCGTAAAGGCGCCAAAGGCAAGGCAATGAAGCATGAAGCCCCCTTATTCATGAAATAGTGGTTGGGCATATTGTACTAGCCGCTTGTATGTGTTGTACTATGGGGTAGGTAAATAAACGCAGGTGTGCACTACCCCTCGAGTCCCTATGAGGGTTGGTGGTGTGGTGATGGTGGTTCTGGCTGTGGTGGCTGCCTCACTGCTTATTGTTGAGTATGTTTTCATGCATAGGCCCTTGCCTACCCTTATTCTGCCTACGTATGTTACTTATGGGTACTTGTACTGTAATAATGATGTTGTCATACCTAATGGTTCTATGATTGTGCTTTACTATCATCCTCATGGTGATGTGGAGGTTAACAGCATCACAATCTACGTAGTATTTCCAGCGAGCATAATTAATGAGGTATTGAGCCTGTACTCCAGGTTGCCGAATTCAAGTGGTGTAATGGTGATGGGTGTTTATGTTAATGGTAGGTTAATTGCAGTTAACATTAATTACTCATCACCAATAGAAAGCCTAATGGGGACGCTGGGTTTCTGGCAACACCTCCCAATTAAAGCCGTTGAAACAACCTACTATGTTAACTTCCCTACAATTAACCTAAAACCCAACGACACCATCACCATTATAATCTACTCCACAATACCCTACACACTACCATCATGCAAAATAAACAACGAAACCGAGGAAGGTGAATTGATGGTTGAGAATCATTGGATTGGGTTATTTGGATTAATGAATGCTACACCAACAGCTGAGCAATTATATGAGGAGGGTAAGTACATAACAGAGGAACCCGTAATATACATAATTAATGTCTCCAAGCCAATTGAGGGATTACCGCAGGAGTTACCGATGGGTGCAAGGCCGTTCCTCACTGGAATTGCGCCATCATACGCAATAGCACAAAACATACCAGTAACAAATAACAAGTGATGAATATGGTGGGAAAACTAATGATGACCTTAAAAATCGCATTAATGATCCTAGTAATGCTAGTAGTGATAGTGATGTATCCGAAGCCAGCCACAGCGCAGAGTTCTTGTTCATCACCCAGTGGTGGTTGTAATTATGAGGTTACTACTAATGGGGTAACACCAAGTTACGTTAATGCTTGGGCAGTTATAAATACCACTATGACGGTGCAATCCTACAGTAGTAAAGTAACGGAATTATCACTACAATATAATCCTGATGTGAATATGGTATGCGATCCATTCATTGGAAGTACAGGGAATTGGGTGCAAGCGGCCATAATATATGGTGTATCAAGTGGTTATCCAGGAGGGCCGGGTAGCACGGGGATTTTATATCTTCGGGTAGAGGTTTGGAATTCATGCACATTCTCCCCTCAATTACTATGGTCAGGCGGCCCAAATCCCATCTCAAATGTCCCATGGCCCCTCGCTTCTCTTTCCCAATGGGCTATTGGGTATAATGTTAGTAGTAATGGTATGATTAGTCAAGTTTGTGAATCAATGTAATGTACCAACTAATGGGTATACCTACTCCCAATGCATACCTATTCCGACTCAGTATACTAATCATTGGTATGAGTCAAACGTAGTCTGGGCTGGGGTTGATGGAAGTACTGTGTACTTTAACACTGGTGGCTTGGGGCAAATATGCTATGATTCTAATGTAAACCTCTACCAAGGCCCACTAGTCGACAATACTGCTGAAAGCTCCAATGTAGCTCACTCCCAAATGTACACTGTGCAACCCGTAAACACTGAAAACCCATACGATTGCTACAGCTGGGCGCCAGCCCAATTATACCAGGGCTTTCAAACATAGCAATAGCATTATCATGAGGGTTAAAAACCATAAATTTAAAACCAATCTTTTTTAACACACTCCATATTCCCCACTAGGCTTAATAAGCCTATTAACGCCTCATGAATCACTGGTTCGCCAATTATGCTTAAAGTTTAATTAATTTAGCCTTAACTATTACCATAATGGCTACTTACGTTGCAGTAATTGTCGGTGTATCATTACTGAGGAATGCGGTTAATTCTGGTTTTATTAGTGAGAAGTATGCTATGGTGATTAAGAATGCCTTGGAGGGTGATTTTAATTCTGATAAGAAGCTTGGGGCTATTGGCTTTAATACTGATTTACTTAGTGAATTAAGGGAATTTATTAAAGGTAATGTTATGGGGTGTTGTGCTGAGTTAGGTACATTAATGGCTTTTAGCAGTGGTATTGGGGATAATATTGATGTTGAGTTCTTCTACACTGATACTAAGACCACGTGGTTATCAGCATTAGTGTTATCCAATTGCCTAAATGAATGTGGGATTACTCATGGGGTTAATGTAATTGGTAGTACTCAAGTACCATTATTCGGTGGTAGTGATTTAGATGAGGGCTTAGCCTCATTGGTTAATGTTGTTGGTAAGAAGTTGGCTAGTAGGATTTCAAGGGGTGATGATGCTTACGTAGCCTTCACCGGTGGAACTAAAATTGAAGCTGTCTTAGTCTCAATGGTTGCATGGTTAATTGGAGCTAGGCCCATTTACTTAATGGAGGGAGGGCCATTAATAGTATTACCTAGGCTCCCAGTGAATTTAAATGGTAGTGTAATTAACGCCCTTTGTTCAGCAGTTGGGGGTAATATTAACGCTAATGATGCGCAGGGCTTAATTAGGTTTGGATTAATTAACGCCACTAAGGATGGTTACAAGGTGCCTAAGTGGGTGGATGCCTTACTTAAGGTTAAGGGCTTATGTTAACCCACATGATAGGCTATTGGGTTTACCTTAATGTAAAGCGGGTACTTGTAGATGAATGACTTAACGTATGCTACACCAGCATCGGCAATGGTGAGGAACCTCCTCTCTGATTGAGGTACATTAAGCCTCTCAAGGACCCTTTCATCACTCCTAAGTACTATTTTCGTATTGGTTAACTGCAGTACTGCATCATTGAGGTCGTCTGGGGTATGCGTTGCGAAAACCACTGAAATACCCCTCCCCCTACCCAGCCTGGTTAACCTAGTTAAATGCCTCTCAAGCATTGACCTCTCATCCTCACTCCTAGCCTGAGGGAAGAATAAGTGAGCCTCATCAATTAGTATAACCGCTAACCTACCCTTATTCCTAAGGTGCTCAGGACCCATGAAACCATAAACCTTATCTAGCACCCTATAGACGAATATCCTCTGGGCCACTGGAGGTAACCCAATTAGGTGAAGCACCACGTAACCTGGTTCAAGTATTTTACTGTATTCTGGTTCAGGAACCTTAAGCTTAACGTTACTCCTACTGAAGGCCACATCCACAATATTGGATTCATCAACCGCAAGTATGGTCCTTAATATATTCTCAAGGGTACTTGTATGTATCCCTAGATCCCTTGCAATAACCTCATAGTTAAGTAACTGCCTGCCACTCATCTGAACATCACTTACACTCGTTAAGTACTGGAAAATTGTATTGAAGGTTAAATCACCCCTCATCCTCCTCATAACCTCCCTAATGATTCTACCGTAGAACATTCTGGCCTGGTCAGTTAACATTCCAGTAACATCATGAACCCTATACAATATACTCCTGGTGCTTAAGGCCCAGGGAATAAGCATGACATTAACCCTACTACCCTCAAGGGTAATATTAACCTCATCAATAATCACCGTCCCCCCACCCTTTAGTATGCGGCCCTTAATCCTAATCCTTAATTTACCTAACTTTAACCCAAAGGCCTTGAAGGCATCATTAAGGTACCGCCTAGCCATCCTAAGCGCCAATGACTTAGCCAATGCTTTAGCATCCCCACCCCTAAGATTCCTCCTAACCCAATTTCTCGTTATGGGGATGAGAACCTTCACTGGTACATTATTAAAGATTAAGTGGTTGTAATGGCCAACAGTGTCCAATGCCATAACCGTGACGCCACTGTAATTAGTGAGGAGGCTTAGTGCAATGTTCTTCAGTAAAGTTGTCTTACCACTACCTGTGGTTCCAACAACCAGCACGTGGTGGTTTAAGGCTTCGAGAGGTAGTTTAACGTAATTGCCCTTAACCTCATGGCCACTTGGTAAGGCTAAGCTACCTAACATTATGCCACTACTGGGTAATGATAACATTGCAGCCACCTCACCCTCCCCCGGTACCTTAACCATTGAGTGAATCCTAGGTGGTGTACTGGGTGGTTTACAATTATCCTTAATGCACTCCGCTATTAACTCAAGTTTAATGAACTTGGGAATATACTTAATCCCCATTGCTAACTCCTGTTGGAGGGAGAGTATGGGGGTTCTGGCTATTGAGTAAATGTCCTCAACCTTAGACTCAGTTATCCTAGCCAAGTACTTAACTTCACTACTTGACTCAATAATAAGGTACTCACCCACTGGGAAATCCAAGTCGCATTCAGTAGCCATGTAAACTCCAGAGCCCTCCAGGGAGACGGAACTGGCCATTAACCTGGTTATGAGCCCCACGTAAGTCTTACAGTCAATGTTCCCCACGCCACTCACCCTCCCTCATGACTCTACCCAGCTCCTCTAAGCCCTCGTAGGTTAACCTTAAGGGTGATAATGATGCAAGTAACCTAATTAAGCTTACGTTAAGCCTTCTGGATAACCTATCAGCTATACTTACCGGTATTGGGACGCCGTCCATACCCATGTAGGCCACTGAACGAATAGCCCCCTCCTCAGCCAATTCAGTATTAAGCGCCTCAACCCTAATCACGTTAATCTCCTTACCAACCCTTGATACCACGTACCAGGCGTACTTAGTGTGCTCATTAATTACTATTTCAAGGGGCCCAACCATGGCTGTGAAGAACCTCCTATCACCGAATTGCCTAACAGTCTCATTCTTGATTAAGGTATCGTCATCAATGCTGAAGCCCTTACACCTGGAGTAGTAGGTTGATTGGCTAATCCTCTTAACAATACCAATGGCTGCAACGCCATTAACAGCACTCACCCTACGCCTAATGAAGTCCTCATATAAGTCGGCGTAGGGATTACCGACCATTGTTAATACCCTGGGTGTGGGGAATATTGGCCCATCAATGAGCAGTAGTGAATCCCTAACACCCATTGCCCCATACGCCTCAGTTAACTTAACCTCAACCTCAGTCCTAACCTCATCCCTAACAGCCTCCTCATTATAAGAACCATCAAACACTCTACCCAATGTACTGGATCTAAGTAAAACATACTCCCCCGCCTCATGCTCTAAGCCAATTATTGAATCCTCATTAGCCTTAAACCTAAGCCTAAGCCCAAGCCAACGAGCCTTAACGCCGCCGGGCACTAGTAGATTCTCCTCACCAACCAGCGCCCCAGTGACCACGTATACATCAGCATTCTCAAACCTAATTATTGAGGATTGGGAGTCAAGGCCGAAGAGCTTCATAGGCTTCAAGCCCTTAACATCATCCTCAGTAATTAACCTAACCTCCAATTCCCTGCACCTGACATTAATGTAAACGTCAGATAAGTCAAGGGGTTCACTTGGCATGAATTCACCAACCTCATCCTTTAATTTAGCTAAAAGCTCAATAAACCTAAATAACTCATCCACATTATTAACTAGGCATTAAGCATTAATAAACCTTAAGCCACATTAATGCTAAAAACCTACTATAGGTTTTAAAACTAGTAAGAGACTAAAGGCCATTAAGGCAGCGGATTTAGTTAATTAGGTGAGTTAGCTTATGCATTACTTTTCTTGAATATTAAATATTCCATAACCTAATGCTGTCTTAGCCCCAATACCACTCTGCAAGGCTTCTATAATTATTTTTCTAAATTCCTCTCCAGTGCATGCCTCCTTACAGTTGGCCTTAGCATAAACGTAATTGCTAATATCCTTATCACTGCATTTACCTTTCAGCCTCTCCCTAATCCTACTCCTAGCCACCATTACCACTACCTTTAAGCCTACACCCCTGGATATTGTTAGGAATGGTAATGGTGTTGGCCTTGATTGAACCTCACTTACCTCTCCCTCAGTTTCCCTATAATGGGGATTCAATATATCTAGGGTTAGTAGACTCTTTCCTTGTGGGCAATAAACCGGGTATGCATCAAGGATTATTATTGATGATGATTCATCCTGCGCTCCAAATGCGTTTAGGCACTGGCTCTTATTATTATGAGCCACAGACCTCATAGCACCTTTAAGTGATGATGCCGGTATGTAGGGTAAATTCCAGTAGGGGTCCCAGGAAATTGCTGGTTCAAGGGGTTCCGTATACGGATTATTGAAACCTATGGCGAGCCTCGTTAATAATACTACATTAGTGTTAATTAATGTAACGTAACCTAAGCCCTCAAGCGCCTTAGCCACAGTATCAATATGCCTTGAGACCTTGCTTAAAGTATCATTAATGTTACTGCACTTGTAGACTTCAGTAAGCTCCCTCATGATCTCACTATTACGCGCATTAAGCTCATTCCTTAGGTCTTTACCTTGTCTATAATCTGCTACGAGGTTAATTAAACTTAGCCTTAAGTAGCTCGGTATGTTTACGTTTACTGAAGGCCT
>NZ_DAXS01000032.1:15434-16731 GCF_002506515.1 Caldivirga sp. UBA161
GTAATCCTTTAACTCTTGAAGAGCTATAGAGGTTGCTTCAATTATCCTGGATTCATTAACGTTTACGTTTATAGGCTTTCCATGGCTTCCACGCCATATTAATTCCCTTGGCCAATCAGCTGATGTAAATACACTTATGTAAGCTTCATTATTGTGTATTGCAATAATTATTGGTGATGCCCTCCTATTTATATTACCACTGATAAGGTATCCAGTGCTAGTTCGCTTTTGTGCATTCCTTCTTCGCTTTTGTGCTCTGGGTAAGCCAAGTATCCATGCATTAAATGTTGTGCTCAACTCGTCATTGGGTATCTTCCTAATTCTATTGGTTCTTAGGAAAAAATTATGTAATACACTAAGTAAGTTATCACCCTTTACTGTGAATAAGTTATATGGGCTTAGCGACTTCATGCCTGCTATATCACTAGCTTCCTTATGATCAATACAATTAATATAGTTGAGATTCTTGCTGATCACTGGCATTGGAGGTAATTCACAATTACTTACATTCTTCTTCTTCAATTTATTGCATTCTCCTTGCTCCAATGCATAATCTACGACCTTACTTACATTATCCACAGCAGTATTTATTAACTCTTGGTCGCTCATTAGGAAAATCCGTGAATATTGACCATGGGATGTAATGTTAAAGCATCCAAGTCCCCTTCTACCGCCTTTACCGAAGCATGAGTACTTAAACGCCAAGGCTAATGCGCTTATTGATGCTTCTATTGATGCTTCACCTAAATTACATGGTATGTTATTATTGATCTTAAGCTTAATGGATGCGTTACTAAAGTACTCAACACTTTTCCCTCTTAGAAGTAACTTAATTCTTTGAAGCTGATTAGCTAAACTAGGATTTATCTGCTGAGGGGATTGTTGTGTGTTTGGGTTAATAATTATCTTGAAGCATGATGATTTAGCACCATCTTTGCCTGCATATCCAAGCCCTAGGTGTATTCCAGTAATCCTCGATATGCATAAGGCTTCTTCACGTGAAGTATACTTAACAATATATCTATCTGTTTTTCCATGTAGTAAGCCCTTATTAAACAATACCCCAGCCACTAGAGCTCTAGCCCACCAGCGCCAAATGCCCTTAACTTCACTAGGTCTAAGTGGCCAATCCAAGTCAACTTTATTAGCATCAGCTGAGCCAGGCAGGAACGGTGTGCTCAGACTTAGATTTAACTCAACATACTCCACGTAGGTCACCCTTTAATGATCGCCTCAGTTAAGCGTTTCAGCCATTCAGCGAACTCCAGTAGCCTTCTTTCAGCAAGCACCTGAATGC
>NZ_DAXS01000021.1:0-4257 GCF_002506515.1 Caldivirga sp. UBA161
CTGTATAATTATTGTGCATTTAATTAATTTATGAAAATATTTTAATAATGATTTAATACTTTACCGTTGGCTTACCTCCTCCTAACCAAAAGCACTACAATAACTGCAATTACGATAACTATGATTACTATACCCACGATTACGCTTGTCCCAATAACCTCCTTAGTCACTGTTAATGTTCTAGTTAATGTGCTTGTTAATGTTGCGGTACTGGTGGTGGTTAAGAGGGAGGTAGTCGTTAACGTTGTTGTACTCGTCACAGGTGAAGTCACTGTGGTGGTGCTTACTGCTGTTGTGGTTGAAGTTACTGTGGTGGTAGTGGTAATTGTGCTGGTTACTGTCGTTGTTACGTAGGCTGTTGTAGTAGTTGTAGTTGTAGTAGTGATTATTGGTACTAATGGCTTAGTTAACTCAAAGTAATACTTATATATTGTTATGTTCTCGAAGACATTACTTAATTGGCTTGATGTACCGAAGTCATTACCAAGCTGGAGGTTATATATGTAGAAGTTCAATAACCCAGTGAAGTTCCACTGCAGCGGCCAATTGGCGGCTAAAATATTGAATAGGTCATAGAGCATGCCGGTAATGTTTAATCCAATATAACCACTTGGCTGATTAATACTTGGCACAAACCAAGCAATGGTCCACATGCTTGATCCACCATAGTAAACCCAAACCTGCCAACTCTCATCAACAATACTACCGTTAACGAACGTTGGCACGGTTATGGTACCCATTTGTGAGCCGCCTGGAGCCATATTATGCGTGTAGTAGTATATTATTACCTCTAAGTCACCAGGCTGGGGTCCACTGGTCTCATTGGGTGTTGCCCCCAACCAAACCTGTAGGGATAAGTCAAACTGCAGATTACTTGGAGTGAATTTAATTACACTGTAATTTACGTAAGCCCAAATGCTTGGAAGCGATATGACTTGAGCAGGGAGCATTAGTAGTGGACTCATCTTAGGATATAAGCCACCCCACTGGGAGCGGCCATAGAATATTGCAGGGTAACCAAGGGTAACATCATATGAGTACGTTGGCTTAATGAAGGTGTAGTTCTGTATATAGTATGCTACTCCCTCAGCCGCATTATACATTAAAGTGGTTGTACCTGAGGTACCTGAACCCATATCCCAAAGGTTAGTAAAGAATAAGGCATAGCCAAGTGGCTTTGATACGTATTGGCTAGACATATTACCAACCACCACGACGTTTGACGTAGTGTTGAAGGCTGGAATCAGCATCACTACCTGCTGAGCGTACGTTACTAAGAAGCTGGCTGCAACAACCACGGCAGCTAGGAGCATAATCCACTTACCTATTACTGGCATATGTTATATGGCTTAAGGTCTTTTTAAGTTTTACCCCATAATCTAATTGCACTAAAATTAACTATATAGTATTTTTAATACAGTATAGAAACACCCACTTATATCCTAATTTAGTAATTTCAAACCACCGTAAGTATTACCTATGTATTAAGTTATGCCCTGTAGATTGTTAAATCTTATTAATGCATAGCATGTTCATTATAATTAATATTATAATTAAGTGATAATGTTTAAAAACTGTTAATTCAAGGTAATTAGCATGGTTGTTAAGGTGGGGATACTTGGTTCAGGCTTTGCGGCTGAATTCCACATGCAGTCCTATGCTGAGATACCTAATGCTAAGGTTGTTGCCGTTGCGTCTAGGAGTAGGGCTGTTGAGTTTGCCAGAAGGTGGGGGATAGGTAAGTATTATACTGGTGATGACTTTATTGAGAAGCTATGCAGTGATAAGGAGTTGGATGCTGTTGACATTATTTTACCCAACTTCCTTCACCTTAAGGCTGTTCAAATATGCGCCGAGAATAGGAAGAATATAATAATTGAGAAGCCCCTAGGTAGAAGCCTAGCTGAGGCTAAGGAGATGCTTAATGCAGTCAATAGGTATGGTGTACTCCACGCCTATGCAGAGAATCAGGTCTTCATACCTCAGATTGATAGGGTTATGAATATGGTTAAGAATGGTGCCATTGGTAAAGTCTTCTGGGTTAGGAGTAGGGAGGCCCACTTCGGTCCCCATAGCCCATGGTTCTGGGACAGGGACTTGTCCGGTGGTGGTAGTTTACTGGATATGGGGTGCCACTCTATTGAGGTCACTAGGAAGTTGATTAACGGTAAGGCGAGTGAGGTTTTAGGTTGGGGTGATTTACTTGTGCATAGGGATAAGACTAAGGCTGAGGATAATAGTATAGTACTAGTTAAGTATAGTGGGGGTGAGTTGGGGCAGGCTGAGAATAGTTGGGCGGCCCACGGTGGCTTAGACCTAAGGTACGAGATATATGGTAGTGAAGGCGCCATCTTCGTTGATGTAACTAGGGAGACTGGCATAAGGGTCTTCACAACAGCCCCTGAGGAGAAGGTGGGTTATGTTGTTGAGAAGGCTGAGGTGGCTAGGGGTTGGCTTTACCCAATTTGGAGGGAATTTGAACTCTACGGCTACTTATATGAGCTTAGGCACTTCATAGACTCCTTTGAGAAGGGTGAGTTACCTAGGGAGAACTTTAATGATGGGGTTGAGGTTAATAGGATAATTGATGCAGCCTACAGGTCCTTTAAGAGCAGGAAGTGGGAGCCATTAAGTGATTAAATGAAATATGCAATAATTTAATCTTAAATAATTAAGCTGAATTATCCTAAATTAATGAGCGAGTTTAAGCAATCCATAGTGGTTAGGGGGGATTTAAGGATGAGTAGGGGGAAGTTGGCTGTTCAAGTGGCCCATGCATCAGTTTCCGCAGTATTGGAGGCATTAAGGAGTAGGGGGGATTGGGTTAATGCTTGGGTTTCAGGGGGCCAGAAGAAGATTGTCCTGGTGGTGGATAATGTTGAGGATTTAATTAGGCTTAAGGCTAAGGCAGAGTCCCTGGGCTTACCCACAGCCTTAATTGAGGATGCTGGCTTAACCGAATTACCACCAGGCACTGTGACTGCATTAGCCATTGGGCCGGGGCCAGAGGAGTTGGTTAATAAGGTGACCGGCAGCCTCAGGTTACTTAAGGATTAGGGCCAAGGCATAAGTCCACGATTCATTGGCGCTAATGAAATAGAACCAAGGCATATCCACTAAGTGGCGTTAATTTGAGGAAAATTTATTTAACCGGTTAAGTGGATTAAACACTATGGGTAGGCTAACGCTCAAATGGCTTGGATTATTCATAGCCTTCTCAGTGGTTGGCATATTCTCCTCAGGGGTCGTACTATACACCTACTACTACCTGCATAATGCACCCCCATTATGTACACTGAATGGGGAACCCACACCCTTCCCAGGGGTCACAGTTAACTGTATAAGGGTCCTCTCAAGCCCCTACGCAGAGGTGGCTGACGTACCCCTTGATGTTCTCGCCATCTTCTGGTTCATAATAAACATAATAATGGCTATAGCCTACGATAAGAGTGGAGAAAAGGTGGCTCATGGGCTTTTCAGAGCCCTAATGTATTGGAGGTTCCTGGGCCTGGCAATAATACCGTACCTACTTTACGTGGAGTTCGCCATACTGCATGCACTATGCCTATACTGCACCATAATGCATTCAATGATTATAGCCGACTTCATAGTGATAACAGTCTACGCTTACCTTAACCGTAGGGTTAATGCTAAGTCAGTAACCACAGTGAATTAAGTTAAGGTTAATGAGGCTGCCCTTATTAAGCCAGGTTCCCTAGCCCTATACCTAAACCTAATTAAGGCGGTATCTCCACTAATGCCCAGTACAGTGGTGCTGCTGCCTAATGCCTGACTCCTAGCCTCAACCCAATTACCCTCAGTGAAGTACTCTATAGCCAACTCACCACCCGGCGCATTTAGGATTAGTGTCTTCTCACCAATGCCGGGTAATGGCTGGGAATACAACTCAACACCAGGGTTAACGGTTAAGCCAGCCCAAGCCTCCTCTGAACCATCCCTATAAAGCCTAAGCCTAACAGGTTCCTCAGCATCACCGCTAAATACCCTTAAACCCCATGGGTTTAAGCCAGGCCAATGAAACTCAACCTGCGGTGCAGCATCAATGTCCAATAATACGGCCAATTGAGGTGAAGGTGCGTCAGTAATCCATGATGCAACGTAGGGTGGCTTATCATAGGCTACTCCACCATCCTTAACATCACCATTACTTATTGAAGCCAGGGCCCTAAGCCTACCATCAATATACCATAAAGCCAACCCCCTCCTGTAAACAATACTGAACCAATGATACTTCTC
>NZ_DAXS01000021.1:4345-15074 GCF_002506515.1 Caldivirga sp. UBA161
CCTGCGAATAAGTCATCGGCCTCAAAGCCGAACCAAAGCATTGGCCCACCCTCAACTTTAGGTAACTTAGCCATTAGCGTGAAGTGGCCGTAGGTGAAGGTATCCCTGGACCTCATGGATACTGTTTGAAGGCCTTTAGGCTTAAAGTACACTGATGATGAGAAGTCAGTGTACTTAACCTCATCGTAATTAACCCTCCAATACTCACTAGCCCTACAAGCCTGAAACTCCTCCTCAAGGCCAGGCCTAGTGGATGGAACCCTTTTCCAACAGTAGAAGAGGGAATCCACACCACCCTCTATAGCTGGGGAAGGCCTAAGGGTTCCAGTAACCATATTATCCCTCATTGGAGTGACTATTAAAGTATTGAACTGGAATCTTCAATTTAAATAATTATTAAATCCTTAGTATAATTACATAAAAAGTGTAATCGAGATTCGCATTTCATAAGACCATGAGGGGTCATCTTAGCCCAGGTCATCATTGGTTCAGGCCTTGCAAGCTTAATCACCCTAAGCCTAATTAACCAGTCCGTATCTGATTTTTCGATTACTTTTAGGCTTCTATCTTAAGGCTTTTATACTTGTTTATTTCTCTGACCAGTGAGCCTTGTGAGGAGTTATCCACCTAAAACATGAGTATGGTGGGTCCCTGAGGAGGTGCATGTGAAAGCAAGGAGTGCGCCAATGTGATTTCCAGAGTATGTGGGGTATCTGTACTTTTTAAAGTGATGGTTGTATTAATTACGTGCTAGATTTTGAAAATGCAATCTTATGTGGATGAATACTCCTTGGGAATTAATTGAAATTAATTATGTGGTTTCCCCCTGTTGAGTGTCTTGTAGAATATTTTCTCGTTTAGCCAATTAATATTATTAGCCACGTAATCAACCTTCTTCCTCATTTCGAAGTCCCTGAACTCCATGTAAAGCATGTCTAGGTAAATGTCCTCCATGGTTTCCTTAGCCTTAAGGGCGTACTCTAGGTTATCCTTAATTAACTCCTCAGTGGCCTTCCTAGATAATTCACCTGTGAACTCCATTAATCCATTTAAGTAGGCTAATTCATCAACCCCAACCTCCTCAATGGTGGGTATTCTACCACTCTTATTAAACTCATACATTATATAGGCCTCAGCATACTCCTGGAAGCTGACTGCAGCCTTATCATAGTAGAATGGGTACTGTTTAATTAGGCTCATTAATGACTCTAACTCCCTCCTCATGTCGCTTAAGTACTTATCCGCCGCCTCCCAATCATTCCTAATAACTGAGTATATAACTGACTTAGATAACCTATTTAACCTAATGCCAGTGTTAATTACCTTATCCCTGGCATCCTCATACTCCCTTAACTTAGCCTTAATGGAGTCCCTATTAGGCAACATGATTCCCAGTTGGCCACTGGGGCTTACTTAATATAAGTTAAGTTGCCTAGCATTAGCCCAGTGGGCTTCATTACTCATGCTTAACCCCATATATTTCCTCAATTTCATTAACCATTATCCTAAATACATCCCCCTCACTCAATAGTCCCTGGCTCAACGCATTACTAATCCTACTCATTATCCTCCAGGGTGGTATAACCATACCAGGCCTCCTCGGGTCATCAGCGTAATCACTCTCCACCACTAGGGCCTTAGTTAACTTAACAGCCTCCTCAAACTCACCCCTCCTACCCACTGGTACTGAGGGCGTTAGGCCATTATCCACAGCTGGCTTAACCATACTTGGCGATGCATGGTGGAGGATGATCCTCCCCTTATCCTTAACCCCAGCCCTATTAGCCAACTCCACTATTGATTTAACAGTAACCTCACCCTCCCTCTCAAGGTGTAGGTGAATTACTGCATTGAGGTCTCTTGCAGTACTCATGGCGTACTCAATAACCTCATTACATAAGTTAATTACACTCCCATTAACACTCCAGTGAGGCCTACCAACCTCCCCAATACCCACTGCCTCACCCCTCTTAATGTACTGTGCGGCTAAGTCAATTGACTTAACCATGAATCCCTTAACCTCACTGAAGCCCCAACCGGACTCAAGTAGCCTAACGCACTCAGCTGGGTGTAGGCCAATTACGGCAACTGCCTTAACCCCCTCCCCCTGAATAATCTTAGTTGACTCAACGGTTAACCTATACAGTTTATCAACACTACTTAAGTCACCTGGGTTTAAGCCTAGGTCCCAGGTTAATAGGGCTACAACACCCATGAACCAACCCCCAGTCCTCCTAAACCTCCTAGCCACCTCCCTGGGTCCAAGGCCCTTAATTGGGTTAACGTGGGCGTGGTTGTCGGCTATTGGTAATGCCCCACTCATCCCTGAGGCACCTCAAGCCTATCCTCCCTAAGCCTACCCTCCCTACCTGATGGTGGCTTAATTATGCTGTTTCCAGTTGGGTCCTCTATGATTAATGTAAATTCCCTAAACCCATTAAGAGCCTCAGTGGCCTCCCTAATGAAGCTAAGCCTCCTCGCCTCAGCCTCACCCTCAAGCCCACGCATGGCTTCGGCGTACTGTATTAGCCTATACATTAGCCCCTCCAGGGGTGTTATTAGAGCTTCACCCGCTGACCCTGGAGCTAGCGTGAAGCCTAGGTCAGGGGAGTAGACCTTAGCCTCAGCTGACCTAATTATCCAAGTCCTCTCAATGTCAACCCTATCAGTAACCCTGTAGGTTAACTTAACAGGCCCCTTACTGTCTAGGTAAGTAATATCCATGTACCTGAAGCCACAGGTTGAGCAATTCATCACCTCCAGGAGGAGCCTACCAAAGTATGGCGTATTATACACCACACCCCTAATGGTTAATGTCCTATTACCACAGACTGGGCACTTATCCACAACCTCATAGACATTCTCAGCGTAGCTGCTTAAATCCTCTAAACCCTCCATGAGCCCCCTTTAGGATTAGTTAGTAAATAAACCTTAAGCATTGATTCATTTAAGGGTTATGCCTTATTTTAACTGGGTTTTCTCATTGAGCGCAATACCTCAAGTAATGCCTGAACCGCCTGCCTATAGTCACTAATTATGCCGTAGTCGGCGTACTCGAAGATTGGGGCATTGGGGTCACTATTAATGGCAACTATTATCTTAGACTCCTTAATACCGAAAATATGCTGAATAGCCCCACTAACACCCACACCAATATACACTGTGGGCCTAATGGTCTTACCAGTCTGGCCAATCTGCCTATCAGTAGGTAACCAACCAGCGTCAGTAACCTTCTTAGTGCCACCAATGGTTCCTCCAAGGGCCTTAGCTAACTCAATGAGGAGCTTAACACCCTCAGGCCCACTGACTCCTCTTCCAGCCGTAACCACTAGGTCAGCCTTCTCCACTGGTGGTAGGTCACTATCCCCCCTTGTCACTGATTTAACACCAAGTAATACTCCATTGGGCTTAGGTAGGTTGTTTAAGGACTCCTTAATAATCTCACCCTTACGGCTGGTGTCCCTTGGTGGCGTTGGGAATACGTTAGGCCTGACGCTTGCTAATTGAGGCCTTCTATTTGGTGTCCTAATGTGGGCTAGTATATTGCCTCCGTAAGTTGGCCTAACTTGATCAAGGTCCCTTGTCTTAACATCAATATCAAGGTCAGTACAGTCGGCAGTTATACCTGCCCTAAGTGTGTTGGCTACGTATGGCGCCAACTCCCTCCCCCTCTTAGTTGCTGCGAATAAGACCACCTCAGGCTTATACTTATTAACCAAGTTAACTATCGCTGAGGCGTAGATGTGGGGAATGTAGACTGATAGGGCCTCATCATCAATGTAAATAACCCTATCCGCCCCATAGTATATTGGCTCCTTAACTAAGTCACCTAAATTATGCCCAATCATGATTGCTGAAACATCAACATTAATCTTAGACGCTAACTCCCTAGCCTTACCAATTAACTGGAGGCTACCGTCCTTTATTACCCCATTCCGATGCTCAACGTAAACCCAAACACCCTTATACTCACTCTTGTTTACCTGAGGCCACTCTGGGCATATTTTAACGCTACTCATGGCTTAATCACCCCCTCCTTAATTAGGTTTTCAATAAGCCACTTAGCCGCCTCCCTTGGATCACCCTTAAATATCTGCTTCTTCCTCGGTATTGGCTTAGCGTCCTCAATCTTAGCCACTATTGTTGGTGAACCCCTTAAACCAACGCACAGTGGGTCGAGTTTAAGTTCATTATTAGTCACTGACTTAACTAAGCCGCTTAACTTAGCTTGAATCTTGCGGTTTAGGCTAATGTCCCTTGGTGGGTTACTGTCCTTGTATACGCTGACTATGACTGGCATATTGTACTCGAACTCCTCATAAACACCCTCATCCTCAAGGTAGCGGGTTAACTTAATAGTCCCCTTCTCCATGTTAACTTCACCGTCAACAACGTAGTATAGGTAGGGTAGGCTAAGCCATGAGGCTACTTGGGCAGGCATGTGGGCTGTGGTGGAGTCCGTGGTTTCCTCACCCATGACCACTAGGTTGAAGCCCGGGAAGAGCTTCTTAATGGTCATGGCCACTGTGTAGGATGTGGCTAATGTATCAGCCCCGGCGAAGACCCTGTCGGTTATTAGGTAGGCTTCATCAGCACCCATGCCTATTGTGGATTCAAGGAAGTCCTTACCACTGGGTGGAGCCATGGATAATGTAATGACCCTCCCACCGTACTTATCCTTAAGCCTAAGGGCGAATTCAAGCGCATTCCTATCATAGGGGTTAAGCATCAGTGGGACGCCCTCCCTAACTAGGTTGTGGGTTACTGGGTCAAGCCTAACAGCAGTTATATTGGGTACAGCAGCCTTAACAGGTACAATAATTGTTAACTCCTTACCCATGTTTGAGCCTGCATTTGCTGAACTTATAACAGTGGCGCCCATGACCCATCACCCAAACCTATACTGAACACCGTAACCACTCCTCGGGTAAGTCCACTCAATTGCATTATATGGGCAAACTATCCTACAGGTCCCACACTCCAGGCAGCCCTCATGGGAGAAGAGCACTGTCCCATCTGACGATAAGGTGTAGCACCTTGCTGGGCAAAGGTGAGTGCAGGGCTTTGCCTCGCATTTACGGCACTTATCAGGGTCAATTATCCTAATGTGTGGCCTCTGGCTAACGTCCCAGGCGTTTGAGTTAAGCCTCTCCTCAATGGGTATTCTCCTGTTATCCATGCTCATAGGTTCATCACCAGGCTTAAGGCGTCCTTAGTTAAGTCAACTAGGGTTAAATTACCCTTAGCCCTCATGAACGTGTCCCAAAGCCTCCTAGGTGTTCCATCAACATCAAAGTACCTACCCATGAATGCGTTAGCCAACATAACGTAATCACTGTATAGTCTAGGATTATTTAAGGCCTTGTGGGCGTTCTTAAAGGCATTGAACTCCCTCATTATGAAGCTCTCATTAAGCAACTGCTGGTAAACGGAGAGAGCCTCCTCATCATACTTACCCTCGTCATGAGCCTTAACCACGGCTTCAGCGGCAAGCCTACCACTCTCCATTGCGAAGTCAACACCCCTAATTAACACGCCTAAATGCAGTAGGAAGCCTGCAGCATCACCGACCACTAGGTAACCGTTACCGTAAAGCCTAGGCGGCATAGCCTTTAAGCCCGCTATTGGAGTTAAGTGGGCTGAGTACTCCAGTAATTGACCACCCTTAAGTAGCCTACTTATAAATGGGTGAAGCCTAAACTCCTCTATTAAGTCGTAAACAGGCACATCAAGCTTACTGCCGTGCTCAAGGTAGACGACAATGCCTAGTGTTACGGCATCCTTATTAGTGTATAGGAATGCACCACCGGGTACGTAGTGGGTTGGGTATCCTGCCAAGGCCCAGGCTAGGCCCTCATCCTCATCTAGGTTAAACCTCTCATTAATCTCACCCCTACTTAACTTAATAACCTCCTTAACCCCAAGGCCAACTAAGCTTGGTTGAAGCTTTGGGGCTAGGCCGCTTGACTCTAGGACAAGCCTATTAATGCCCTCAGCCACAATAACCACGCCACCGTAAACCTCATCGCTCCCAGACTTAATCCCAACTACCTTACCATCCTTAGTTATTAAGCTATCCACTGGCGTTTCAGTAACCACAAGTGCCCCAGCTGCCTCAGCCTTCCTACCAAGCCACTCGGTGAAGTTTGATAAGTAGGCTGTGAAGGACTTATGCTCAGTTGCCTTAGCCTCAAACTCAACAGTTACTCCACTATCCTTAGTTAACATTGTTAGGCGCTCCTTCCTAACCCAACGCTCCACTGGAGCCTCCTTAACATACTCAGGGTATAGCTTATCAAGGACGTGGGCGTATATCCTACCACCGTAGACATTCTTACTCCCAGGCTTACGACCCCTCTCAACCACAAGAACCTTAAATCCCCTTGAGGCCAACCTCTGAGCCGCCGTTAATCCCCCTGGCCCGGCGCCCACAACTATGACGTCAAACCTTTGACTCACATCGACCCCTCATTACTGGTTATTATTAAGCATTATTTATAACAAAATCAACATTTGACTAATA
This sequence comes from Caldivirga sp. UBA161, assembly GCF_002506515.1. Lineage (GTDB taxonomy): Archaea > Thermoproteota > Thermoprotei > Thermoproteales > Thermocladiaceae > Caldivirga. The sequence continues at coordinate 10,869 of NZ_DAXS01000021.1, forward strand.
TGAATTCGCTTAAACTAAAAACAGGCACTCTTTTAATCAAGAACCATAAGCTAAAGGCAAGGGTAAGGTGTAGTCAAAAACTAGCCAAGGACCCTAATATTATTGAAGGCATGATTATGAGCGGCTTCAATAATCCTACCACAATGCGCTTAATTCCCCTCAATGACCTATGCTACTGCATCATGGCATGATTCAACCACAATTACTTTAAATACTGACTTAATGTAGGGTAATGGCTAAATTAACATTACCTTACATTGCCTTAATCCTTTAATGCAAGTGAATGTAGGGTAATGGAGGATTCAACGTTACCCTACTTTTGCATTAACCTTAAATCCTTAATACTGTACCCATTCATGTATTACCTGGCTTAAGCAGTTTTGCTTAAATTTAGTTAAATTAAGGCTTAATATTATATAGTGCTTTCGGTTATGTGGGTGAGTAATGAGTTACTTATTATCATTTGTTTAAAAATCATATTTTGCTTTAAAGTTAAGCTTCCTATTGTGGCGGCCTATATCTCATCCTTAATCATCGAATATAAGTGCCTTTAGGGCAATTGAGGGATTTAAATAAACTACCTGTATGAATTAAGGAAGGCCTCAATTGAGTCAACTGCTTCCTCCTTTTTAAGCTCCTCAATGGCTACCTCTAATTGCCTATCAATACCCTTCATGTAATCTTGAGGTAAATTATCAGTAATGATATCTGGGTCAACCCCATAGTTCTCAACTCCAAACCCCACGTTTATGAACCAGAAGGCGTACTTGGGTTGAGTCACCATGGTGCCGTCAACCAGTGAATACCTGCCATCAATCCCTATAACGCCTCCCCAAGTCCTAGTCCCAATAATTCTACCTAGTTTATAGAGTTTGAAGGAGTTAGCGAATATGTCGGCATCAGACCCAGCTTGCTCATTTATTATAAGTACTAGGCGCGTGGGGGCTATGGAGGGGTAGGGGATTGGTTCACCCCTCCTGGGTATTTCAACACCTATCCTCTTAGTCAGTAGCCTCTCTAGGAGTAGTTGGGAAATGTGCCCGCCACCATTATACCTAGCATCAATGACTACGCTGCCGTACTTAAATACTTCATACGTGTAGAGTTTAAAGAATTCTGAGAAGCCTTGAATCATCATATCTGGTACATGAGTGTAGCCGAATCCCTTGGAATTAACGTATCTTCTATTCCCCTCAACCCAACTCCTATAAATCACGTACTTCTCATTCTTCAGTGTCCTGGTGGATAATGACTTCACTTCACCATTCTTCTTCCTAAGCTCAATTTGAACCGGTTCCCCAGCCTTATTGACGAGTAGTTTTTCAGGTGGATTCTCTAAGTTGAGCCTAACTCCATCGATTGATATTATACAGTCACCAACCTCAGCGTTAATGCCTGGATCCAGTAAAGGTGACCTTTCATTCTCCTCATTTGGATCCCCAGCGAATATTTCAGTGATTTCATAACACTCCCCATTATACTTATAGTCAATACCTAAACCACCAACATTATAGGGTTTCTCAACATCATAATCACCGCTGAACTCATAGGCGTGGGAGGTCCTTAATTCTCCCTGCATTTCCTTAATTAAATCAGATAACTCATAACGCGTGTTAATCCTGCCTATAAGCCTCTCATACTTCTCCAGGACCTTAACCCAATCAACCCCATTCATATCCCCCCTCCAGTAATTCTCCCTCATCAACACCCAAGCCTCCCTAAGCATTTGCCTCCACTCATTCTTTAAATCCACGAAGACCTTTATCCTCGAGATGTCAATTATCCCAGTCCTAGGGTTTGCATTCTGCCCCTGTTCAGGCTTCTTATCAACCTTCAAAACCCTTATAGTATTCCCCTGCCTAATTATTAGGTTGTCTTCATGAACCTCCATATCAGTTACATTATCCATATACTGCTCCTTAACCTTCGTAGCTAAGTCGAAGATTTCAATAACACCATCCTGCCTCTGCCCAATAACCCTCTTAGGGGGGAATTTGAGGAGGGCCACCCTACCTCCCTTAACACCCCTTATACTCTGGTAGTAACCGGGGTCTATGGGGATTGATGATACCCTAGTTTCTATACCATCCAAGTCAACCCTTGGTTCAGCATCCTTATCAATTATCTGCCTATTAAAGGGTGAGAAAGCCTCCCCATTAAGGACCACTAAGTAGGCCTTAACTGGGTTAACGAAGTCATAGTGGAAGTATATGTAATCCATAATGGGTTCAAAGTTCCTTGATGATAGGAAGTAGAGGTATTTCCCATCTGGGTCAAAGGATAAGGAGAAGTTGTAGTAGCCTTGAGTTGTAACGTTTCTAATGCTCCTTAAGTCACTTACCTTAACCCTATTCCACATCCAGTGGCTGGATTCTGGGTAAGTGTATGCTAACCATTTACCACTAGGGTGCCAGGCTACTTCCTCAATATACCACTTCCCCTTATCTAAAAGCACCTGTGAATCATTAGTTAAGTCTATAATCCATAATTCAAAGTCATTGTTAACTAGGGCTATTTGATTACCGTCCGGTGAAGGGAAGATTTTCTCAACATATCCCTTAGCCTTAATCTCCTTAACCTTCCCACCCCCAAGCGAGTAAACCTCCACCTTATTCTCATCAGCCAATGCGAAAACCTTATCCTTAACAATCCTTATACTCCTATACCTAGTTAAACCACTCCTATCACCCAGTTGAATTACCGGCCCCTCCCAATTACGCATTAGGAACGCCTTACCCCTAACGATTGATGCGAAGTAATTCCCGTCTGATGAGAAGGATGTTAAGTACTTATCAACCTCTTTAAACCTACCCATCCTATGCTTACCCATTACAGGGACTACTATTTCCAGCCTCCTAACTACCTCACCCTCAAGTAGGTAAATGTCGCCAGCCATCTGGAATACAATCCTTACGCCATCTGAACTGGCATTCCTAACGTAGTACTCATTGAAGTTAGTGTGCCTCCTTAAGTCATTACCATTTAAATCCACTGAGTATACATTTCCAGTACCCTCATGGTCCGAGATGAAGTAGAACCTATCCCTAACCCACATGGGGCTCGTGAGGTTGGAATTGAGTTCAATGAAGGGTTTAAACTCCCCCTTATACCCGTAATCAATGTAAAACCTCCCCCTAGTACCTCCCTTATAACCCTTCCAGTAGGGTAAGTCTAAGGTATTCCTACCTATGACTAAAGCCTCCTTACCAAAGGCTATGGAATCCGCGGGCCCGTAGGGTAACCTCTTAATCTCCACCGTGGCTGGGTCTATGGTGAATAACTCCCTCCACCTCAGGAACGGCCTCTTAAAGTCTGACCTAGCCACGATTTTCCCATCTGGAGTCCATCCAACTACATTAGTGGCTGGGCTACCGAAGTAAGTTAACCTCTTTGGCTCACCACCATTAAATGGTATTACGTAGACTTCAGATAAGGGTTGATCCCCAGGCTGATACCTGGCGAAGGCTATCCACTTCATATCCGGTGATATCTTCGGGTTTAGGATTATCCCGAAATCCGATGTAAGCCTTATTAACTCACTAGTCTTAACATTATACCTCCACAAGTCATCTTCAGTTACGAAAACAACCCAATCACCTCTAATATCCGGGTACATTAAATAAGCCTCCATCCCTAGAAGCCCCACTATAGGATATTTAACAATTCTGCGTATACCGTATTCAACACGGTATTGATGGTGTACTTACAGTAATGAGCAATTGCAGTAATTGCAAGGAAGGAGTTAATGCTGAAAATGTAGGTAATAATGAAATTACATGTAATGGCTTCTCCCACTGTATGTTTATTCATGAAACTAAGTGCTGGCTATACTGCTATTAATAGCACTCAGCATTCTTAATATTGCCTTAAGGTTCTTAAGGCCACATTCATGAAATCACCCCTAAATGCCTTATTGTAACTGAATAATTAGTTACGTAGCCTAATTCACCTATGGTAAGCATTATACGCTGATTCCATATTCTTAAATGACTTACTTGCCAATGCATGATGCTTACATTAAATCATCCTATTGAAGCAGTTAATTCTTACCTTAACCTACCTGTAATCATACTTTAATGCCTAAATACTTTCATATCGCCTTAGTTTAGTGCCTAATTACTGACTTGTAATGATGAGTGAGGGTAATTATATGTATACTATTGAACATGATGTTTACGCCTTCCCGAATCCTCAAGTGGCTTAAGG
>NZ_DAXS01000068.1:0-1576 GCF_002506515.1 Caldivirga sp. UBA161
CTGCATTTACCCTCATATCTCTTACTTATTTCACCCCATGGACCAACATCAATTATTTCATGCCCATTAATAGCAATACCAGCCTCCTCCATTATAATGACTGGGTCACCATGCTTCCAGGGTATTGACTTGGCTGTGANNGGAGGAGGTCAGTAATTGATTACTGGACCTATTAAGAGCGAAACCTTATCCATACACATTACTATGTAATATAGGTTTAATAAATATTATACATTTATAGGCCTAAAACCTTAAAAATGCACTAAGCTTCATTAGCGTAACTTTACTGCAGCCTCAGGAGTATGTTCTATGGATTAATACAGGTGGAAATATATTAATAATAGCCTAATAGAGGGATTGTATGGCCGTGGAAATTGGGGAAAGAATTACCTTGATTGATATAATTAATGTTGCTCGAAATCATGAGGAGGTTAAGGTGAATGAAAAAGCTTTACGTTCAATGAATAAGTCATTAAGGATTCTTGAGGAGGCTGTTAATAGTAGTGTTAAGATTCATGGTGTTAATACGGGCTTAAGAAGGACTTAGAGGAGTATGAGGTCAGGAAACGGAATTATAGAATACCATTTAACGCATGAGAAGCTACATTATTAGCAATAAATTAATTTAATACATTAACTCTTAAGCTGACGAGCTTCCTGAGTATTCTGTGAAAAGGTTTTATACTTCCGCTCCGGAAGCAGCTTCCGGTCCGGAAGTATGCTTTTTGATCTTAAACCTAAGATTAACCGGAATGACCTATTTAACTTTAACCAGGAATTTAATGCATTGGCTAGGTTTATTAAGGTACCATTAACTAGGCTCATTGTTGTTAAGGGTTTAAGGAGGAGTGGTAAAACATCACTAATACTGAGTACGCTTAATTTCATTAAATATACCGTATGTATTCATTGATGTGAGGGAAGTGATTAAGTCAAGGAGGGGGCTCTATATGCTTCTTTCCAATGCTTTAAACGATTTTATTAGGCGATACTCTAAGTATGATGTATTAATTAAAAGCATGGCAAACGTTTTAAGCTTAATTAGAGGAATTAATGTAGCTGGCTTAAAGGTTTCGATAAAATGGGGTAAGGATCGTCCGCTACTTACCGATATATTTAAAGGGTTTAATATGGTGGCAAGTAGCCATAACACTAGGATTATTATAGCCATCGATGAGGCTCAACGGTTAATCAGCTCATTAGGTATGGAGGTTTGGAACTCCATTGCATATGCTTATGATTTCTTAAGTAACTTAACCTTCATCATAACTGGATTTGAAGTAGGTGTCTTAAACATTATACTTAAATAACCCTGAATCATCCCTTTTTGGTAGGGGTTATGCTGAAGTAACCACTAGAGAGTTAACCCATGAGGAGTCCATTGAATTCCTTAAGTTAGGCTTCTCTGAAACTAAGGTTACTGTTAATAATGATGAATTGAATGAAGCCGTGGATAAGCTGGGTGGCATAATAGGTTGGTTAACGTATTATGGGTACGTTAGGAGTTTTGGAGGTAGGAACTTAGGGCCAATAATTAATGACGCAGTTAACTTAGCTAGGCAGGAATTGGAGAATT
>NZ_DAXS01000068.1:1660-90551 GCF_002506515.1 Caldivirga sp. UBA161
GTATAAGTGATAGGGTTATTCATGATATATTAACTACATTGAAGAATCACTCAATAATTAATAATGACCTTGAATTCACAGACCCGATAGTGAAGGAGGCGGCTGAAATGATTTAATATTGCATTACCTAGGATTTCGTTTAAGCGTAGCTTTATAAGGGGTTTATTTGAGGGGATTGCAATGCCTAGGATTAAGGTTAAGGGCATTAAGTTGAATGGTAACTACATGGAGGTTATGGTTGAGGGCGAGGATTACACGGTCATGTCACCGCTCTTAACCTACATTCTCCAGGATCCTGAAGTTGAGTTCGCAACGTTTGATATGGATCACCCATTGCTTAGGAACATTACCCTTAAGATTAGGACTAAGGGTAAGGATCCACTTAAGGTCCTTGAGGATGCAATTAATAGGATACTTAGTGATATAGGGGAATTGGAGAATAAACTAATGCCTCAATTGGGTGTTGGAAATGCTGAGGCTGAGAAGGGGCAGTAGGCCTAAGGTTTACATTATTGAACCCAGCCCCAATTGGTGTGCTGCAGTGCTTAGAGCTAATGGTGTCGAGTTCATTGCCAAGAGGGTGAATAATAGTGAGGTTTCAGTGAGCACCTACCTAGGTGAATTCACTGAAGCTGAATTAATCAGAGTCATAGCTTAACCTATTGGTGTTGATTCCCCTTAATATAGCCACAACTCAGCCTCCGCTGGCTAATTTACCCAGGAAGTAGGCGCTTCCCCTGGGCCTCCTACTTAAGGTCACTGGGTCGCATGCAATTAGGCCAAACTTAGCCCCATAACCCATCTCCCACTCATAGTTATCAAGGAGGCTCCAGTATAGGTAACCCATTACCCTCTCCTTAATTGCTATGGTTAAGTGCTTCTCAATATAGGTTATCCTATCCTCATCATTATCAGTGGCTATACCATTCTCAGTAATCATTATTGGCTTCCCTATCCTCCTAACTAACCTAATAGCCCACCTTAGGCCACTTGGGTTAATTACCCAACCCCTTTGATTCTGCCTTGAGGTTACTAATTCACCCATGGTTAATGGATTGAACTTAACCTTAGCTATGGCGTAGTAATTTAACCCAACGTAATCCAATTCACCAACCTCACCGCCACTAAGCCAATCAGGTAACTTCCCCTTGGCTAAAGTGTTCACTATCATTCTATTGAGTATGTAATTCATACCCACAGCTAACCCCCAATCCATTATTGATAATCTTGAGGCTGGTTTAGCGGGCATAATATGTATAATTAACCCAACTTGATTACTTGGCTTCTTAATTAATTCATAAGCTCCATCACTGGCTTTAAGTAGGTTAACGAGGGCCCTCCACATGTACTCCATATTCATCATGAATGGTGGGAAAACACCCAGTAGGTACGCTAGTATTGGGTATAGGTTAATTTCATTAATTGTTAACCAAAACTTAACGCTATCACCCACTGAATCCACCACATACTTAACGAAGTCCAGGAAGTACTTCACGTTATCCTCCTTAACCCAACCACCCTTCACAGTGAACCACATTGGGTTAACGAAGTGGTGTAGGGTGATTATGGGTTCCATACCGTGACCCCTAATTTCCTTAATCATATCCACGTACCTATCCATTGACTCATCATCAACCTTACCTTCACTCGGCATAATCCTATCCCAGGCTATGGATATTCTAAGCGCCTTCAACCCAAGTGAGGCAGCTAACTCAATATCACTCCTATACCTATTCCAGAAGTCGCATGCTGAGCCACTCCTAGGCAACCTATCCCCCTCGTAATGCCACCAATCAGCATTAACATTATTCCCCTCCACCTGGTACGCTGATAATGCTGCACCAATCATGAAGCCGCTTGGTACCTTTACCTTACTCATTTCAGGTCAACGAAGGATACGTAGGTTATAAATCTCTTCCTAACCTCCTCCTTATCCTTCTCAATAACGTAAAGCTTCTGGTAGCCATCTTCCTTAAGTGGTATAACCATTACACCACCTACTGCTAATTGATTCAGGAGGGGTTGAGGAATGGTGGAGGCTGCTGCTGTAACTAACACTGCATCAAAGGGGGCGTGTTTAGGTAACCCAAGCTTACCATCACCCTGATACACCTTAACCATACTGCTGAAGCCCACATGAATTACATTAATGGCCGCATATAAGGCGATGAATGGGTCAATTTCAACACTGTAAACAACACCATCCTGAATAGCCTTAGCGCATACGCAGGCTTGGTAGCCTGTTCCGGCACCAACCTCAAGAATCTTCATACCCCTCCTAGGTTTAATTAGTTCACACATCATTGCAACCATGTGGGGGGCGCTTATGGTCTGCCCCTTCATTACTACTAATGGTGTATCCTGGTAGGCGTAATGCCTAATGTAATTGGGTATGAACAAGTGCCTAGGTACGCTTAACATTGCCTCCTCAACCTCCCTACTGACTATGATGCCGTCAGCCTTAAGATCATCTATAAGTCTCCTCCTGGCTTTCTCAAAGTCATTCAACTCCACGCAGTTATAATTCAGTAATCCTAAATAAACATACCTCTTACAATCTACGTTAAACTATAGATTTATTACCAGGTTAAAGGATTATTAAGTATGGTTGAGAATATACCTCCTGAACCAATTGACATTAAGGATAGGATTAAGAGGAGGATGAGCACTTGCAGTGGGCCCGGTTGTAGTAACTTCGCCATATGGTTTGGTAATGAATTAGCTAAGTACCTTTGGAACACTTGGAGGGGTGAATTGAAGGCTCGGGGTATTGATTGGGTTAGCTTCCTTAAAATGCTGAGCGAGTATAATTCACTAATAGTATCTTGGGCCATTAAGGATGAGTTAAAGTGGAGTGAACTTGCCAGCAAGCTTTACACAGCCATAGTTAAGGGTAGTAGGAGGGGTGATTTAACTCAATTCATGTAGGTTTCGGGCACTGAGGGAAGTATTAAATACGCATGATTTAAGTGAAACCTATGGTTAGGACTAGGAGCAGGTTCCTGGTTAATAGGGCTCTTGCAATAATAGCCTACGTATATGGGTGGAGGATTGCCAGTAGGTTAAGCAGCATGGATATTGAGGTTGAGTACTATGATGCGTTAAGGAGGATTAAGCATGTTTACGTTAATGGTAAGGTAGCCTTCAGCATTAGGGCTAGTGATGGGTTACTAATACCAACCCTCTATGGGGCATCATTAGTGGATTCATGGATTAAGGTTAATAATGAAACAGCCCAATATGTTAAGCAGGGTAGGAGTATTCCGGTTAAGGGCGTTATTGAGGTTAAGAATGCTGTTCAAAACATGGATGTAGCCATTATTGATGAGGGTGGGAATGTAATAGGTGTAGGTAGGCTCTTAATAATGCCTGAGGAGGCCAGGACTGTTAGTAGGGGGTTTATTGTTAAGACTAGGCACCATGTTAAGTTAATTAAGGGCTGAATCTTTTTATATTCTTTTTGTTCACGTAAAATGTGGAAGGCCTACTGATGCCTAAGGGGTCACTAATGGTAAGCTTGGTGTTCCGAGAACCGTAGGGTCATGGCATAGGTGGATGTATTAGATTAGTGGTTAGCTTAAGGTGAATAGGGTTATTAATCATGAATATACACTAGCCTTATCTTACTATTACTGTTCCCCATAAGTTTAACGAAACCATACCTTATGAATTGCATTACTGTTCCCTGCTCCAGCTTAGCCACGGTTGGTTCAGCAAGGCCATTATCCACTGTTACTTGGCCGACGTTAACTGGGACTATTACCTCAGCATTAACAGCATCAACAGGCACCCACTGCACTATTGGTGCCTCACTCCTCCTAGCATCCTCCACGCTTTGGCCTATGAAGTCGGCTTCAGCCTCATTACCACTAACGTTACTCACCTTAATGTTACCAAGCCCCAGTAACCTCATAATTAATCCTGGCTTAACATCGCTAGCCTGCACGTAAACCTCAGCGTAGCCTCCCTCGCCAGTAATCTTAATTACCCTAAACCCTCTTTCAGGGTATGAGGGGTGCATGGGTATTTTAGCCTCAATTAAATCACCCACACCCTTAAGCCTTAACTTAACAGGGTTCTTAACAAACATGTACCTATTGGCTAATGGCTCTATTATACGCCTATTATAGGCGTAAAGGTTCTTTAGGCTTATTGATGCATCAGTCTCCTTAATGCCAACGAATAGTATTAGACTCCATATAGCCTCCGGAGTAATCCCCCTATTCCTTAAACCAGCCAGGGTTGGTAGCGTTACATCATCCTTAGTTAAGTTCAGCTTCTTCAATATACTCTTACTCAGCTTCAAGCCCTCTATTTTAAGCCTACCGAAGTGTATTGTGTATGGCTGCTCCCAGCCAAAGGCCTTAAACACGTAGTACTGCTTAACAGTATTAACCCTATGTTCCTGTGCCCTGAGCACGTGGGTAATGCCCATTAAGTGGTCATCAATGGCTACGGCGAAGTTATACGTAGGCCACACAACATACTTATCCCCAACCCTTGGGTGAGGGTACTTATGTGCGTCTATTACTCTGAAGGCTACCCAATCCCTAATACTGGGGTCTGGGCTACTTAAATCAGTCTTAACGGCCACAATAGCCTCACCCTCATTGAACGCGCCATCAAGCATCTTATCGAAAAATTCAAGGTTTCTAGAGGATTCAGCCTCCCTAGTTAAGCATGGCTTACCCTCAATCTTAAGCCTCTTCCATTCATCAGGTTCACAACCACTACCCTTAGCGACTACGTATGCTCCCCCAATTTCAATAAGCCTCCTGGCGTACTCATAGTATATATTCATCCTATCTGATTGAATATACTCCTCATCCCACTTAACCCCAAGCCACCTTAAATCCTCCTTAATAGCGTCATAGGCATCTAATAAGGGTCTCTTTATCCTTGGGTCAGTGTCCTCAAACCTGAGGATGAACCTTGAGTCCTTACCCTTATTAGCATACTTAAGCTTGTAGGCGTAGTTAACTATGGCTGGCCTAGCGCTACCAAGGTGTAGGTAGAAGTCTGGATTTGGGGCAAACCTGAACACTAATTTACTTAACTTATCAGCATCAGGCAACTCAGGTAGGGACTCAATATCCCCCCTCCTCTCCTCAGTACTCTTCCTAGCACCAAGAGCCTCAGGCCACCTCTCCTTAAGTATCCTCCTCTGCTCATCCAATGTTAGTGAGTTAACGTAATTAACCACTTCACTAACAACCTCCACCACCTGCCTTGCCTTGCTCCTTAATTCGGGGTTATCCGCAAAGATTTTACTTACAACTGCCTTAACATCAGCCTTACCATTAAACCTAACTGCATTAATTAATGCATGCTTAAGAGCTAAATCCCTAACATCACTCTCCACTCTTAATCACCACCCTTAACCACTTGCTAATTCCCCCTTAAAAAGGTGGAGGTTGGGTTAATGCATAATAATGCTTCTTGATCCTATACATGAGCTAACACCCTTAGATAAAATATCATTAATTAATTCCTTGGTGGTTTCGGTTAAATTCATGTTAAGGGCATTATTTAAATCAATGAAAAGTACCTCAGCAGCATCACTTGAAGCCTTAAGTGAACCCCCCTTAACGTTAATTAAGTAATCCAGTAGTATGAAGTGGTACTTAACGTTACCCTCATCATCATGCTCCACGTATTGGTAAACCCCAAGAAGCAGGCTAACTTCACCCTTTAATCCAGTCTCCTCCTCAAGTTCCCTAACAGCTGCATTGCCCGGATCCTCACCTGCATTAACCATACCACCAGGTATGCTTAACTTACCTTTACCTGGTTCATTAGCCCTCTTAACAAGGAGTATTTTACCATCATTAATCACCACTGCACCAACTCCAACTAAGGGATATTTTGGATACTGCCTGCTCATTTAATACTTAACTTATTAGGGTTAATTAAACTTATTATGGGTTTAGTCTAAAATCACCTTGCCTCCCTTTAACTTACCCCAACCAACAATCCTCCACCTCCCCATCACTTGCTTAATTACAACTAACTTAGCCCCCTCTTGAGCGCAGACCCCCCGCCTGAGGTCTATTGATGCTGAATCACCTCTGAAGCCCCTAACAATACCCATTACTGAGGCTGACCCAATAATAATCATTACTGGTTCCCCAACCTTAAGTGATGAATCCACCCCCCTCCTACTTATTAAGTGGTACTCGATGTCAATGCTTCCGTAAACTGGGGCCAGTTTACCAGGCTCCCCAACAACACTACCCACTAGTGCATCAGCCTTAGTTAATGCCGGGTCAAGTAATGTACCAATACCCACTAATCCACCTGGCCTTGCCTCCTCGATTAATTGATTTCCAATGGCAATACTAGTTACCTTGGTTCTAATAGGCATGTACTTATCCCCAAGTTTAAGACCTGGCCTAATCTCAATCTCATCATTAACTCTAATCCTACCCTGAAGCAATGTACCACCTATTACACCACCCATGAGCTTACTTGGTGGTGTACCAGGCTTATTTACGTTGAAGCTCCTTAAAATGTACATTATGGGTGGTTTACTTAAATCAATCACCTTGGGTTTAATAACGTTATTTAAGGTTGATGCTAACGCATCAATGTTTACCTTATGAAGAGCTGACATTGGTATTATAGGCGCTCCCTCAGCCCAAGTACCCTTTATGAAGTTCCTTATCTGCATGTAATTCTCAATAGCCTTATCCCTATTAACTAAGTCAATCTTATTTTGAGCAATAATAAGGCTCTTAGTATCCATTATGGTTAAAGCTATGAAATGCTCCTCAGTCTGTGGTTGGGGGGCTTGCGTTGAGGCGTCAATAACCATTAATGCGCCATCAACGAAGGAGATCCCACTAATCATGGTTGAGAGTAAGACTTCATGGCCAGGTGCATCAAGTATTGATATTCTCCTAACAAACTTGGCCTCAGAACCATCTGGGCATTTACCATCTTTAATTAGCCCAATGGGGACTATTGGGTATTCTCCACCACACTCGTATAAATCAATGTTAGTGTAGCCCAGTTTAATAGTCATAGCTCTCTTAATCTCCTCACTATGCCTAGCAACCCACTCACTACTGAGTGCTTGAACTACCGTCGTCTTACCATGATCAACGTGGCCGGCTGTTATTACTATTGAATCTGGGTAAGTGTATTCCTGCATCTCAATCAGCCAATGATTCTTACCTTAAAAACTTTAACCTACTTAACTTAAATCCCTATTTTAAGAATATTCATAGTTTAGAATCCACTACTTGAGGGGGCTCATTTATTAATGAGGCCATTAACCCAATTAAGCTTTATGGGGGCATTTTAAGATTAATGGCTAAACATAGTACATTGCACTAGGCCGCACTTGGATTAGCCCTAATGTAATCGTGGATGCCTATTCTGTAATTAATGAGAGTGTATTTTCAGGAAAATTAAGCGTGTGCTGGCTTGCCTTCGAGTGATGCGTTAGTAATAATGAACCTCCATGAGTACTCCCCAGTTCTCTTAACGTAACCCTCTACCTTAATGCTTTTTCTAAATAATGGGGCATCAATAACGAAGGTTTCTGCCTCACCTCCTTCAAAGGCTGGATTAAAGCCGTACCTCTGCGCTAATTCAACAATATACTCTAGGTCTGTTTTATCTAAGACCTTACCCAGTAATCGTGGGTCAAGGCCGTAGGCATCTATTGAAGTTATCATGAATCTTAAACCAGCCTCATGAAGCTCCATGAGGTATTTAGCCTGATTCTTCCTCCAGAGGGGGGAGTATGCCCTCATATTCAATTCCTCTGAAACCATATTAATGTTCATTCTCTGGTAATCTGAGAGTAAAGCTCCAGTAACTACCCCGGTAACTCCGCATTCACTAATAGCCCTCTTTAAGGCCCTCCTTAAGTCAACTAATTCCTCATCCCTAACCCCACTGGTCGCTTCAATTATCTGCCTAATCCCCATGGCTTCAGCCTGAAGCCTAGTATACTCAACTGCTGGCCTATGGAACATCCAGGAATCCTCCCTACTAGGCATTAAAGTAACCAAACACTTAACGTCGAAACCATGCATGATAGCCCAATGAATAGCGTATGTTGAATCCTTACCCCCTGAAAATAAGGCGCAAACAGGCCGCATTCATTATCTCCGCTTTAATCATTTACCTAATGCCCGCGATGTAAATTCAAATGAAGGCATCATAAAACAATACCTGTAACTCCTCATATGCATTTGCATTACAGCCAATTATGTTGTTATTGGTGATACGAAAAGTACAGTATCTCCCCTTATTACAACCATACCCCTCTTAATGGATGTCTTAGGGTCAATTATCTCCTCAGTGTTATCCAGCAGCAGGTTCATATGCTGGTCATAATTCTTCAAGGTCCCCCTTATGGTTGTACCATCCCTTAGCTTAACCAGTACTGTACTCCCAACCACGGAGCTTAATTCATCCTGAACGAATTTCATACACCTACTCGCCATAATGCTGCCCTAGTTTAGGTTTTTAATAAGTTTTGTTCCAGCTAAAGCATGTTACCTAATAAATGACCCTTAAGTAGGGGTGAGCGTTAATACACATAAAATTAATATTACTGAGGCAGTGGATTGAATTTAGAGGATTATGCTGAGGCTTCATAAACTTGCGCTGGGTGGTACATTCGATACAATACATAGTGGGCACATTATGATACTTTACACTGCAGCTAAGTATGGTGAAAGAGTACTTATTGGTGTTACTAGTGATGAGTTCGCCCAATCATATAAGTCTTATAAGGTTAAGCCATTTGAGGATAGGGTTAAGGCACTATTAACGATGTTAACTAGGGAATTGCAGGTTGATAAGGATAAGGTTATTATCTCGAAGATAAGTGACCCATATGGACCTGCGGTATCTGACAGTAGTATAGATGGTATAGTTGTTAGCCTGGAAACATTACCTAGGGCATTTGAAATAAATAATATTAGGGTTAAGAATGGCTTAAACCCGCTAATAATCATATCTATACCAATAATTAAAGATGGCTACGGGGTAAAACTCTCAAGTACCCTAATAAGGAGTAAACTGAAGGATGCCAGGTAATTAAGTCATCTAAGTTACAATGATGTTCATTCACTATTATTGTGTTTTTCTTAATAATATGCTAGGTCCAAGTATACTTAAGCCTAGGTAATTATCCATGTGCATTTCCCGATCAACTGCTTAACATGATTTTTCATAATTTTTACACGTAATCAGCATTATAATCAATGCGTAGCCCATCCAGCTGACCTCGCCATAAATAGCGAAGCTCCCCTGGGCACCAAGGTTACCCTCTTTGATGAGGGCTAATGAGCAACTCACCTCCCCAAATCTACTTAAAAATCTCGCCCTGCCTTGGATGGTGAAGTTCATTGCTCTACTATCAATGAAGATGAGGCAAGAATACCCACCGCATGGGCATTAATTAATGAAGTTAAGGGCTTAATTTCCTAGTATCTACTCCTCATTCCTACGACCCTCACCCATTGTTCATTAGTCTCCTTAAACCCTCCGGCACAGGAATATCCCAATCCTCAAAGGCAGATAGGATGCTTAAAACCCTTGGATCATTAATACTGTATTTCCTAGTTAACTCCTTAACATGAGCCTTATTCACAATTCTCTTAGCGTAGCCAATATTATAGTCAGGATGGAGCCTTGGTAAATTATCCCAAACCCATTTAGCCGTAATTGGGAATGCATTAAGAATCGTATTGAACATGAGCCAGGCTATGAGCCTTAATTCACCATATGCACCTAAACCAGTCCTCAGTGGTAGGAAGTTAATGAGGAATTCCCTCATATTCATGCTTACCCAAATCCTCTGGGCTAGGGCATTGGGTAGGATTAACCTAGCGTAATCAATATCTATGCTGGTTAGTAATTCACTATACGTGTTAGTTAAGCCCTCTAGGATTGGGGTAAGTTTACTGGCAAGGCTTAATGGCACTATGAATCTGAGGTTCCCCGGCCTTGAGTAATCCACGAACCTGGTTGACTCCTGCCAGTAGGAAGCTAACCTATGCCTAACAAGCTCATGAGTGCAAGCCCTAGAGCATTCGATAAGCCACTGGGCACCAAGGAACTCAAGCACATTATAATGCCCGTACTTGAGGAGTAGCCTAATCCTATTTTCTAGGCTCATCCTATTACCATGCCTATACAGTATATTGGGCATACTGCCTATATCCTCCTCACTACCCCAAGTCCTAATCAATTGAACTGAAGGCTTAATTAATTGCATTAATTGCCATCTCCCCACTACATTTTTTAAAAGTACACCAGGAGTTAAGTGGTTCCTCATTTTTAAAGTAATGCTAAGCTAAGCTTGGGTATTTGGAAAAACTTTAAACACCCAACGTGTGGCTGAAGTAATCACATGAGATTAGGCAGTAAAATAGTGATTACGATAATACTGGTGGTATTGGTAATTGGCGTAAGTATTGTATTAATTCACGTTAGGAGCCATGTTCCTAAGGTAGGGGGATTAAACCTAGGTAACTGCACCTTCTCAGGTTTAGTTAATCCAACATACCCATATAATATACCGCCCTCAGCATCATATCTACTGCTCAGTAACTGGGTGAATATGAGTGCCTTAATATCCACCGGATTCCCTATTTTTGGATTAAGCCAAAATGGTGGGTTAGCTACAATGCCCACATCATTAAGGTGGCTTATGATTAAGGGAGTTGGGTTAGTTAACGTAAGCCTATACGTTGAGAATCTCGGTAATATTCATGAATCCTACCTCACATTAAACAATACAGTAATTATAAGGGGTACTAATGGGTGGGTTGAATTCGCCATACCCCCATACACTAATGCAGTTTTAATTATCCAAAACTCAACGGTACCATTAAGTTACGTTATTGAGGCTATAGGTAATTATGGATATGAACCCACTAAGGGCGGCATAATCATTAATGGTGAGCCAAACATAACAGTTTATTCACCCGGTTCCTCATTTGGCGTTAGCGTAATGTATAAGTCAATCCAAGTTACCGTGAAGGCTAGTGGGTTCAGTTACATTGAGTTAATGATTAATGGTAAACCCAGCCCCCTTCAATACCTACTAAGTATTAATAATGAGAGGGTTAATTCATGGCTCATGAAGTCGAGGAAGCCAAACATAAGTGGCTGCCTACTCAATGAATACTACTTAAGCCTACTCTTAATTAAGGATTCACAAAGCCCAATAACCGGTGGATTCGCTGCGTCGCCTGAACCAATTTACCTATACACTTGGGTTAGGGATTCTTCATTTGATGCAATGGCCCTTCAGGAATCAGGGCATTATAATTCAGCATTAGAGTACTGGCTTTGGATGGCTAGGGTTCAGAATAATTCAGGGACCTGGTTTACTAGGTATAGTTTCTTCAATGGGGATCCTGACTACGGGTATGGTATTCCTGAGTATGATAGTGTTGGGTTGTTTCAAATTGGGGTTTACCAGTACTATGAGTTGACCCATAATGAATCCTTTATAAATGATTTAATCCCAGTAATAAATAAGTCACTGAATTGGGAGTACAGGGTCATTAATAATAGTGGTTTAATACCTCAGGACTTAAGCATATGGGAGGATTTATATGCCTACAATTTCTGGACTCAGGCAGTGGATTTAGATGGATTAGTTGCATCATATAGGCTATTCAGTGAATTGGGGTATAATACATCATGGATACTGGCAATGATTAATAAATTGAATAATACAATCCAACACTACTTCTACCTTGGCGGTTGTTACGTTAGGGCATTAAGGCCAAGTGAAGTTTATTACCAGGGTAAGATCCAAATCACCTTAACACCAACCAGTGTGATTTATGATTCATCAGTAATACTTCCCATTGACCTTGGATTAATAAATCCATTAAGCAGTAGAGCAGTAAATGCAGTTAACTGTGTTATTGATAATTTATGGAATAGTAAGGTTGGTGGCTTAGCTAGGTATACTAATGACATTTACCATTACGCAGCTTACCTATACGATAGTAGTGGCCAAAGCCCACCCTGGGTAATAACAACACTCTTCCTTGCACTTTACTATGAAGAGGTAGGTAACTATACTGCGGCATTAAATTTAATGAACTGGGCAATTAACCACACTGAATACGGCCTATTGCCTGAGGCTATTGATCCAAATTACGGTAATCCACTTCCATCAACATCCCCATTAATTTGGTCAGCTGCAATGTATGTGTTAGCTGCGCTTAATTATAATCAAACCAGCGTCAATCATGGTTAAACAGCAATTGGGCTTATCCTAATTAATGATGCATCATATTAATATGAGGCTAATACTTGTAGTTATCAGGAATACAGAAAAGCTTAAAGAACATGTAATGCAGTTAGGCTTAGGTTATGAGTGCTGTATTAGCATTAATTACTAAGAATGGTAGCCGTAAGGGGGTTGTCTTCAGGAGAATGATGGAGTCAACACTGCAAATACCCTATAGGTCTGTTATACTCATTGATGATAGTGATAATGATGAAACAAGGCTTATGGTTAAGGATTTCACTGACTCACATGGGAAGGAACTTTACGCCAGTAGGTCAAAGTTATATAACTATCATAAACCAACTAGGGCTACTGGTAGGCAGACTGCCATAGATTTATTCTTAAGTAACTTCAGTGAGGATATTCTCATTCAACTTGATGATGATGTCATACTTAGAGATGGATGGTGGAGTGAGGCTTTACATGCCTTTACTGATGATAGTGTTGGGATGTTTTACGGAATAACCTATGATGTTAATAGCATTGATGAAATTAACTTAAAGCATGTTACAATTGATGGTAAAAGGCTTAAATCATTTTTAACAACATTCCTGGAGAGGGGGAGAACTAATGATATTGCATTAAGGAGGGATGCCTTAAAGGCTATTAGGGAGAATTATGGAATAATTCCACCTGAGCTGCATCTTTATGAGGATGCATGGTTAATGAGGGCTCTTCAATGCTTGGGTTGGAGCATTTTCATTGGATTCACTGGAGCTATTCAGCATGATCCTGTGAAAATGAGTCAAGTTACTGCGGGAATCATGAATGCTTCAATTGATATTAAGTACATTAAGATAGCTTCAAGGTATGGCGTAATCATGTCCATTAATGTGGCTGATGATGTAGTTAAGCTGCTATCACCAATAGCGTTGGCGCCTATTCTAGCAATTAGAAGAATGATGAGCTACGGTTTCCGAAGGGGCTTAAGTATGGCGCTTACTGAAAGTTACGTGAAATTGCTTTACAAATACGCCAAGGTGAAGGGGAGTTTAGGCTTCTCATGCAGTAAATTAAAGTACTCAGGATGATGAATGCCTTAAAATATCTGAGGTGTATTGTTAAGCTATGAGAGTACTAATATATTGGTCAATTAATGGGATTGGTGGAGCGCAGAGATTATATGTAATGTTAGCTAAGGCACTAATGGAATGCGGCGTTAATGTTGATATATTGACTAATAATAGAATTAATTTAAAGCTAATTGAGATGATGCATGGGGTAAGGCTTAATGGCATTAATGTAAGGATGGTGAGTAGTATTCCATGCTCTAACTCATTATGTGGATTAGTTAATTCCACTATTAGGTTTCAGGAGTTAATTAACATTATTAATGAATATGATTTAGTGTATCTTGATGACTTATACTTATCGCGGCTTATTAAGCACAGCGGCATAATATTCTACATTCATGGATATATTGATAGAAAGAGGCCAATTGCACCATTAGCTAAACCCCATAGAATGTTACCCCTAGCTATTCAAGCCTTAGGATCAAGCTATGATATTATTAAGAATGCTAAATTCGTCTTCGCAAATAGCTATGTCACCGCATACATTACTTACAAGACTATTGGGATAATGCCGAAGGTACTTCACCCACCTGTTGATGTTAAGTTAGCTGGCAAATATAGGAGTAGTATTAGGGAGGACGCCGTAGTGTCCTTTGGTAGGCTTGGTTCAGCAAAGGGTCATGAATTAGCGGTAATGATTATCAGTAAGTTGAGGGAAAGGGGGATTAAGGCTAAGGCGTATATAATGGGTTCTGTGGAAGACATTTCATCTAGGATTTACGCAATCAGCCTACTTAAGCTGGCTGAGGAACTGGGCGTTGCAGGGCAAGTTAGGCTTATTCTTAATCCAAGCCTTGCTGAATCATATAGTGTGCTTGGTAGGTCAAAGGTCTTCATTCATGGTAAGCCACATGAACCCTTCGGAATAGTTGTTGTTGAAGCCATGGCCACAGGTACTGTACCTGTTGTACCTAGATCAGGGGGGCCTTGGCATGATATAATCAGCTACGGTAAATATGGGTTAGGTTACAGTACCCTTGATGAGGCTAGTAATGCTGTTGAGTATTTATTGGGGGGTGGCTTTAATGATTACTCAAAGCTCGCAATGGAGAGAGCTAGTGAATTCTCATATGAGAAATTTAAGGATAGGTTATGCAGCATAATTACTTAACCATGATTTAATGCACATTTAGCCATCACGTATACCAACTAATGGGGTATGATGCCTTAGGTAAGATTAACTTCATTACACCTACCATTACTGTATATTATTGCCTTACTGTATCCTGGAGCCTTGAGTACTGATTCATTACGTTCAAGGATCCTCCCATCACGTAGCCTAATTCTCCCATTACCATAGATCCTTAAGTCACTCGTAGTAGGTATTATTGAGTTCTCCCTAATGAATAACGGGAACTCCCTATTACTCTCAATCCAAGTCGGCCCCTCATACTCTCCACAACTCCACCAATCAACCCAATTACCCTTAGGTAAGTAAATTCTCCTTGATTCACCATATATTTGAGGAGCATAAAGTAGGCCGCCGCCAACCATGTATTCATCAATAATGTGGTACGCATCTTCATCATCTTGAAAGTGGTAGACTAAAGGCCTAATTATTGGGTGGCCAGTTTCATGAGACTCCTGCACAAGGGCTAGTAGGTATGGCATGAGGCTCCTTCTCAACTCAATAACCCTCTTAATGGCGTTAGTGTAATCGCTCCTAAGCATATAGGGCTCCCTATCCGGATTACTGCTGGTATGGCTTCTAAAGAAGGGGAAGAATAACGCTGCCCTATAATACTTCACAAGTAGCTCACCTTGATCAGCATAGGGCCTATACCTCCTTAAATCACCCCTACCTATGAACCCACCTATATCGCATCCGAAAAATGGTATACCGGATATGCTCATTGACTCCATTAACTGTAATTGAAGTAATATGTCATCCTGTGATGGAGTATTGTCAGCCGACCAGAGGAAAGCGTACTTCTGTATTCCAGCATATCCAGCTCTAGATAATATGAATGGTTTATCATGGCCAGCCCTTTTAAGGCCTTCATATGTTGCCATTGCTTGAAAGTATGGGTAAGCATTCCTTGCTAATTCATGCTTAACCCTCCTACCATCATCAAGCTTATGCAACACACCCCTATCAATAGACCACTCCCTCTCTCTAGCGTAATCAGTGGGCTCATTCATGTCTAGCCAAATACCATCAATACCATACTCCTTAACCCAACGCTCAATGAGGCTTGCCCACCACTCCCTAGCCTCCCTATTAAAGAAGTCTGGGAAAACAACCGCACCAGGCCAACCCCTGCCAACATATAATTCACCATTAGGTGTTTCACAGTATTTACCTAAGCCACTTAGGAATACTTCATAATTCTGATCAAGCTTAATCCAGTGATCAACAATAGTAATTAACCTAACACCCCTACCGTGAAGATCTTCAGCTAATTGCCTTGGATTAGGGAACTTAACCCTATTCCACGTGAATAGTTTACCGGAGTCCATGTACTGTAGGTCAAGGTATATTGCACTTGGTTTAACATTAAGCTTATCATGCTCATTAATAATCCTAACAACCATTTCCTGAGGCTCATAACCGCAGCATCTTGAAATTTGGTAATCAAGGGCCCAGTCAGGTGGATCAAGGGGCTTACCGGTAATACTAGTGTAATTCTCAATAACCTCCTCTATACTAGGCCCTTTAACAACATATAGCTCAACATCACCATGAGGCACAATTACGTTAACCTCATCATACTTAGATAAACCAATATCAAATATAAGCTCGGCTGGTGAATTTACAAAGAGGCCTACTGCTTCACCATTCCTAACACTTATGAGGAATGGTATTGATGCGTAAAGTGGGTCGCTGTACCAACTGTATGGTGCTGAGGCTGATGCATCAAGATTCCACATCCTAACCCTAACCCTCCTCCTATCGAGTTCATAAGCCTTCTCACCAAGCCCAAGCACATGCTCCTTAAGGTCAAGATCCTTACTTATAATTAATCCACCCTCCTCCCTAATCCTAATTAAGTGACCAAGAAGCTTAACCTCATGGCTCAACCCCTCATACTCACCAATAATCCTCCCAGCCTTATACTCGAAGTTAACTATGGGTCTGGGTTCATTAACGAGTATTCTAAAAGCTAACTCATTCTCCTCAATAACCACTTTCACACGTCTTAGGTTACGTACACCTTTTAACTATTCTCCTGGTTGCCAAGTAGCTCCACTAATTCACTTACCCTGGCCTTAACATTGGCTAATTTCTTGCTTAACTCCTCATTCTGATTCCTAAGCCTAATGTTTTCCTCTCTAAGCTTATCATAATCTTCCTTAAGCTTCCTAAGCTCCTCCTCAACCTTACTGCAGGATTCAGTAACCCTAATTTTATCACTCCTAACCCAGTAAATTACTTGACTATTTTCACGAACCCACTTCAATTCACCTGCATCTAAATCAAGGTCAAGCTCCGTTAGTATTGCGAAGACATCACCCTTACCAATATTGTACTGCTTAATGGCTTCATTGAAGAACCAGTCCCTAATATCTTTATACACTTGATTAAGTGACTTCCTGAATTCACTCTTATTCCTTAATTCATTAAACTTAGCCTCCCCCTCCTCACTACCTAGGCTTGATCTTAATCCATTAGCCACTGCACCAAATACTATTCTGAAGAAGTCTGGCCTACCGCCTTTACCATGTTTGCCGAATAATTTCCCAGCTGATGTTTTCCCTGTGGATAACTTTATCTTAATGATTCGCTTCCCAGCTTCAGTAACTAATTCTGAGGTTACGCTCTCCCTCTCAACCTCCTCTTCACTTGGCATAATTATTATTACGTAAATTTACTTATAAATCTATCTCCAAAGATAGGTGCATGTAGGTCTTCAGTAATGAAGCCTAACTTACTGATGCCTTAATTCATATTTTAACGGCATTAATTACGCCATCCTGACCTGGGCGGGATGTTACAACAGCCCTACCCACCTCAGTCTCTATTACAGTGCCCTTAACTATTATCCCCCTCTTCATGAAGTCGCTGTTAGCTGGGGATTCAATAATCCTAAGTATCTTAACCACCTTACTGGCGCCACTACTCTTATCGAAGACATTCGCGTAACTGGCCTCACTTAACCTAATCTTAACATTACCCCCAGTAACCCTCTCAATTAGCCTCTTCTCCCTATTGCTAAGCCTAGTATTGGTGGGTGGGCCACCCCCCAGAGCCTTCCTCTTAACCCTATATGGCCTAGCCCTGAATCCACCCGTCACCTTCTTACTATCATTACCCTGGTAAAAGGCAGCTAACTTAGCCATTACCAAACCGTCTATGAAGGGCCTTTTAAAGGTTAGCCTCCTTAATAATTCAATACCCCAGGCTTAAGCATGCAATGGTTTTAGTATATTTTTATGAATATTTCCTGTATGATTAATCGATAATCCTTAATAAGGAGTTATTGTGGGAAGTATACGTGTCCCTCAGGAGGATCGGAGTCATACTACATGTGGCTAAGGATGGCTTAATGGTTGCTAGGGTTAATTCAAGTAAGGCCGATAGGCTCGTAGGCCTAGTAACAGTGGACTACTCAATGAGGAGGATAGGTATTATTAAGGATATAATAGGGCCGATTAACGCACCCTACGCTTTAATTAAGCCTATTAAGGGCCTGAACGCTGCTGATTATACTGGTAAGCAAGTATACGTTAGGGATATTGATTACAATAAGGTAATGAGGAGGTGAATTAGCATGAATAAGTGCCCAGTATGCGGTTCAAGTGAATTCATTTACGACGAGTATAGTGGTACGGTTTACTGCGCCAAGTGTGGTTACGTGTTAAGTGAACATGAGATAGATAAGGGGCCTGAGTGGAGGGGGGTTGATAAGAATGGTAGGTCACTGTCAAGGGCTAGTCCAGTAAGTGTATCATCACCTGGATTCAACATGTATGTTAATATAGTTAGCATCAGTAGGCCTAAGTTTAAGATAATACCATCATTATCATTATTCAACTCAAGTGAACGCAATGTAATGATGCTTAGGTCAATAGCCAAGCAGGTTATAGCTAATGCTGGCTTACCTGAATCAATACTAGATGAGGTTGTGTTGAACTATAGGTTATTGACTAAGATGAATTATAGGGGTAAGATTAAGGAGACCGCGGTGGCTTTAGTTTATATAGCATGTAAGAAACGTAACCTACCATGCACCATGAAGGACCTACTCAGGAATAGTGACGTTGATATTAAGGGCTTTAATAAGGCGTATATGCGTATAGCTAATTTAATGAACATAAAGGGTATTTACAATGATGAGCAATTAATCAACATGACCTTAAGGATAATTAACATGATTAACGTTAACAGTAATATTAAGCATAGATTAATGCTACTGATAAGGAATATGATAGATAAGGGTAAGGCAGCAAGCCTATTCAATGGTAAAACATTCGCATCGTCAATAGCAGCCATGGTGTACTTATCCTTACTAATATATAATATTAAAATTAGGCAAAAGGAAATAGCCTCAATAGCCGGTGTTACGGATGTAACAATAAGGAATAGGTACAATGAGTTATTGAAACGCTTAAACTTCAGGATAACCATTTAAAAGCACCCTATATTAAGCCTTACTCAGTTAGCCTTACGAATGTACGCATTAACTGCATTAATGCATTCGCTACGTGGGGCCTGTAATGGTATTTACATAAGTGGTGGATTATTGAACAGGTATGGCGGCCTCAATGAGGTTGCTGTACAAGTATTGCTGGGTAGGTTAAAGGTGTGCAAGGGCTCTAGGAGGGGGTTAGCCCTAGTGATTATTGATGACTTACCAATATTAAGTAATTTAGGTACTAATGATGCTGACTGTTTTATTGATCATAAATGCAGCGAATTAATTGCATGTAATGCTACAATGCCTGAATACCCGCAGTTCGTAATTGATGTATCATTATGGAGAAGGCACACTAAGGGGGAATTAAGGAGCTTAATAATACAGTTGATGCAATCGCTTAGGGAACTTAGGAGGTATTTGTGGGATGGTAACCTCACCGTGACGGGCATTGATCAAGACTTCATGGATATACTCCGTAAATTCGCCGGCAATATTAATACAACCGCAAGATTCCTAAGGAGCATACCACCCAGTTACTTGAAGTCAGCAGTGATGCTTGACCCATATGGGGATGTTGAATTAACCGAGGACATCATTAAGTCAACTAACGTATTCATAATTGGTGGCATAAGTGATAGTGAAGTAATTAGGAAGGGTGAAACCTTTGAACTATATAAAAGCCTAGGGCTACATGAACTTAACATACCTAGGGTTAAGTTAACCCTGAGGGGGGTGTTGACTGGTGTTCCTGAAAGAATAAATAAACTAGTGTCAATAATACTAATGGTTAAGTACAGTGGCTATAATCTTGAGGACGCCGTAATAGCCAATCAATCTAAGGCTGATAAGATTAATAGGCTTAATAGGGAGTTAAGCATGTTGAGGAATATTGATTCAGGTACTTTAGGTAATTTATTAACTTGGCTTGGTTTAATTCCGTGGGATAGTAAGGTTATGTCCGCGTTAAGGAGGTATGGATTACTTTCCAGCAATTAGTGGAGGCGCTTTAATTCATTCTATGTTATTATGTACTCATCCCCCCTCTTCTTTATTAAACCAGCGTAAGCTCCCCACTCTGATAACAGTATTGTTAATAAATCCCTTATTCCAGGTGCCTTAAATTCGCTGTAACCCTTGTTAACCAAGGCCATTATTAGCTTCTCCAGTGGGAAGGGTTCATCCTTACCTATCTCTATTGCGGTCTTAAATGGCTCAATATTAGATATTAATTCACGTAATATTCTTCTCCGTTCAGGTATTTTTGAGCCTAGGAATTTAACACCAAGTTCAGTAACAACTACGTCGCCGTTAGTTAACTTTAGGAATCCTAGGTATATGGCTGCGTTTAAATTAGGTATTATGTCATCTAGGTCAGCATCCATATGCTGGGCCACTGCGTAAATGTCGGCCTTTCCCCCAAAATCATTAAGTATAGTGTCTATTAACCCAATTACATCTGTTAACCTCGAATCCAGCGGCATTATTAGGCTTCTTTGCCCCATACATTATCTAGTAGTTTAACTGCGCTGGCTTTATTTATGAACCTTTCGCAGAAATAAACATAGACCTTCCTCCCTCTTTACTCCTAATAATATCCACCCACACATTATCCTTAACGAAGCTTGGTAAGTTTAAACCCTGTTGACCGCCGTCGGATTCACCATCATACCCATTACTGCAGTTGTAGGTATTAATACTGGTAATGAGCTTCTTTAAATCCATTATAGCGTTAATCAATTGAGCGTAATTATCCTTAATTAACTTAATCTCACTCATTAATGAATTAAGCACTTCACTTACACTACTTAACTCTAGGTTGCTTGCCGACGGGGGTTGATTAATACTTACTGTGAAGCTTAGGTTAATTAATGCTGCCGCAGGTGGCTGTGCATTAGCATCACTGGACTTAGTGGATTCTTGAACCTTCTCAACATTACTTACATTATCTCTTGAATAAGCCCTGTACTTTGATAAGGCCTTATACACTGTGTTTATTGATATACCTAACCTTTGAGCTATCTCCCTAGGCTTCAAACCCTGCCTATAATACAAGTCTCCCACCGCTAACTCAGTCTTAGTTAACTTACCCATGATTATACAACTATAGTTATGATTCAGAGTAATAATAATTTATTGTTTAAAAAACATGAAATACCCTTATATTACCTAGCTACACTACGGCTCCTAGCCAGTAATACCAGTAATATTATAATAAGTATTAGCACCACGTAAAATAGTATTGAGGCCAACTTATTAGGTATCAGTAGGCTAACGAATTGCTGTGATAGTGATGGGTTAACGTGAACCGTGAATTCATCATTCTGAACCATTGGTATTAATGAACCAGTCTGATTCCATAATAACGTTAATGTGACTTTATAATCCCCTGGATTTATACCGTTCTGAACATCAACCATGAAGACAACTTGCTTCTCCTGCCCCGGCTTCAAATCACCTATAAATAATGTACCAGCCGTTAATGCGCTAAGTGGGTTACTACTACTCACGTGCGGTTCAATTACCCCTTGCCCATTTAAAATAACCTCAACATTCTTAGCTGTTACGTTACCATTATTAACTATCGTTATGTAAAGTGGTACATTACTATCACCTACACTTAAGTCACTGGTTGCGTTAATTATGAGTATATTAGCCTTGGGTTTAATGACCAATGGTATAGTGTAAGTCTTATTGAAGCCTGTTCCATTAATTATAAGCGTTAAGTTGGCTTGAACAGTGCCATATATGTTATTAGCCGTAGATAGAATGAAGTTAACGGGTATAGGTTCACCAACAGGTAGGTTGCCAATATTAATGGCGCCATTTGATGGATTAATTACACTAATGTACTTATCACCAATTAGCGTAATCTTTACATTCCTAGCCACAGCAGTACCTGAGTTACCTAAGTATACTGTTAAAAGCAACTCAGGGTAGCCTGGGAATAAGTTGGGTGGATTAGTGTAATAGGATTCAACAATAACATTGGGGACTCCAGTGACTATAATGGGGATCCTCCTAATTGTTAATAAGCCACCACTGTAAGTTAATGTTAAATTCGCGTAATATGTCCCGGCCTTAACGTTAGTTACATTAACCATGAAGGTTACGTAGACTGGAACGCCAATGGGTAAGTCGCCGATTGTTGCATTACTGGTTAATGCTATGAATCCTGCTGGTAACGATACATTAGCCTTAACATTCATGGCAGGAGCTGTACCAGAATTAACTATAATGAACGTTAATGGTACAGCACCGTAACCTGGACCAACAGTAATGGGACTGCTTGGTGAACCCCATACAGTACCCTCACTTATTAGTTTTGGCTCCCCTGAAACAACAATGGGGACCCTTAGCGTTGATTTAAGCCCATTATTATACGTTAACGTTAAGTTTGCGTAGTAGGTGCCTGGGCTTACATCAGATACATTAACAATAAATACTGCATAAACCGGAATACCCACGGGGGCGCCACCTATTGTTGTGAAGTTGACTAGCGTTGTGAAGCCTCTTGGTAATGATAATGTGGCATTAATGTTAACTGCATTAGCGGTACCGGAGTTCACTATGGTTACGAATAATGGGACAATACCGTAACCAGGCCCCACTGCAATGGGGTTGCTTGGTGAACCCCAGCCTGCGCCCTCTACAACAAGCCTTGGTTCACCTATGATTGGTATATTAACCGTAATCACTTGTGTTGCATTGGAGAAGTAATGTAGGATTACTTCACCATTGATTACACCAACTGGAGCCTTATTGGTTATGTTAACCAGGAATACCGCGTAAACAGGTGTCCCAGGGGGTACGTAACCTATGTAACTCCTATTAATTATTGGCACTAACCCATTACTTAGGATTATTGTTGCTGATGCATTGGAGGCCATGACATTACCAGTGTTGAGTATTGGTATAACTAAGGGCAGGATACCTATACCCGGCGTAGCCTCAATGGGGTTGTTAATTGAACCCCACGTTGGTAGGCCTGGGTTAAACTTAACATAGCCTAACACTGGTATAGTTATATTGAAGGTACTGCTGGCGCTTCGTGGCGTAATAATCATGCTTCTATTCACTATTACCTCGCTTAGCTCAACATATGTTGCATTAACCTTAAGCTCATAGACTCCGTTGCCGGCGCTTGGATTAATATTAATTAACTCAGTTATGTTAATGCTTGAGCCAGGTGGCAACACTGGTATTGTTACCTTATATGAACTATTGAAGTAATTATATGGCCCAAAGGGGTAAGTGAAGATTGGTTTAATGGTTATATTGAATAATGCGCTTTCACCATTATTAATAATTGATAATACTAATGGCACCGCACTCTGGCCTGGTGCGGCAAGTACGCTTACTTGACCTGTAACCACCAGTGCATTGGCCACGTTAGTTAATAATATGAGCGCAGCCACCATTAACGTAACCATTGTTATCTTAACGTTCATAGAAACTCCGATATCGGATGCGTTTAAAAACCTTTCTAATATTCAAATACATATCGAACTCAAGCAATGAACTTAAACTCAGAGGCGGGCATTTATGCTTGAAATATAAACTTATAAACACCTAGATAGTGTACCAATACGTATATGGAGTCTAAGCTATTGGTTAACAGGGTATACGAAGAGTTACTTAACGCCATAATTCAAGGTAGGTTTAGGCCTGGGGAGGCCTTAAGGGAGGATCGGATAGCCTCAATGCTTGGAGCCAGTAGAACACCGGTTAGGGAGGCCTTAGCTAGGCTTGAGAGGGAGGGGTTTGTGGTTAAGGATGGGAGGAGTTATGTTGTTACTCCTATAACTAAGGATGATGTTGTGCAGCTCTATGAGGAGAGGATACCGCTTGAGGCCATGGCTGCTAGGTTGGCTGCAGTTAGGGCTACTGAGGATCAATTAATTAAAATGGGTAATGCAATTGATATGATTAAGGCTGAGGTTATGCAACCTAATCCTAATCCAGTTAAGTTGGCTGAATTAAACGGTGAATTCCATGAACTTGTAGCTGAGGCAAGTGGTAACAAGTTCATTGCAGCTACGCTTAAGCAGATTAGGCTTAAGCTCAAGATAGTTAGGGTTAACATTTTCACAAGCTATAGTAGGAGGCTGGAGGAGGCTAAGGAGCATGGGGATGTTTATGAAGCTATAAAATCAAGGAACCCTGAGGCAGCCTTCGTGAAGATGCTTAACCATGAGCAGAATGTCCTAGAGTACGTTAAGAATAATGTCCTACCATACTACTTCTAATGGCTAAGTACAGTATATATGGGGAGGCACTACCTATGTAGTGGTCTAAGCCCACGTTCTTACCCTCAATGGCGTCTATTCTAGAGCTTTGATTCCAAGGCTCCAGTCTTGATATTGTATCCCACTCCTTTTTAGCAATCTCGAGGCCTTCATTAACCATACCCCTAAGCACCATGTGAGCGGCAACAGTGAAGCTTATCCTGGGCCAGCATGACCTCATTTGGCTTGATGAAGTATCAACTTCCCCATTAGGCTTAACCGCATTGGGCAGGCAATAGGGTGATGCCCTGTGGTTAAGCTCATATATTGATCTTAACGCTACCTTAACCTTATCCTCATCAACCACCGGTGGTAGTTTAAGGAAATCGCACCAGAATTGCCCAAGGAGTTGGCTATTCATGCATGATTCATTACTCTCCTTAGTTGATCTCCATGCTGCGAAGTAGCGGCCATTCCACATTGAATTTAATGTATCCTTACCCTTACTTAAACATGACTCATACTTATCACTAAGCCTCACACCAAGCACATCAGCTGACTTAATTAATGCTTGAAGTGCGCATAAGAATAGGGAAGCTATGTATGATGATGCGCCATACATGTTTGTCCCATCATAGGAGTTATCAAACCCACCCCTTGAATCAGGTATGCAGTCGCCATCATAATCCCTACTGATGAGCCAATCAACCACTTCCCGCATTTTATTGAAGTTCCTCCTTAAAACCTCAACATTACTTGTTATGAGGTAATCCCTATAAATCATGAGGATCCATGTACTCCCTAAATCATTCCACGGATATAGGTATGAGGCGCCGTATATTGGATCCTCAAGGCTCTCTTCCCCGAAGTCATGAGGGACCTCACCATTACTTATGTAGAATCCCAACAATTCATCCATTTTAACGGTTAAGTCAGGGTATAAGTCAAGTAAGGCGAAAGATAATCCATCCCATGTCATTGACCCTATGGTATTCATTAATGGCGCTATTGATAATGATTCATAAACAGCTAATCTACCGTCCTTAGTTAACCATGTTGATGAAGTCAACACATATAGGCTATTTAATACGGCATCCCTTAACCAACCATCAGCATCAATACTAAGAGGCCTTAGTGAACCACTGTTCTCCAAGGCATATTCAGCCACTTCCACCGCTGAGTTGAAGAAGTTCTCGTAGTAATGGCCGTATGGGTAATGATGCGGCCTTGAATTAAAGAACCAGGTGATGAAGAATAATGCCTCATCATCAATCCTCCTCCACACTACTCCAGCAATCTCTTCCCTGGCATATGGCCTTATGGAGTATCTTCCTTCATCCACTACTTTACCTAGCTTACTGAATACTGAAATATCTTCAGTCATACCACCCCTAGTAGGTACCCAGTAGGAGTAACCAGAGTAAGTGTGGCACCCTTTACAACCTATGAAGACCTCACCGTAAGCTGGGTCACTTTGCAGCGACCTTAAGTTCTTAAATAAAACACCATTAACCTTACCTATTATTGAGTAATTAACGCGGCCCCACCTCCTACTACCTACTATGTTTGGGAATGAGAATGCAACAGTGCCATTGCCCTTAACCCTGACTATTATTAATGGCAATGATGAATCCTTAACATTACCCTTAACAATGGGTGTATAGAATTCAATCTCACTTATTGGTAAATTACTGAACCTGTACTTAATCTTAGGATACTGAGCCTCAACCTCAATATTATCCACGTGCCTATACTGTGGCTTAACTTCAACATTCTTGCCTGGATTAGTTTGGAGAAAGAGTGGTTCCTCACCAAGTAGTACTACGTGGAATCCCCTAATCACCTTAAGTGGATTTAACCAATTATTCATTATCGTTACATTGCCTATTGTGAGATCTGGAAAGAACTCAATGGCACCTGCACCAATACCACCTAAGGGTAGTCCGCTGTTAAGATTTCTATTACTCACTATCATTAAATACCCTTCCGGATACTGGATTTTATGCATTATTATTTGAATAAGGGATTTAAGCCGGTTCTTAAGCCAACTAGGTGATGCTACTACCATTTTACAGGATTAAGAAGGAGCTTTGGATTGAGGCTTATTTAATAGGTAGGGTTGATGCGTTAGCTAAGGTTGGTTTAATTAAGTCATTTAAAACAAGTGGTGCAGATAACGGTGAATTAAAGCCCATACCCTATCAGGAGATTAGGAATATAATAAGTAATGACATTAAGTGGATTAATGATGCCATAAGTGACCTTGAGAATGGCTTAAAATTAAGGTTTAGGGATTATATACTAATCCCAATGTATAATCCAGGTCAATACATGGCTAAGGTTAACTTAAGCCTAATGGACATAGTGACCCTGCGGGTTGCTAGGAGAATATATGAGAATTTACTTAAGGTAATGCCTAAGGAGCCCCTAGGTGTCGGTTGGTTTAATGTAGCCCTGGAAAATGACATGGTTTTCATTAACGGTGAGTACGATGAAGCTTTAACTAATACTTACGCTAATAATGAAAGCTTAAGGAAGGCACTAATGGGGCTCTTATTGGGGGACCAGCAATAAGCATTATTTATTCACCCTTAATTAATTGGCGCTTAATCAAGTACTCCCTTAATGGTTTATGTAAAGCCTCCTCAACTATCCCCTTAGTGTTTATGAATGCTGAGAATGCCTTAGGTATCCTACTTACCACATCCATTGGGGTTAAGTGGTAACCCAACTCTAATGCGGCTAAGTCACCTGCAACACCTGTTATGAATGCTGCTATGGCTGCAGCCTCAAGGGTATCATTAACCCTATGAAGCATTGTTGCTAAAACCCCCGTTAATACATCACCGGTTCCACCAACAGTCATACCTGGATTACCGGTCATGTTTAGCTTAATCCTTGAGCCGTCGCTTACAATATCTGTGTTGCCCTTAAGGAGAATTACGCTACCTGGGCAGCATTTAGAAACCTGCTCCTTAAGCCATTGCCCTGCTTCAATTGGGTTAAGTTTAGGTACATCAATACCCAATAACTCCCTTAACTCTCCAGCATGCGGAGTAAGTACTACACCTGGCTTAAGTAGGTTAAGCCTCTTCCCAATTCCAATTGCCTTTATCGCGTCAGCATCAATAACAATCCTCTTACCTAGCTTAACCGCGGTCTCAAGTATTATGTAGACTGCCTCCATTGTTGCCTTCTCAAGTCCTAATCCAGGACCTATGGCAACCACATTAGCCCTCTCAATACCTCTAAGTACTGGTCCAATATTATCCTTACTTAAAAACTCACCTTCAAGTGGTACCGCTATTAAGTTTGGCGTCTGGGATCTAATATCATGCGCAACATCATGGGGTGCATAGACTATCGGTAAGTCAGCCCCCGTTATTAATGAGGCTAACGCAGTCAACATTATGGCTCCAGTGTAGTCTCTTGAACCCCCTATTATGGCTATTCTACCGAATTCACCCTTCTTAGAGTCAAGTTTCCTGGCATATGTTAAGTAATTTAAGTCACCAGGCCCAACTATTAACTCAGCCTCCTTTGGGATGCCTATGTCGATCACCACCAGTTCACCAACATATGGCTTAGCCTTATCGGTAATGAGCCCACGCTTAGCCTTATGCATGGTTACTGTTAAATCAGCCTTAACAGCCTTGTCAGTAACATCACCAGTATCAGGATCCATACCTGATGGTATATCAACAGCAACCTTAGGCGCCTTTGACATGTTTATTAGGTCTATCGCCGCTGAGGCAGGCTGCCTAACCCTACCCTTAACGCCGATACCTAGGATTGCATCAATAATCACGTCAGCCCACTTAATGAAGTAATCTTGGTAGGATAATAATTCTAACTCATCCCTAGCCTCCATTATTCTACATCCCAGTAGGTTTAAGCATATCTTAAGGTTAGTGGCGGCAGGCTCCTCCCTCATGTCACTAACCCTACCTAGTAGTATAATCACAACATCCTTACCCCAATTGTAAAGGTACCTACCAGCCACAATACCATCCCCACCATTATTGCCTAAACCAGCCACAACAAGTATCCTGGTTGCGTTTGGCCATCTTGAGGTTATGATTTGCGCAACACCCCTACCGGCATTCTCCATTAATATTCTACTGTCAATGCCTAAGTACGTGGTGTTGGCATCCAGAACCCTCATCTCTAATACTGATATTGCCTCACTACTCATGTTAATTAAGCCCACAGTCCAGGTATATTACAGTATCGCATCAACGCTAATGAACTCACGCTCTTTGGGTTCAATGTGAATAATATTATTCGCCACTAAGATTAACATGAGGAAGTGATTGATTAACATTTAGGTATAGTTAAGGCCTCATACCCCTATTGCCTTATGAAGCCTCATCCATACGCTTAACGCTACTGCGGCAGTAATAATTACTGTGATAACTGGGTTAATAGCCAGTGGCTGCCTCACTATTAATACTATATGAGCATTATTAACAACTGCATATGTTAGGGAAGCTATTACGCTCATTATTAGTGTTATTAAGGCTATGAAGAAGCCTAAAACACGCCTCACATAATTAATACTGGTTAAGTAAAATAGTGATGTAAGGATAGGTGCTGTAGCCCAAGTAATAATCCTAATCATTGAAATTAACCCTAGTAGGCCTGCTAATGTAAGCCCCATAGCCACCACGGCTACAACCATGAAACTAACGTAAACCGCATTAATTCCCCTGAAGTATGCCTTAGCGTACTCAGCATAATTATTCTCAATGCCAGGTAATTCACCTGAGTATAATGTTAAAGTTAAGTTAACCACCATTGGTTTAGTTAAGTTAATAGCCATGCTTGAGAAGCCACCCCCTTCATAGGCGGTTAATGCATATGAACCACAAGGTAAGGTTAAATTTAACGCCCCTTCAACATTAGGTATAATTAATTCACCCTGATTACCTAACACTACCACGTTTGAACCCTTCGGAGCATTTACAGTAAGCCTGCATGTGGTGGAGTTAGGCGGCATCATTGGCTTTAGTAATGGGTTCACAGTAATATTAAGGTCCTTAGGCACCTCACCCACTGGTACTGGGGTTTCATTAATGATTGCGTATATTACGTAGTAGTTAAGCGGTAGGTTAATTTCATTAACCCCCGGCTTCAATGAACCGTAATTAACTAGGTAACTTAACCCTAGGTAACTGTACTGAATATTAATGCTCCTGTTAAGCTTATTAACTATGGTTACGTTAATACCATGCCTAATGAACCATAATGCCCTTCCCCAGTATCCACTAGGTATGAGTATCATTGTTGCTGAACCGTAGCCGGCATTTGATAGTGATTGAGTTAAATTCATACTACATATTAAATATGGCTCATTACCCCTAACAATAATTAATACTGGTATGGTGACTTGCCTAATGTAGCTTGTTAATAAATGGAGCCCAGGCCTAATACCCATTATTGTGCCTGCGTAGCATATTGACCCAGTTATGTTAGTGAAGCCTAGAATCATAACCACGTGCCTATAATCAAGTAGCGCTAAGGCAGCTACTATTGGGATATTCTTAACTCCTAATTGGTTTAAGGCATATGAAACACTTAAGGGCACTACACCAGTGAATGGCATTAAGGAACCTCTCCCTGTTATTGCATGCATACTGAATGGGACGCCTATTAATGTTAACCCTGCATAGGTTAATGAAGCCAGTAGCGCTAAACCATATGCTAATAACCCAGTTAGTAACGCAGTTGACACCACATGGCCCATTACCCTCCTAAGCATCAGTACCATGAGCTTCTTCTCCATGAAATCACCAGTATTGTTAACATTGGTAGTAGAATTATTATAAGTGGCTCAATTAACACTACTATTGGGCTACTGAGATTAATGCTAATGACTTTCTCCATACTTAGGAATAACTTAATTAAAATATACTCAACCACCACTATGATTACGTATGATGCTGCAATGATTAATGGTATATAGGCTACTGCAGCAATAGCCCAGCCATCAATCATTAGCCTAAGTCGCTTGAAGGCATCAGTTAAGTAATTAAGGTAATTCAATGAAATGTAAATTGATGATAATGCAATAATCGCTGTGAATATTAGGTAAATTAATGTTGTGTAGCCTGCTAATTCATTGAATAATTTGGCTGTGAAGTAGGCTGAGGGATTCTGAGGTATGATTAAGGTTCCATTGATAATACTGCTTGAATTAGTAAACTTAATTATAATTGGATAACCATAATAGTATTCCCTAATTAAGGTGCAGTTTAATGCCTGCGCCACTTGAGTGCTTAGATTCCCTGGTGCTTCACTAAGCATTAAGCATTCATTGTCCTTAACATGGATTCCATATAAGCCTGCGTAGGCTGTGTTAATTATGTAGAATGATACCTTAATCCCATTCACTGTAAGTACCCCGTAATTCACTGAGACTTTAATTAGGCTACCATTATACTGCTGGTTATAGGCTACCGCATAGTGGGCTATTATTACTGAAATTAAGGCTATTGATGATGCTATTGAGAAGAGTAAATACCTTAACGTGAATGCCCTTAAACCTACGTGTATTGCCTTAAGCTTAAGCCTAGTATTACGCATGAATAACCGCACCTACGGTGGTTAACTCAAGGTACTCTACGTAGGCAGCTATGAAGAGTATTACCACTGATAGGAGTAGCCTAAGTACCCAATGAGTCAGGATTATGCTCAAGGACCTCCGCTTAATTACATTCACTGAGGTGTCAACTGAATTATAGGCTGATAATGAGTATGAGAATAATTCCAGTAATCCATGAGGTAATATGGCTGATGAAACATACGCTAAAATAAGGTATAGTACGCTAACGCCAATGCTACTGACCACAATGTAGCCAAGCGCGATTCCTGTGAATCCAATTAAAATAACATACATTATTGGGCCTATGAATGGTATATTCATTATTAAGTTAAGGCTGAGGTTATGAGTGAATATTACCATGTATGATGGGTGCCGCGCAATGTTTTCAAGCTCCTGTAACTCACTCTTACTCAGCACTTGAATACCCCTTAATGACATTAAGTAACCGATAACCTCACCCACCGCTAAAATTAAGAATGTCGTTAAGTAGTAGATTAATACTCTTCTTGTTAAAACATGCTGCATCCTAAGCACCATAGGTTACCCTTAGTTTCAGGGTTTTTGTCCTTTTCCATAATACAATAACGGTAATTAATGGGAATCAGTAATTACCCCGCTATTATGAATTCCCTGAGGCAACTTACTTAATTTAATGAATTTAAGGAAGCGTTATTTAACAATGAATTTGCGTTAATGAATATAGTGCAATATAACTATAGCCTGCTTATTCTGTATAGCATGAATAATCCCACTAGGCTCAGTAATGTTGATACCAGCAATGGTAAGGCAATGTGGTAATCAATATTACGCATCACCCACCAGTAGTAGTATGATGATAGAAGTATCATGCTTTGAACCAGGAATAGGAATGCAGCTGAGATTAATAATTTACCAACAGGTGTAAAGCCTGTATCCAAGTATTCTCTTAGAATGAACGCCACTAGGATTGTTTGAACCACTACCAATATTATATTAATCATCCACAATAAGTCGTTTACAGTCATATAGTAGGAAGCGGTTGGAGTTAATATATAAAGATTTTTCAACCTTAAAGCCGAATTACACTCTCCTACCCCTCCTACCTCCAGGTGGCCTAATGGTATCATGGGGTATTGGAGTAACATCCTCGATTCTACCAATTATCATGCCTGCCCTAGCCAAAGCCCTAATAGCCGCCACAGCACCTGGCCCTGGAACCTTAAGCCCATATCCACCAGGACCCCTAACCTTAACATGAACAGCATTAATGCCCCTTGCCATGGCTATTTGAGCCGCCTTATAGGCAGCCATCATTGCTGCATACGGGCTTGGCTTATCCCTATCAGCCTTAACAACCTGCCCACCACTAACCCTAGCCACAGTCTCGCCTCCCGTTAAATCAGTGATAATTATCATAGTGTTATTGGAGCTTGCGTAAATGTAAGCAATACCCCACCTAAGCTTCCTCAACTGCTGCACCTGCTGGGGTGTAGTTTGAGTTACAGGTTGCTGAACCTGCTCCTGTGCTTCCCCCTGAGCCTGCTGGGTGGCTTCCTGTTCATTGGATGATGCTTCAGTAGGCACAATAACCGCATTCCCTAAGTGTTTATAAAGATATTTTCCACAAGCCATCGTGATGCTTAGGGAACTTGGTGAAGATAAGCTAATTAGAATAATGCAGTCACTGATTGGGTTAAAGTACCCTAATGCCAATAATGATGTATCATATGTTGAGTTACCTAATGTAGGCTTACTTACCCTTAAAATTGACGGTGGCTCATTATCAAGAACTAAGGCAGACTTCATGACTTACTATGACGTAGGCTGGAGAACAACCATTGGAGCAGCCTCAGACCTGTTTGTTAAATTAGCTAAACCAGTAGCATTAGTTACGTCATTAACCCTCAGGGGGGATCATAGTGAAGTTGAATTGGAGGAGTTGATTAAGGGTATTAATGATGCAGCCAAGGCTATTGGCGCCGATTACATTGGTGGTGACTTAAATGAGGGTAATGATGATGTATTAGACGTTGCATTACTTGGGATTGCAAGTAAACCTATAGGTAGGGTGCCTCAGTTAGGTGACGTGTTAGTTACAATACCTGAATTCGGTTTCACTGGGTTAGTCTTTAAACTCTGGTATAGCGGCTTACTTAATAATTACACTAATGACCCAATTATAGTTAAGGGGATTGAATTAACCAGAAGGCCAAAGCCCTGGATGCCTAGTTATGAATTAATCAATAGAATTAACTGCATTAATGCATCAATGGATTCAAGCGATGGCTTAGGGAGGGTTTTGCATGAAATGGGTAAGGGCGTTAAGATAAGGGTTTACTCATTACCTGTTAATGGTGATGTTGAATTAGCCTGCCGTAGATACAGCCTAAGCCTAGAGGAGGTGATTTTTAATGGTGGTGAGGAGTACTTACCCGTATTTTCAATAAAGCCGGAATGCCTAGGCTATTTTAAGGCTATGGGATTCATGGACTTCGCTAAAGTGGAGGAGGGTAGTGGCGTGTACTTGGATTCAAGGGAACTTAAGTACAGGGGGTGGGTTTACTTCACTAAACCAAGTTACTAACCCCTTAAGGTTCAGTTAAGGAAAATTTAAATAATAAATAAAGCAGTAATGCAGCCATGGTGAGGGGCCTATTCATAGGTAGGTTTCAGCCGCCGCATTGGGGCCATATTTGGGCCATTAAGGCTATCCTAAGTGATGTTAATGAAGTCATAGTTGTCTTGGGGTCAGCTCAATTCAACTATATAGAAAAGGACCCCTTCACTGTTGGGGAGAGGATATGGATGCTTAGGGAAGGGTTAAGGGAGGGTGGAGTTGACCTCAGTAGGGTTATAATAGTCCCAGTACCTAATATTGAGAACAATGCCGCTTGGTTAAGCTACATTAAATCCTACTTACCTCCATTTCAAGTAGCCTATACGGGTAATCCATTTGTAGCCATGCTGCTTAAGGAAGGTGGAGTTGAAGTTAGGCAGCAGCCAATCTTCGATAGAGGTAAGTATGTGTCAAGTAGGATTAGGGAAATGATGATTAAGGGTGACTCAACCTGGAGGGAACTCGTACCAAGCTCAGTGGCTAAGATAATAGATGAGGTTAAGGGCGTTGAGAGGCTTAGGATCATAATTACTGGTGAGGCTGAGCCCCATAAATGGTAATCATGCTACGGCATCTTCATAAATAACCATAGGGCTTAAGTTACAGATAGGGTTAACACCCTAATTAAACATCAACCTCTCTCAAAATTATTGATCATTGTTAAAGTCTTAACGCATTTGATGAGTGGTTTATTCATGTTCATCGTAATGCATTAATAGGTTAACGTACTCATAAGTAAGCATGGAGGTGAATATCGTAGGCCTAATAGATAACACGTACTTAAGGCCCTATGGCTCCACGAGGGAGGTTGAGGCCTTGATTGAGGATACTGCCAAGTATGGTGCGTATTCAATAGTAGTAAACCCAGTATTCCTTCGATACGCCAGGGAATATATGGCGCGTAAGGGCTACAATTTTAAGGTTGCTACAGTTATTGACTTCCCATTTGGCACCAACACCACTGAGGCTAGGGTTGATGCCATTAAACACTATTCACAATACGCGGATGAGTTCGATGTAGTAGTGCCAATGGGCCTTGTTAAGTCTAGGCTATGGAGTGAAGTTGAGTATGATATCGATACCGTAGTTGAGGCTGCGCATAGGGAGGGTAAGGTCATTAAGATAATTGTTGAAGACGCCTACACAACAGGGGAGGAGAAGCTTGAATTATATAGGATTGTAATTCAGTCTGGGGCTGATTTCATAAAGACAAGTACGGGATTTGAGGAGCGGGATTACGCTGAGAAGCTTGGTAACAGGACTGGTGCTCAGATTGAGAATGTTAGGTTAATGGCAGAGTTATCTAGGAGGTATAATCCTAGGATTGGAATTAAGGTTGCTGGCGGCATAAGGACATACCAGCAGATCCTTGATTTAATGAGAGCGGCTGAGAGGGAACCTGAACCGAGGAGATTTAGGGTTGGTACTAGCCACATAATGAGTATTATTGAAAGTATGAAGAATATTCGTTAGTTAAGTAATTAATCAATATTGGAGGAGAGTATTAATAAGGTGGGAAGTATTCAATTACTGCATGTAGTCAACGTAGTTCAGTGCGATTAGGGGTTATGTGGGTATTTCAGTAACATTGCTAGTACTGTAGTTCTATGGCATTAAGACTAGGGGGAGATTATGAACACTTTTGATATTAGTGGGGATGCTAAGTATATTGCAAGCACTATTGCTGTTATGGCTATTGCATGCTTAAAGCCAGCAGACAGCTCCCCCTCACCTAGTTTACCCGCTACTAAACCCATTATGAATGAGTCAACAACGGTGGTTAGGGCGAAGCTACCTATAACATAGTTAACGTAGTATTGAGGAATATGCAGGAGGACGCTAGATAAGTTAACTACAGTGAATACCATTATTACTAAGGTTAAGGTGAGTATCATTGCCCCAATATAAGGTACGAACCTAAGTGGCTTAAGCCTTGCAAGTAAGTCGTCGTTAATCCTAATCATTAACGATGAGAATGATGCCAGTGACTCAAGGGTCTCAGGGGTTGCTCCACCGTACTCTATGGACTCAAGCAGCAGCCATGCGAAAACCCTAGCGTAATAGGATTTTGTCTTATTCATGAATTCCGATAAGACAACCCTAATTGGTATACCGTACCTAATCTGCTTACTAATGTCCCTAAGGTACCTGGATAAGGCACCATAATCCCTAGTGTCAGCCAGTGTGCTTATAATCTTCTCAGGTGTAAATCCACTCTTACGCAATTCAGTGAAGTCCCTGAGGAAGTCTGAGAAAGCCCTCTCAAGGCTACGCCTCTCAGCAATAACCCTCTCAGCATATAGGGCTGCTGGGGTGTAGGCTACCACTAGGACAATGGCCATGTAGGTTGCGAAATCCAGGCTTACTGGCCCCACGCTTATTGAGTAACCTAAGTCACCGTGAAACACGGAACTGTAGCCAATTAGGAGAGCCACCATGGCTACCATTGATGATACGCCAACCGCTATGTAAGGCCTAACATCAGTGTACGGTACCCTATATATTGAGACTTCACCAAGGTATATGAAGGCTATTGATATTGCTGGGATAACTAATAGGCCGAAGAGTAAATTATTACTGACCGCCTGCTGAAGTGCACCCACTGAATTACCAGTCGGCGTTATTGCTTGGGCTAGGTAAAGCACGTTGAGGCCTATTAGCAGTATAACACCAGCCCCAATGTATGATTCCATTAGTGTTGATAGGAATTCAGCACCCCTCCTTATTTTATCAAGCGTATTGTTAACTATTTCATTGAGCCTTATTTCAAGGTAGTGGAGTATGTCTCCCCCAGTCCTAACGTTAGTTACATAACCCATTATTAGGTTTTGAAATAGGTGGCTTGGCGTACTTAATGCTGCCTCAGTTAAGGCGGTTAACGGATCCATGCCTATTGCCTTATTCTTAACAACAATCTCCCTAGCTATCCTACCTATAGCCTCAAGTAACTTAATGTTGGCTAACCTCTCTATGGCTGATGTTACGCTTAATCCAGATTGAGAAATCATGGCTAAGTATGCGGCGAAGAAGGGGAGTTCTGAGTCAACCTTATATTGAAGGTCAGAGAGCTGCATTTTAGGTAACGCCATCATCATTGCGTAAACTATGAAGGGGAGCATAATCATTACTAAGCCTATGCCTAGAATTATAATGGACTTAACGGTTAAGCCTACTGCATTCATTATTGCCTCAATGCTAGTGTAGGTTAAGTATAATCCGATTGGTATTGAGAATACTGCAGTGATTATTGAAGCAAAGAAGACTCTCGCCATGAATCTCTCAGGCAGCATATAAACCTTAGCATTCTTCAGTATCCTCTCAAGCCGTTCCCCCCGCCTCTTAACATACCAGTTAACTAGTGGTCCAGTAATCATTAATGATAATTCATCAAAGTCCACTAGTATTACTCTAGTATTTGCTTATAAAGTTTACTTAAGAAGTAACCTTCAGGCAGGCATGTGGTTCATATGTATGAGTATGCGCATTCCATTAACTCCTTAATATTGATTTAGTTTTAATGCCCACCACTGAGTGGCGCTTTATGATTATGCTTAAACTGCCTTAGTAGCCAATCCTATGCCCATCATGGTTTAGGCAATGCCTAAGGGAGCAGCCTTCAAGAAAGTGCACTGGGAAATAACTAACAATCCTAATTCTTTAGAGGCAAATTAATTTAATGCTTTACGCTTATACTGCTTTAACCATTAAGGTAATCTAGGATGCTTGAACCACCCTTATTAATACTGAATGCCTTAGCTAAGTCCTCCTTAATCACGCTCCTCACTGACGGATTATATAACGCGGCTGCTGGGTGGTAAGTGGGGTAAACATCTGCATTAACTCCAGCAATGTTAATCTTAAATACCTTACCCCTAACTTTAGTTAATTCACTGAAGCTTAAACCGTTGAGGCTAAGTATTACTCTTGTACTATGCCTGCCTAAGGTTATTATCTTCCTAGGCCTCACCGCTGCTATTTGCCTAATTAAATATGGTTTACAGGCATTAATCTCCTCCTCAGTTGGATCCCTATTATTAGGTGGCCTACACTTAACAACATTAGTTATATATAAGTTACCCCTACTAATCCCAATCTCATGAAGTAACT
Organism: Caldivirga sp. UBA161; assembly: GCF_002506515.1. Taxonomy (GTDB): domain Archaea; phylum Thermoproteota; class Thermoprotei; order Thermoproteales; family Thermocladiaceae; genus Caldivirga. The sequence goes on from NZ_DAXS01000068.1 coordinate 39,122, forward strand.
CATCAAGTAGCTTCCCAGCAGCACCGACAAATGGCCTACCAGTCTCATCCTCAACCCTACCTGGCGCCTCCCCAATTAACATGACCTCAGCCCTTGGATTACCCTCACCAGGCACAGCCTTCTTCCTACTTAAATATAGGGGGCACTTCCTGCAGCTACTTACCTCAGCATTAATTCTAGCTAGCTCGCTATCTTCCTTATTCTGCTGCTCACTACTATGATTCATAGCATCCACAGGACTGGTTAAACCCCACTCCTCCCTATTTAAGGGTTAGAGATACCCACTACACTATTATTCCTTAAATCATTAAGCCTATGCCCTCTTAATGCTTCTTAATTGAATTATTCTTAAGCATAATTTTTATAAGCATAAGGTATCTATTTAAATCTGATGAGGAGCGTTTGCCCATTGCTTAAAAAGACTGAGGGAGGCTACATTTGCGGTGCGGTTAATCGCACCGTTAATCCTGAGGCTTGGTACTGCTTCATGGACTACCCATCATGCCCACTATACATTAATTACATTAGGAGGCAGAAGGGGCAGGAAACCCAAGCTGTAGCTCAGACTCAGCAGGTAACAACGGAGGTTAAGCCAATAGTTACCGTTACCCAGCAGGCGCCAGCTAGGACAGCCATTAGTGAACCTGAGGATGAGGCTGTCAGTAAGTTGAGGAGTATACTTGATTCAATGCAGGGAAGGGTTAAATCACTTGATGAGTTGTGGAAGGATTATGAGGATAAGGCCAATACCGCCAAGGGTGAGTTGGATAGGAATGAACACTTGATAATGCAGTACATAGCTTCCCTTGAGGGTATTAAGGCTAACCTTGAGGAATCCATTAAGGAACTTGAGTACAGGAGGAGTGCTGGTATTATTGATGAGGAGTCTTACAGTAAGGCTAAGGAGTATGTAGATAAGAGGCTTAGTAATGTCTCCCAGCAGCTCAGTGAGATGAAGGAGATTTTCAATAAGATCCAGGAATCAATACTAACACATTATAAGAGGATTTTATCAGAGAGCACTGAGGCCGCTAAGGTTAAGTTATCCCTGGCCAAGCTTGAGGAACTTTACAGGACAGGTAAAGTAAGTAAGGAGGTTTATGAGAAGATTAAGGCTCAATTAGCGGTAATAGGTGGTCAGTAATGGAGGAGTACATTAACGTATATAGGGAGTTAATTAAGGTTCTTGAGGAGAGGTTCAACCACTATAAGGAGGGGGTTAAGAGGCTTGATGAGGCTTGGATTAGTTATAGGAATGCTGTTAATGACCTTAAGAGGGAGTGGGATAGCGAATACCCGCTCATCGAGTCAAGGGTTAATCAGCTTAGAAATGGGATAGAGGGGTTGAAGAAGCAGATTGAGGAGGTTGAGGTTAAGAGGGAGATTGGTTTGATTGATGATGAATCATATAATAAGTTGATTAATGAATTAAACAACGCCATGGGTGAATTGAGTAAAATGTATGATGAAGCTAGGGGATTATTGAATGAGCTTGAAAGCGGCTTGATGAACCATTGGATAAGGTCAATAGACGTCTCCGCAATATCACAGGACACAGTAGAGAACTTAACTAAGAATCTTGATGAGGCTAAGGCTAATGGGCAGATAAGTGAGGAAACTTACAATAGGCTTAAGAGGGATCTTAACCTACTCATTAAGGCGCTTCAAGCTTACTCACTGCTGCTGAAGAGTTAATGCTAAAAACACTGAGCTAGTAATGGTAAGTATGATTATTGAGGATAAGTTAAGCAGAGTAAGGTCCCTTATTAAGGATAAGGGGGCTTCGGCATTAATCCTAACTAACCCAAGTAACATGGGTTACTTACTTGGCTATGAAGATGGGCTGCTGGCTTACATTGATGATTCGGCAATTAAAGTCATTACCCCATTACTAGACTGGGAGAGGGCTAGGGAGTTAGTTAATGGTAAGGCTGATGTAGTGGCTTACTCAAGTTATAAATTACCCACGGGGGGTAATGTGATTTGGGGTTCTGATGAATTAATTAAGGTAATTACATCATGGATTAAGCCAGGCTCAAGCATACTAATTGACGATTCAAGTAAGCAATTCGTTAGGAAAGCTATTGACGCTGTTAATGCTAAGCCCATTGATGCTTCTGCAGATATTCTTGATGCCAGGTCTGTTAAAACCCCTGAGGAGGTTGAGTTAATTAAGGGGGCAATCAACATAACCCTTAGGGTTTTAAAGGAGTTATATGGGATGAGGATCATTGGGATGAGGGAGAGGGATCTAGCCGCATATATTTACCATGGGTTAATAAGCTACGGCGGAGATGAAGTTGCCTTTAATCCAATAGTCGGCTCAGGTCCAAATGGAGCTAAGCCTCACCATACGCATAGTGATAGGCGTATTGGCATTAATGAAGCTGTGGTAATTGACATTGGCGTACGGTACAGGCTATACTGCTCAGACTTAACTAGGACTTTAGTGACTGGGCCACTTGAGGGTAAGCTTAAGGATGCTTACAATGCTGTTATTGAAGCCTCAAGGAGGGCGATAAGCGTTGTTAAACCGGGGGTTAAGGCAAGTGAAGTTGATGCTGCAGCTAGGGAGGTGATTAATGAGTATGGCTTTGCCTGGGGCTTTATACATAGCCTTGGCCATGGAGTGGGGGTTGAGGTTCATGAGAGGCCAGCGGTTGGGCCTAATAGTAATGACGTGTTGAAGGAAGGTAATGTAATCACCATTGAACCAGGCATCTACATTAAGGATGTGGGTGGTGTTAGGGTTGAGAACATGATTCTAGTTACTGAGAGTGGTGCAGAGGTTTTAACTAGGGATGAGTACGCCTATGTTTAACCATTTAGGCAAAGCTTATTAACAGCCGTTAATATAGCATATTAATGAGGAGTAATATAAAGGTATCAATAGCAGGTGTGGGTAATTGCGCCTCCGCCTTGGTTCAAGGTGTCCAATACTATAGGTTAACTAATGATGCGACTGGCGTAACCTTCAAGGAGATCAATGGGTACAGTATTAGTGATATTAAATTCACTGCGGCCTTTGATGTTGACGCCAGGAAGGTTGGTAAAGATCTGGCTGATGCAATATTCACTCCTCCAAATAATGCCTTAAAGATAATTGACGTAGATAAGACTGGCGTTATTGTTAAGCCAGGGCCACTACTGGATGGCATAGCCCCTGAGCTTGCCGGGTCGCACATACCTGTGGTTGAGGCTAAGGTCGATGATGTGGTTAAAGAGCTGGAATCCACGAATTCCGAAATCCTAATCAATTACCTGCCTACAGGTGCTCAGAAGGCGTCAGAGGCCTACGCTGAGGCTGCATTAAGAGCCGGTGTAGGCTTTGTGAATGCCATGCCTTCTCAAATAGCCACTGCGGAGCAGTGGCAGGCTAAGTTCACTAAGGCTGGCTTACCACTACTTGGTGATGATATTCAGAATCAGTTGGGGGCCACTGTGCTTCATAAAACCATAATGCACCTACTATCATTAAGGGGATTAAAAGTAGTGGGTACGTATCAACTTAACGTTGGTGGAACACCAGACTTCCTTAACTTAAATTATAGGAAGGGGCAGAAGGAGAAGACTAAGACTGCTGCAGTTAAGAAGATGGTTAAGGAGCAGGACTTCGACGCCTACATAACGCCAGTGGCCCACATTGGCTTCCTGGGTGGTAGGAAGAGGGCTCACATGTTTATTGAGGCGCAGGGTTTTGCCGGTGTTCCAGTTAAGATTGAAGTTAGCCTTGAGGTTCATGATCCATGGAATAACGCTGGCGTTATGGTTGATGTATTAAGGTTAATGAAGGTGGCCTTAGATAGAGGCGTTGCTGGCCCGATATATAGTGTTGCCGCTTGGGCTTTTAAGAACCCGCCAGTGCATGCGCCACCTGATGAGGCGTACAATTGGTTAATGGAGTTCATTGAAGGTAAGAGGGATAATTGAATTACCTATTAAATTAAGGCTCCTTAATATACCCATGATTAAAACCTCATTAATAGGTTAACGCTTAAAAATAATCATAAGCATATTCAACCAATGAACAGTATGCATGGTGGTGCCGTGGGGTCAACAATAGTGAATTTCATTAAGGGTAATATTAATGCAGGTAGTGTTATTGCTGATATTGGGTGTGGAACAGGTAGGTTCACTAGTTTAGTAGCACCCATTGCATCACTGGTTTACTGTGTGGATAGTAATGAGGATGCAATTAGTGAGGCTAGGAGGAGCATTAAGTCAAGTAATGTAGTTTTCCTAAATGAGAATGCTGATTCATTATCAATACCTGATCATTCCATTGACGTTGTTCTCCTGGCATTCTCATTCCACGATATGGCTAATAGGGAGGCTGTGGTGAATGAAATTAAGAGGGTAATTAAGCCTGGTGGTAAAGTTATTATTGTTGATTGGGTTAAGGAGAGGACACCAATGGGGCCTCCTGTGGATATTAGGTTAAGTGAGGAGGATTATATTAAGGCTTTTAAGGAATTTAAGCCCCTTCAAGTTAGTAAGGTGAGCCAATACCATTATGGGATTGTGCTTAAGGCCCCTGAAGCTTAATTATTAATCTTAATTATTAATGTAGAGAAATATTTATTAAACCTTTAAACGCAAAACTCATAATGATTACTAATACTACCACGCAAAGCCAAATATTGCTTAGTAATATAAGTAGAATTATTGAATTTAATGCTAGTAAAATAATTGAAAATGTTGAATTAAGATTTGATCAATATATAAGCGTTATAAACGTGGTGCTGAATAATTCAACATACTACACTCAGTCAAATTCAACAGTCGGCATAGCCACTAAGCCTGTGCCTAAAGGTTATGTGCCATTCATATTAATTACATACATAATTTATGCAATATTTATAGTGATTGTGCTAGCTCAATTATTAACAATGATGCATTCTGCGTACGCTAGGTTAAGGGTAATGAAGAATGCGGGATCATCGATTAGTAATGTAGGCTGGTTACCCCTAGTTTCAGTAATAATACCTGTTAAGGGGGAGGGGATTGATGCAATTGAGGATGCCGTTAAGAGGATTATAGGTCTTGACTACCCTAGGGATAAGCTTGAGGTAATAGTGGCCACTGATGATGATGAAGCCACAGCCAATTTAATTAAGAGTACGGTTGAAAGAATAGGCAGGGTTTATGGATTACGAACATTAGTTAACTGGAGGAGTAAACCAATAGGCTACAAGGGTGGCGCCATTAATGAGGCCGCTAAGTTAGCGAGGGGGGATGTTTTACTAATACTTGATGTAGACACAACCCTACCTAGGAATTACTTGAAGGTTGCATTAAACTACCTTAACGAGGGGTATGATGCTGTTGGGGCACCATTCCTGGGTACGCCTAAGGTACCTAATAGCTTCAGTTGGCCCCTAATGATACTATTTAACATACTTAGTGAAATTCAGATCGTTGGTAGGGCTCTTTCTAGGTTTAGAAGGGGATTTTACATGATTATAGGTAATAATCTCTTGATTAGGAGGGAATTCTTCAATAGGATTAATGGATTATGTTACTGTAAGTCCGATGATATTGATATAGCCTTAAGAATATGGTTAATGGGTGGTAGGATAGGAATAATGAATGAGAGAGTATTAACTGAAATACCTAGTACATATAGTGCCTTCAGGTCTCAAACAATAAGATGGGCTACCAATGACATGTGGGCCCTCAAGAGGTACTTCATGGAGATACTTAAGTCAAGGAACAGGGGCGTTATTGATAAGGTAGATGCCTACCTATGGTTACTTAAGTACCCGTTAGTGTACCTAGGTGTTATTTCAATAGTAACAATGATAATAATGCAGGTATTTAACATACTCATACCACCATTACCAATACTGGTACTCTCAATACTTACTGATGTAGTTGGAGTGGCATTACTAATTATGATAATAATGGTTGGGAGGAGAATGAATTACGGTTACTGGGACTTATTTAAATCACTTATTGTTGGTGGATTAACAATGTATGCGTTAACATTCCCATTAATGATATACTTGGCTAAGGCCTTACTAAGTGACTTACCATGGTTGTATACGCCTAAGGCTTCTAAGGCATTATTAAGGCAAAAGTTCATTATTGAACGTTCATCAATAATAGCCTTAATAGTGCTTGGGGTAGTGTTATTTATGATGGGGCATGTGATAGTATCATTATACGTCTTCGCCAATTCATTATTAATACTAATGGGGTACAGGATTGGTACCATTAATCCAGTAAATAGGTTAGGTCATTCAAATAATGATTACATACTAAGTAATTTAGCCAGTAATCTTAATTAACCCATTTAGTGAAAATACCTTTTCAATGATTAGCGCTTAATCATTTAAGTTATTAACCTAGTAAAGACCTAATTGCCCACTATGCCTAAGCCTTATCGTAGTTATGTTAACTATAATCCACGCTAATGCACCTAGCGCTATTATCATGACCAGTGAGTACATTAATTGAATGGAAATCGGCATGTTAATTTCATTAACTCCCAATGCTGATTCCCTCATTAGAATTACTGGATAAGCTATTGGTGAGTACTTATTAATTACCTTAACGTATCCATTAACCTCCCCTGGTATTAAGCCTCCAAACGTTGGCAGTATGAATTGAATAATGTTAGTTATGACCCAATTAGACTTAAGCCTTATCACTAGCATTGAGTAAATCACTGAAATGAATAATAATTCCAGCGTCACTAATACTAGTGATAATATAAGTAATGAGGGATTAATTAGGCTTACCCCAGTGTTAAATAGTATGGCGAAGCTTCCTACTATTACAACTAGGTCCATTAACTCATAGGTAATTAATGATAATCCCCAGCCAATGAAGTGAATTAACAAGTCCTCTCCCCCGGCTAATACGTATTCTAAGACTCCATCATAACCCTCATCCATTATACCGTGGCCAAAAGCCCATAACCATGTTGTGTATAGTGAGAATGTGTATGCAATCCAAAGGAATAATTGAAGATCAATACTGCTTAGTTTAATTACTCCATAACCCCTAAGTGTTAGTATGAAGAATGCTAACCAGAGTGGTGTGGATACTATGAATGCTATATTTTCAGCTGGTTTAGAGAACAGTACCCTAACTCCCCTTTCAAACTCCAGGGCTACTTTACCTAATACCACTCTTAAGTACGCTCCTTTCAATTCTACCATAGGTGAACACCCCAAGCATTAGGTAAGCCACCGTTGAGGCTATTAAGCCGTATAGTAATGCCGAAGCTCCATTACCCATTATTATGCTTATGGTGGTTTGGTAAAGCTGATACATTGGCATAGCCACCACTATTGCGTTAATCCACTTGGGTAATACATATAATGGGTATGTTGCCCCCGAGAGTACTGTTATTAGCGATGTGACTACATTCATTAATGCATCCACATCCCTAATCCTAATTACTACACCTGCTAATGCAAGTCCAATGCCGTAAAGCGGCATTAACCCTATGATTATGATTATCATGGATGGTATTAACCTAATTAATCCGCTTAATCCAAAGGCGCCGTAAATTATAGGTAATGAAGCTACAACATATGCCCCTACGTTAACAAGCACCATCACCATGGATGTAGCGAAAAGCACCATATACATGCTCACTGGAGTAGCCATAAGAGCCTCAAGCCTCCCCCCACTCCTCTCCTCATTAAGGAACCTGGCTCCTGTCTGAACCATTATTACAGACACCATTATTACCTCAAAGCCTATGAATTGCCTAATGAAATCCACACCATTAACCCTAGTGAAGAAGGATGCCATGGCGGCCATACCACCTGCCACTAGGTAAGGCATTATTATCAGGATTATTAAGCCTCCGGGCTCCCTTGAAACTATCTTAAACTCGTTAACCATTATTGCCCAAAATAAGCTAAGTTTATCCGTAATCCTCACTTGGAGACCACCTTAATGTAGGCCTCCTCCAGGGTTGGTTCATTAACTCTGATCCTACTTATTCTAAGTCCATTATCCTCAGCCTCAAGCATTATCCTCCTAAGCTCAGCCACGGGATCAGTGGTCTCAACCCTAATTATGCTGCTTCCTGAATCACCACTCACCTCAGCCTCAATAATATACCTTAAACCAAGCTTATCCTTAATATCCCTCGGTGAACCCTCAACCAAAACCTTCCCCTCACTAATTATGCCAACCCTATCACACACCTCCTCAACCTCCCATAAATTATGGCTGGTTAACAATATTGCCCTCCCCTCCTTCTTAAGGCTCTTAATGAGACTCCTAATTGACCTAGCTGACACTGGATCCAGGCCTATTGTTGGTTCATCTAGGAAAACCACGGGTGGGTCGTGGATTAGGGCCCTGGCTATTGATAACCTAGCCCTCATGCCTAGGCTATACTCCTCATAAGGCCTATTGGCTGCCCAATCAAGGTTAACTAACTTAAGTAATTCCTTACCCCTCTCCTCAGCCTTCGCCCTACTTAATCCATATAACCTACCAAAGTACACCAGGTTCTCGAATCCGCTTAACCTTGAGTAGAATCCCTTATCTGGGTAAAGCACAAGCCCTATAATCCCCCTAACTCTTCCAGCTTCCTTAACTACATCAAAGCCATTAACCCTAGCTAACCCTGAATCCGGTATTAATAATGTTGATAGAATCTTAACCGTGGTAGTCTTACCGGCGCCGTTGGGGCCTAATAAGCCATACACCTCACCCCACTTAATGCTTAATGATACACCGTTTAACGCATTAACCCTAGCCTTCCTCCTCTTAATTAACCCAACCCTCTCATAGCTTATGAAACTTTTCCTAAGGTCAATGGCCTCAACGGCGCTCATTAGCTTTATCCACTGGTTGCTAGGAATTTAAACGTAAGCATAATGCCACTTCACTTAGCCTGCTTACCCTGTTCACTAATCAGCTTATTAATCATACTGAGCGCATTAAGTAGATTAGTTAAGGTTACTGCATAATGATTTACTTCATCAATATCATTGGCCTTAGGTAATTCCCTCGATAATTCCATTATCTTAGAGAAGACCACATCCCTTACATTGATTAAGCCATACTTAATGTTAACCTCCCTCTCCTCCTCCTCACTCTTAACCACGACAACTTCCCTATCACAATTGGCGCAATAGTAGTTACCACTCTTAAGTTTAAGCAACGGCGTCCCACATACTGGGCAAGTATACTGAGTTAACACTGCCCCCTGCCTAATTAATTGAGCCATCTTCTTAGCTACTGAATCCTCCTTAGCCATAATTAATTCAATCGTAGGGGCTATTTAAAAAACAAACTACGTTAGGAACGTAGAACATGTGGTGAAGCCTTAATGAAGCGTACCTTAAACTCACCCATTGAGTAGACCTTATCATAAGTAACTGGTATATTCGTTAGCCTACCGTATTTACCTAAATCTATGCTAAATACATTAGCATCACCGTAAACCTCAACTAAGAGATTATGAAGGGCATCGGCCGTTAAGTTTATTGAATCAACCGCACTATATGCTATCAATGCCCCATCCTTAACGTAAATTGGTATTCTACTTATTGGTGAATATGCAGTAATAGTTGTTGGGCCTTTAATAATATTCATACTCCAGTAATCGTACCAATTTCCTTCAGGTAGGTAAACTGATCTCATATCCCCTGAGAATATGGGTGCTATTAGCATGTACTCACCAAACATGTATTCATCCTCGATGTCTCTAACAGCCTCATCGTTGGGGTAATCCATTACAAGTGGCCTAACGAACGGCTTACCAGCCCTTAAGCCTTCAATTACTTGAGAGTAAATGTATGGTATTAAGGAGTACTTAAACTTAATGAATCCTTTAACTATATTGAAGGCTTCCTCCCCATACCTCCAAGGTTCCCTCTCACTTACCCCATGGAATCTACTATGCGTTAGTAGTAGGCCCATTTGAGCCCACCTAATGTAAAGCTCAACAGTGGGTTTACTAGCGTAGCCGCCAATATCCACACTTGAGTACATTATTCCAGAGGTGGCCATTGATAACACGCCCCTAAGTGATGCAGCCATACCCCTCTCCGTGGAATCAGGATCCCCAGTCCACCTTATTGGGTACTTATGGATACCTAATCCCCCTGACCTACCCCAGACTATTGCCTCCCCCCTCTCACCCTTTATCGCCTCATAAACAGCCCTATTGTAGAGGACTGGGTATAGGTTATGTATGCATGAGTTAACACCTATTGAGTACTCACCCTCCTCAGGAGCTCCTTCTCCGTAGTCGGTTTTAATTGCATCAATACCCAGTTTAAGTAGCCTCCTAATCTCCTCAATATATGCGTTACAAGCTTCACTCCTAGTGAAGTCGACTGCGCCGAAATCATCAGTCAAGTATCTGTATGTGAATAATTCACCACCCTTCCAGGCAGGCATCTCAACCATTGGCCTGCCCCTAACCTTAACTAGGAATCCCCTATTATTAAACTCATTAAACACCCTACTTCCAACTGGGGTGTATGGGTTAACCCATATACTAACCCTGAAGCCTAATTCATGAATCCTCCTAATCATTGATGCTGGGTCAGGGAATCCATCATGCCACTCAAAGGTGCATCCCTGCCCAGTCCAAGGGTACTCTGAGGCTAGTTTAATGTACTTGTCAGGCCACTTAGACTTAATGTAATCAATCAATGGCCTAAAACTCCACCTACCGTTAACCCTATGATACTCCTCAAGCTCTTTCAAGTCCCCTTCACTGAGGCCTAGTTCCCTTAGGAACCTTCTAAGCGACTCCTTAACAGGCCTGAGGGTGTATATTGGGTCTATGTGAATTACGTCACCGGGTAACCCACGCCTCCTAACCTCCTCAGCGAATTTAATAACATCACCCTGAGTCCTATACTCAGAATACATGTACCCAGTATCCCTCCATAAACTATACCAAACACCAAAGGACCATAGGGGTGGTATCTCAGGATGCCCGGTGAGTTCCCAGAATGCCTTAATGATTTTACTTGGTTCATTAGATAGAATTAAGTACATAATAACACTACTGGGTATTACTAATTCCCCAACCCCAAGGTACCTTGAACCAAAGTCAAGAATAACGCGGCAGTAAGTGTCTATAAGCAGTCCATAACCCTCAGTGGACCAGAAGAATGGGTAGGCTACGTAGGTTTTATCATTAGGTAAACCCCCTGGATCAACGACATATACCTCAAGCCTCTGCCCAACTCTATTAAGCCTATTAAACCACTCACCAGCCCCATATATCCCCTCACCCGGCTTTATTGAGAATGGTATATGCAATTCATCACCAACTCTACGGAAGTAACCCCAGCCCACTGCAACTTTATTACTGAATACCACCTTACTATTCCTCGAAATTGTTAGTGATAATGGATTAGTGTCAACAATTATTGAATATTCATTAATACTAGTACTAATGCTCCTAGGCTCAACAGCACCACTGGATTCACTTAACTCAATGCTAAGCGTAGTTGTATTTAATGGTAATCGCCTTATTGTTAAATTATAGGTTAATCCACTTATTAAAACCCTCGCCATTAAAATAACCTCTGCATCCTTCAAGGTAGATTCATTCTCGATGGCGGAGAAGCTTATGGGCTTGCAGGGATTCATAATTGTACACAATATTTCATTTACTTTTAAGTATTTACATCATTGATTTCCTGCATTAATACTAAAGTTTAATGAAGCATGATTAAGTTTGATTTAGATAACACTAGAATATTATAGGTTCTAAGCTTATTAAGGCTACCTGCATGCTGGTAATTATGAGTATGGGTGAGGAAATTTTAATAGTACCGCAGCCTAAGCAGCTGCAATTTAATGGTGAATGGTTTAGATTCGATGGTTTCAGTAATCTGCCTGACAACATAACCTCTGACTTCAATATACCTAAGGGTTCCTGGGAAATTAAATTAAGTGAGGAGGAGGGTGATCATTGTTCAATTAATGTTAATAATGGTTCAATAGAAGCCAGGGGGAATAAGTACATTTGCTATGCCACAGTTATTCAATTAACAATGCAGAGGAGCGGCTTTATACCCAGTGTTGAGGTTTATGAGGAACTTAGCTTTAAGATAAGGGGCTTCCACATGGATATAGCCAGGGGTGGTGTGCCGAATCTTGAGACCTTTAAAAACATTATTAAGTGGCTTTTCCTACTTAAGTATAATTACTTCTTCATTTACCTGGAGGACCTTTACCCGTGGAGGAGCTACCCAGATATAGGTGCTTTAAGGGGTAGGTTAAGTGAGGAGGAGTGGAATACTATAGTTAATTACGGTGAATCATACGGCATTGAGGTTGTGCCATCATTAGAGCTACTGGGCCACATGGAGAACATACTATCATTACCAAAATACAGTAGGTTTAAGGAACTTTGGTGGGTTCCACGTGATGGTACATTAGATGCAAGCAGTGAGGATGCGAGGGCATTCGCGTTAAGGTTGCTTCAGGATGTTCTTGAAACCAGTAAATCAAGGTTAATACACGTGGGTGGTGATGAAACATGGTCACTGGGTAGAGGTAGGAGCCTTGATAAGGTTGGCTTCGTCTTTAAGGGCCCTGAACTGTACTTAACGCATTATAGGGCTATATTAAATATGGTTAAGAAGTATGGTAAAGTACCTGTGGTTTGGGGTGACATGTTAACCGGAATATATTTACCCAGTGAGGAGAGGACCATATGGGAGGGCGTTATTAATGATAAGATGTGGGATGAGGTGATTATAGCTAATTGGAATTATGAACCATTAAATGTGGAGGATTTCCTAAACATGATAGATAAGGTTGGGCACTACAGTAATCAATTGGCATGCCCAGGCTTATCAAACTGGAACAGGTTCTACCCAGACTTCGAAAGAGCATTAACCAATGTTAAGAACTTTCTAATGGCAGCCAAGGAGAGGAAACTGGGTGGATTCCTAATAACTGCATGGGGTGATGATGGTGAGGAATGCCTATTCACATACCTAACACCCCTAATACTGGCTTCAATGGAGATAGCTGAGGGTACGGGTGATTGGGAGGCTAAGTGGATTAGGTTAAGTAGTGAGGATGAGGGTGTTTTAAAGGCCCGTAAATTATTCGGTAAGGGAATAGTGTCCTCTAATATAAAAAACGTAATATACTTGGATAGGTTAAGTACTATGAGTAATGAAGCTAAGGAAATGATTAAGGATGAATGGGGCAAGATACTTAACGAATTAAGGAATGTGAAGCTCCCTGAGAGTTTAGAATTAATTAGGAGCATGATGGAACTCGGCTTAAGGGTAATTAAGGGTGAGGCAAAGGCTGATGATTACTGGAGCATAATTGATGCTTATGCTAAACTATGGTTAAGTGAAAGAAAACCAGAGGGCTTATCTAACATATTATCTAGGTTCGGTAAATCAATGCTAATTCTTAAGTATAATTTAAAAGGATAATAGTAGCAATGCTTAAATAGAGGTTCAAGCATAATGTATTATGAACCTAGGGGTTTCAACATACTCCTTCTGGCACTTTGAGGGTGAGAAGATGCCCATTAATAATTACTTAGAGAGAGCTGCTAAACATGGGTTCAGTGGTGTTGAAATTCTTGAGGATCATTTAAGTGGACTCAATACAGGGGATTTAAGGGAGGTTAAGAGGGTAGCCTTCACGCTTGGATTAAGCATATACGCTGTATCAATTCACAATGATTTTATTAACCCACTCACTGGTTCAAGGGATAAGGAGGTTGAGTTAGTGAAGAAGTGGTTAAATGCAGCCTATGTCCTTGGAGCATCCATAATTAGGATTAATTCAGGTAGGTGGAGGACAATTAAGAGTTTTGATGAGTTAATGAGGAATAAGGGTAAAGAACCACCATTACCAGGTTATACTGAGGAGGATGCATTAAGGTGGGTTGAGGAGTCAATAAGAAGCCTACTACCCACTGCTGAGGATTTAGGAATAATACTTGGCCTTGAGAATCATTGGGGGATTTCAGGTAAGGCGTCAAACATGGTTAAAATGTTTAATGACGTACCATCAAAGTACTTTAGGGCAGTAATGGATATAGGTAACTTCATTGAGGATACCTATGGGCAACTGGAGATGATAGCGCCCTACACTGCAATGGTTCATGCTAAGACATACTTTGGTGGTGGCGTGTGGTATACCTTGGATATAGATTACGATAGGGTTTTCAACATTCTTAAGAATCATGGATTCAATGGCTGGGTTTCACTGGAGTATGAGGGTAGGGAAGATTATGATACTGGTGTTGCTAAGAGTAGGGAATTGCTTCTAAAGTACATTAGGTAATAACACCTCAATGCATTAAGCTCTGTTGAATTTCATTAATCCTACTCCTCAATGCGGTGTTCATTATTAGTGAAACCAGTAGGAAGAGTATGGATAGTAGGATGAATAGATTCCTAACCCCAATTACTGTTGAAATAGCACCCCCAATTAATCCACCTAGTATTGACCCCATTGAGAACATTGTAAAGAAGACAGCTGATCCCTTACCCCTCTCCACGCCTAGGCTCATGAGTAATGCTGGGGTTGATACTATGAATAATGCGTAACCAATACCCCTAACCACTTGAGCCAGGTATAATGCACTCAATGGGATGAGGGAATATAGCGTGAAGGCTAAGGATAATACTAAACCATTGATTATGAATAAATACTTCCTGAATATTAGGCTGCTGTCAAATAACCTACCGGTAATGATCATTGTAGGCACCTCAGCAGTCGCACCTGCAGCTATTACTTCACCCAAGTACAATATTGAACCATGTTTAATGAAGACGTACACTGGTAGGAACCAGGATGCTGATGATATTGTTAACCCAGCTATTAAGGAGTAGAGTGATAGGGCAGCCCACGTGCTTAAGGTAAGCCTAGTGGTGAATCTAGTGGAGTATGTTTCCTTAAGCATTAAGGCAGCTATGGTAAGCGCCATTAGCAATTCAATTAAAGCAAATAAGAGGGCGTACCCTAGTGATGATTTAACTATTATTAACGGTATTACTAAACTACCCCCTATCCAACCAATAGCCCCACCAATCCTAACAACACTAATACTCCTACCTAATTTAACCACTGATATTTCAGAGGATGAGGCTAACATTAACGTTGAGAAGCCCCCGGCTAGGAATCCCATAATTATTGACGATAACACGTAGTAGCTTACCCTTAAGTTCAACATAAGGAGTAATGTAATTAAGGCTGCTGAGAGTAAATCAATAATAATCACCCTCCTCCTGCTCTTCATAATGTCTGATAAGTAGCCTAATGAATATTGGCCCATCATGGATGCTATATTATAGGATGTACTAAATGCACCAATTTCAATCAACGTTAAGCCGCTGGCGTATAGAATGTAGGTTGAGAATAATGCGTAGAGCGGCACCACAGACCACATTAAGGCGTATATAATTAGTAAAATCAGCTCCACTGAGGCATTTACCTTAAACTGCATTATTCGGTTGTTAACTACTGAATTAAAGCTTAACTGATTTTAATTTAGTGAAGCATAGTTTTAAAAGCTATATGCAATATAATTATCATGAGGATTGCTGACCTACACGAGGATATCTCATGGGGGACTTCACAATACTTTAACGATACCATTAATGGCCCAGCACAATCAAGTATAGCTCAATTGGCTAAATTCGATCAGGCATTAGTATTCGCGGCAATATACCCTCATGTTAGGACTTGGAATGAGGATGCTGATAAGATTAAGGCACTCTATGGTAGAGCAACAAACCCAACGCACTTCTCATTCGACCTAATACTGGATCACCTCAAATTCTACTACTACCTGGAGAGGAGGGGATTAATTAAGATTATTAAAAGCCCTAATGATACCTTAAGTAAGGTTAACTTCGTAATATCCCTGGAGGGTACTGATGCATTGAGGGATATATATGACTTATACGTACTTAAGAACCTGGGGGTTAGGGTTATTCAATTAACATGGAATTATGATACTAAGTTTGCTGCATCATGTAATTCAAGGAAGGATTACGGCTTAACTGGTGAGGGTGAGGAACTGGTTAAATTAGCCAATGACCTTGGCTTATTAATTGACCTAGCTCACGCAAGTAAGCAAACTGTGCTTGATGTAGCATCAATATCTAGGAAGCCTATTATAGTTAGCCACGCTAACGCTAGGAAGCTTAAGGACTCCCGTAGGAATCTTGATGATGAAATGATTGAGGCCATTATTAAGGCTGGGGGAATTATAGGGGTGGCTGCAATACCATCATTATTACCTAACCCAAGTATTGAGGGTATATTAGATAATATTAAGTATATTGGTGAGAATTATGGCTGGGATTATGTGGCAATAGGTACTGACTTCCTTGGAATGTACCCTGATGAAGTAATAAGTGGCCTTGAGTCAATTGAGAAACTAAGCATGCTCAGTGATATGTTGGGTGATGAAGCTGAAAAGGTACTGTGGGGTAATGCCTATAGGATGCTTAAGTACATAGGGTAATTAGAATCCCATAATTCAATGCTTCTTACCACGGTTTTTAGCCAACATATCTCTTATTTCATTCTTCCAAATGTATCCAGCCACCCTCCTACCTTCCTTGGTTAAATCATAGTAAATCCCCCTCCCCCTCTTCTCAGGGTTATGCTGCTTAACCTTAAGCCACGGCTTAACCGAACTAGTAACCCTACCCTTTAAACTCCCCTTAAACTCCTGTAGTAAATTAAGTTGAACAAGATGCTTACAAGCCTCCTCAACTTCATCTTCAGGTATTATTGGATTCCACCCAGATGCACCGAGGAGCCTCCTGGCAAGTAGCCATGGTGTATCTGGGCCATACTTATAAATGTGGGCTAGTATCATTTTCTCTAATTCACTTAAACCATCACCAGTGCCCACGAACGGTATTGCTATTAATGGTTTTAACCCTAACGCTGTCTCATCCCTAACACTTTATAATCATTACGTACCAGTTTCCCAACTTGAAATATACCTAGCCTGCTCCTCTGTTAGGGAATCAAACCTAACCCCCATTGCCGCCAACTTAAGCCTAGCAATATCCTCATCAATATCCTGAGGCAGCCTGTAAACTCTAGGTGTTAACTTACCCTTATTTCTTAAAATGTACTCAGCCGCCAATGCTTGATTACTGAAGGACATGTCCATTACCTCACTTGGATGCCCTTCCGCGGCTGATAGGTTAACTAGCCTGCCCTCCGCTATTAGGTATATTTTTCTGCCATTAGGTAGGATGTACTCAACAACGTATGGTCTTATTTCCCTCTTGGATTTAGCGTTCTTTTCTAGGGCCTCCACATCAATCTCAACATTGAAGTGCCCTGTATTGGCTAACACTGCACCATCCTTCATCCTTAACATGTGGTCAAAGGATATTACCCTTATGTCACCTGTTGCTGTTATGAAGATGTCGCCTATTTCAGCAGCTTCACTCATTGGCATTACCTCAAAGCCCTCGAAGACTGCCTCAAGGGCCCTTATTGGATTAACCTCAGTAATAATGACCCTCCTTGCCCCAAGTCCCTTAGCCCTCATCGCCACCCCCCTTCCAACCCACCCATATCCAGCAACTACCACTATTTTTCCTGCAATGAGTAGGTTCGTTGCCCTTATTATCCCATCCCAAGTTGATTGGCCTGTACCGTACCTATTGTCGAAGAGGTACTTTGTATATGAGTCGTTAACAGCTATTATAGGGTACATTAACTTCCCATCCTTCTCCATGGCCCTAAACCTAATGACCCCTGTAGTTGTTTCCTCAGTGCCGCCGAATATCTTCTTAACTAAGCTTACATAATCCCTACTGCCTGCTACCTCAAGGGCATACTTAACTGACTCATCAATGATCCCTAAGGCTAACTTATGTAGTGTGCCGGCTACGTCACCGCCATCATCGAGGGTTATGTTGGGTTCAGAGGATATGGCGAAGCCTATGGCATTATAATACTCCCTATTGCTCATGCCCTTCCAAGCATATACATGAATACCCTCCTCCACTAAGGCTGCTGCAACATCATCTTGAGTTGAGAGTGGATTACTTGGCGCTAAGTATACGTCAGCTCCACCTGCTGCTAGGGTTTTAGCCAGAACCGCAGTCTCCTTGGTAACATGGAGGCTTGCAGCTATTTTAATACCCTTAAGTGGCTTCTCCTTAATGAACCTTTCCCTAATAGCCATTAGTACCGGCATGTGTGATTCAGCCCACTCAATCTGTAGCCTTCCCTTGGCCGCTAATGACTTATCCTTAACCTTAGACTCAACCATTGCTGAACCTAGATTTAACATGTTTAAAAGCGTTTAACCAACATTCCACATGCCATAACGTTTAAGCGGAGGGTACTTTACTTAAACACGCGTTTTAAGTATTATTAATTATTCTTAATGCCGCAGGAATTAACAATATTAATCAAATACGCGTCGCCAAAACGTTCACCAGCGTTAATGGGTATTACTGATGCTGCACAAGATTGCCTTATCAATGGTTCACTCACAGTTACTTGCCTACCCATTAATTTACTTAACTCCTCCTCAATCATTTGCTTCCATAGGCCCTTATTAGCCATGTATGTACCGCCCATTAATGCTATGGGCAGGTTAAAGGCACCAAGCCTCCTAATCACGGTGGTTAATGCTAAGGCAACCTCCTCAGTCTCCCTCCTAAGTATTAATGAAGCCTCCTTATCACCCTCCTTAGCTGCATCAAAGACGCTTTTGGCAAATGAAGCGATCGTACCCTTAACATCCCTGGCTGAATAAACTTTAGCAACCAACTCCTCAATGGTGGAGGCTGAGTACTGGCTTAAGGCATATTTAACTAGGGTTGTTTCACCAATCCTACCGTCATATGATTTCACCACTGCTGATAAGCCTAAGGCTCCAATATGGTACGCTCCACCTTCATCATCTATTAAATGCCCCCATCCACCAACCCTAACCCTCCTACCAGAGTACTTACCGTAAAAATTACTGCCAGTGCCCAATATGCCTATTACCCCATCACCTGTTAAGAATGCTGAGGCGTGGGCGGCTTCAATATCCTCAGTAATGTATATTCTAGCACCCTTAACATAATCACCAAGTTCACTCATTATACACCTCCTTATTTCACTATCCCAAGCACCACCAAGGTAACCAGCCATGGATAGACTTAAGGCAATAACCTCAACATTAGCGTTAACCTTACTTAATGCGTTAATTACACTTGCTGAAATATTACTGCAGACTTCATTAATAGGTAATGCCGCTGGATTTGAAGGCCCGGCTTGCCCAAGAGCCATTAATACTCCATCATATGATAATACTGCTGCCTCTGTTTTAGTGGCACCGCCATCAATTCCCAGTACTACCTTAACCACTTGTTACGGACTTGGTGAGAGTATTTAAACCTCATCACGTTCACTCAACAAGAGGTTCCTTCATTGTTAATGTTGCCTCATCAGCATTAACCTCAATACTAATGCCTAAGGGAACTGGGTATGTGTTTAGGCCTTGTTGATCACCACCATGGCAGCATGGGTAATTTAGGAAGGATGGGGCCTTAGGGTTATAGGTCTTAGTTGCCTCCACAATTGACTCAACCACACTCCCCCCAACCTGCCACTCCCTTAACTCAGGTATTTCACCGTAGGCAATAGCATTAACGCCTCCGAGAATTCCCATTAATCCCAGTGCCGTTAAGTACTCATCAAGCCTATGTATCTGTAGCGCTATCTCCTCAATAAAGAGTACCTTACCCTCCGGGTTAATTCTGAAGCTTGGTATTGATTGAGGAAGGAGGAATTTCAATAGATTGCCACCAACCATTACGCCGCTTGCTTTACCTGGTGTTATTATTCTTGGAAATGGCCCATCCTGAAGGGGCTTAAGCTCCATCACCTCACCCTTGAGTATACTTAGAGCCGCATCCATATCCCTCCTGAACCTACTTAGGCCAGCCTCACTAGGTGTCACATTAAGGTCAAGCATTGGGGCCTGTAGTGATGGGACTCCAGCCTTAGCATACACTGCAGTTTGTAGGGCTGTTATGTCGCTGAAGCCCACTATAACCTTAGGGTGCTCTTTAATTACATCATAGTCAAGAAGCCTAATAACCCTAAAGGCACCGCTCATGCCCCTTAAGCACCATACTGCATCTACGTCATCCCTAATGAAGGCATCCATGATATCCTTAGCTCTAACTTCATCTGGAGCCGAATGGAAGCCCTTATTTAAGGCGAACTTAACAGTATCTCCAAGAATCACCCTAAACCCTTTTTTCCTAAGATAATCAATACCAGTGTTGAGTCCTGAGCCACTCCCCGGATAACCTGGGGGTGCTGATGGTGCTATGAGCATTACCGTTGATCCCTCCCTTAACCTACGTGGTTTAACCGAGTACTTCACTCCTAATTAGTAGGTACGCTTATTTTTAAGGAATTCAACATAGTTTTGTTAACTTAGAAGTGTTTAAAAATGGGTTAGGTAAAGGCAATGGTGTGGTTTTAATTGATAAGTATGGTAGGCCATTATTGAAGCTTAGGATCGTGGTTAACAGTGAATGCAACTTTAACTGCTTCTTCTGCCACTTTGAGGGTCAAAGTAGGCATATCCCATCATTAACGCCTAAGGATATTGGATTTGCAGCTGAGGCAGCCATGAGGATTGGTGTAATGGATTTTAAGTTAACTGGTGGTGAACCATTATTACGTAAAGATATTACTGAGATAATTGAGGAATTAAGCCTAAGGAAACCTAAGGATTTATCCTTAACAACTAATGGTTACCTCCTAGGTGAATTAGCCTCAAAGCTTAGGGAGGCAGGCTTAATGAGGCTTAATGTGTCGTTACATAGCCTTAAGCCTGAGAGGTATGCATTCATAACTGGAACAAGCCCCAAGGTATTCAATAAGGTTATTGATGGGTTAATGAAGGCTAAGGACGCTGGGTTCAATAACATAAAGCTTAATATGGTTGTTACTAAGGTTAATGTTGATGAGGTTGATGATTTAATAAGCTTCGCTGCAAAGCATGGCTTCTCACTACAGTTAATAGAATTAATGCCCGTTGGGTATGGGGAAGTGGCTTTCAATGAGAATTACGTTGACTTAAACACTGTGGTTAAGCGACTTATGGAGCGTGGTAGATTCCTTGGGAGTAGGGTTGACTTGCATAATAGGCCCCTACTTAGTGTTGATGGTGTTAAGGTTGAGGTTGTGAAGAATTACATGAATCCAAGCTTCTGCGCTGGTTGCACAACAATGAGGTTAACCAGTGATGGATGGCTTAAGACCTGCCTCTATAAGCCTCCATCCGTTAAGGTTTGGGACCTCATTAAGAGTAGGGACCTTGAGGGGTTAATTAAGGCCTTTCAGAGGGCTAATGAGTTAAGGGAACCCAACTTTAAGAATACTGATAATCAATTGAGGTTAAGTAACATTAAGGTTAGGTTAAGGGTTGGTTAAATGCATTCACCCCTATACTTGTAAATCAGCATAGTTATCTCATTCCTAATCCCCCTTAACCTATCTAAGTCATCCTTAAGTGCTATGAGCTTACCCTTATCCTCATCCTGAAGTTGGCTTATCTCGCTCTTTAACTTAAGTTCACCATACTCAGTCTCCATTTCAGATATCCTAGCATCCAATTCACCTATTATCCTAGTTAACTTCTCAATCCTCTCATCACACTCCCTCACATACCTCTCCCTCTCATTCTCAAGCATTTTCCTGAACTTATCCACTAAATCCTGTGGAATCTTCTCATTATTACTAATCATATTGAGCATTACATCACCTAGCTTAAGGAGCATTTCATTAACCTTCCTCAACTTATTAACCGTGTCCTCAAGCTTAGACTTAACATCATTAATAGTAGCCTCCAGTTCATTCTTAGGTTTAACTATAATAATCCTCTCCTCATCATTAAACTTAAGCACATTATTGGCTGTACTATACTTAATAACCTGGCCATCCCTACTCACGTTTACACCAGTTATTATTACCTTCAGGTTGTTGCCATCACGGTTCACCTTATATTCCACTGAGGTAACCATACCCAGTTCCCTACCATTATCATCAATAACCCTCCATCCCCTATAGGACTCCATCTTCCTCTTAATCTTATCCCCCCTCCTATTAAAGAACGATAAAGGCATTGCCTAATTAACCTCATTAATGATAAATAACCCTATTGGTTAAAATAAACATGAGCAGTTAAGCATCAGCACCTAAACACTTTAAATCCTTAATCGCAGTACTCTACTATGAATGCATTCAGCATAAGGCTTAGTAATGGATTAAGGGTTGTGGGTTCACACATACCTGACAGTGAGGTTGAGGCTGTGTACGTATTCTACAATGTTGGGGCTAAGAATGAGAGAGATGGAATATATGGGGGCTCTCACCTTGTTGAACATGTACTCTTCAGGAGTATTAAGGGGCTTGAGAAGAGTATTGATGAGCTGGTGGAGGGAGTTGGGGGTTACTTCAACGGCTTCACCACATATGACACCACGGCCTACGTTGAAGTCCTACCAGTGGATAAGGCTGAGTTAGGCTTCATGATTGAGGCCAAGAGGATGAAGGATGCATTATTCCTTGAGAATGAGTTTGAACTTGAGAGGAGCATTGTGTTAAGTGAATTCGATATGAATGAGAATGATGAGGAGGCAAGAATGATGCTTACGGCCAGTAGGAAAATGTGGGATTCACACCCATATAGGCACATGGTTATTGGCGTTAGGAGAGATCTTGAGTCTGTTAAGCGTGATGAATTATACAATTACTATAGGCGATACTATAATCCATCCAATGCAGTCCTAGTGGCTGTGGGTGGGTTAACGAGAAGTAGTATTGAGAAGCTTGCTGAACTCCACTTCAGCAGTATTGAGCCTGGTGAAGTTAAGGGAGATGTGGAGCCATGGGATGAGCAATTTAACGGTATCATTAAGGTAACCATGAGGGGTTCAACAATGGTTCCTAGGCTCTTAGTATTATTTAAGTCACCTGGATTACATAATGCTCAAGGCTTCTCAAGGCAATTATTCGTCGACTTCATTCTAATTGGCGATAAGAGGCTAGCCTACGGCTTAACGGCTAGTGAACCAGCATCAATACCTAGGTTCGCTAGGCTGTATAGGCTTGTTGAGGAGGGAACCGCCTCAAGCGTTTATGCCAGTTACGAGTTAACTTACATGAATGGACCCTACGGTATAGTGCTGAGGGGTGTTAAGGACCCTGATAAGGCTTATAATAGGTTAATTGAGGTTATTTTAGAGAAGCCTAATGCCGATGAAGTTAATAATGCCATTGCAAGGATTAAGACTAGGTTAATTAATACACTTGACTCACCCAGTAAGCTTGGTCAATTATATGGTGTGGGTGAATTATTCGCCAATGACCCTGAACACTTAGTGAAGTTAATGAGTAATGCTCAGTACTTAGGGGCTGAGGATTATGTTAATCATGTGGAGGAGCTTATAAAATCAGCAGTGGTGGTTTACTATGGCTAAGGTAATGAAGTTGAGCCACTGGAGTGAATCACTCGTTGTTGATGTTAAGTTGAACCTTGGCTTAATTAATGAGGATGTACCTGGATTATCAAGGGTACTGGTTAATCTATGGAAGTGGTCCAGAGGAATCATGGAGTTGGAGAAGAGTGGTGTAACAATATCATTCAATAACTCATGGGATCAATTAACAGTGTCAATAAAGACGCATAAAGGTAATTCAAGCTTACTTAAGGGCCTTTGGGATGCGTTAACTAGGGTTGACTTAAGCCTACTGGATAGGGCAATCAATGAGGCGTCGACACAGATTAATGTGGCTAGGGAGGATACTACAGCGAGGGCAATGGCTGAGGCTTTAAGGGGTTTAATGCCTGATTCACCATATGGGAATCACCCAGAGGTTCTTCTTGGAGTCGACTTAAGTAGGATTAAACCAGAGGACGTGAGAAGGGCATTAGATAACTTAGCCTATTACTCAGTAACCGTAGTAGGTGGTGATGTTGAAATTAGTGGCTCCCCAGCTAATGCTAAGTGGCCCAGCGTGAAGGGATATGGGGGCGGTGAGGTTAATGTTAAGTTAAGTGATAAGGTTCAAAGCACCATTGCTGTTGCCTATCCTGCTGACTCAATATATGGTAGGGTCTTCAATTACATGGCTTTCAACACACTCCTTGGTGGCATGGGTTTAATTAGTAGGCTTTACGTGGAGATTAGGGTTAAGAGGGGGCTAGCCTATTACGCCTTCTCAACATATGTACCCCTAGGTGGTGTTGGATTCCTAATTGCGTTAGTGGGTACTAGGGAGAAGCATGTTAATGAGGTTAAGGAACTTATACTTAAGACAACTGAGTCAATGAGCATGGTTAATGATCATGATGTTGAAATGATTAAAGGCAATCAGAGGGGGAGGTTAACAGTCAGGGCTGAGTCACCGGAGGGGCTGGCGCAAATGTACTCAATAATACCACTATACGGTTTACCTGAGGATTACTATGCAAGGTACGTTAACTTCCTAACTACCCTTAAGAGTAGTGACATAGCAAACATCACCAGTGAGTTAAGGCACCATTACATAGCTGTGGCTGGCCCTTGAAATTAACCTGGCTCAACATGAGTATTCACAGACACTACTGATTGTATATTCTTCATTATATCATTCTCAAGTTCATCCACAATCCTATGAGCTTCATTAACACTATACCAACCCGGAACCTTAACAATGAGGTCTATCGCATATCCATTACCAGTATTCTTAACCTTAACATCAGAAACTGATACATTATGATATCTAGCTATACTATATACCCTATTTGTTATTTCTGGGTTAATTTGATCAAGTAGAACATTCATTGACTCCTTAAAGTAATTAACTCCCAAATATATTAGGTATGCTGCAATAGCTAGAACTGCAATAGGTTGAATAATTGGCATCATTAATGAGACTACCATTACTGCCGCTATTAGTAACGCATCCAGTAAGTCAGCTATGGCATGCCTAAACTCAAGTTTAAGTATTAAGTCACCAGTTTTAATGTACCCAATCCTCAGGTTAATTAACCTACTTAATACTAGGCTGGCAACAATAATAATGATGTATAATGAGTCTAAGGGTAACTTCTCAACAATACCTTTAGTAATATTAATGATGGATTCAGCCACTAACCAAAGTGATGCACCCATTAATATTATTGCAACAGTATACATTGATAAGTACTTATACTTAAAGTGACCATAGGGGTGATCCATGTCAGGCGGCTTTAAGGTTGGCCCAAGCCCAATGTATAATGAGCTTAATATGACTACGTCAAGCATTGTGTGTAGGCCATCAGCAATAAGCACGGGTATATTCATGGTTACTCCAGTTAAGAGCTCAATAATTGAGGTAGCGCTAACTAGTAGTGTTGCTACCTTTACATAGAACCTGACCTTACCATTCATTGTTACTACCTCATTACCACTAATCCGCTGGTTCTTAAATAAGTTTTCATTCATACTCGATTTCGATAACGATATAGATTTCGAATTTATAAACCTAACCCCATTTAGGCTATCAAGTAACTTAAAGAAGAGAACTGCTTATTAACCTAGGGTAGCAGTTAGTTAAGTAGTGGTTAGTGAGGAATTTATTAACGAAGCATTAAGCAGGATTAAACCTGGTGAAGTATTAGTAACGTACACTAATGAGCAATCATCGGTGGATATTAATGATATTACTTTGATTAAAGTTAATGCAAATGATGACGAGTACTCAATATTAAGGTTAATAGCCATAGCTAAGGCACATAATGACCCAGTATTAGTATCCAAGTGGATTATACCTAATGAATTAGCTAATAGGAAGTATAGTAGGGTCGGCAGCTTAACGCTCCTAAGTAGGATAATTGACTACATTTTAATAGAATCTGGATATGATGATTACGTTGCCAGATCCTTTAATGAGCAGGAGTTTAGGCGAATACTCACTAATGGGCCTCAGGACTTGAAGTTAAGGGCACTTGAAGCCCTGGGTTTAGATGTACCATTCAGCTTCAGGATGGCTAATAGGACTGATGATATTGATAATGCTATTAGGGGATTAAGTGGAGGATTCGTAAGCAAGTACCTTGACTTGAGGAGTTATTTATTTAACAATATGGCTCTAGAGTACTTACTTAATTACTTAGACCTATTGTTTAAGAATGCCTAAACTTTAACTATGCCTTAACTTTATATTTAATTAGAAATACCCTAAATATTATGTGATAAAATAATCTTAAGTCAAGAAAAACCCACGGAAAAACTTTAAAATAAGGGTAAGTAAAGCAAACTATGATAACAATAGTGGGATCAGGTAGAGTGGGTGCAACAGCGGCGGCTTTCCTAATGTTCTATGAGTTAGATAATGAATTAACCCTAATAGATATAGTAAAGGGCCTGCCTCAAGGTGAGGCCCTTGACCTTAATCACGCTGCAGCAATATTAGGGAAGTCTGTTAGGTATAAGGGTAGTAATGATTATAAGGACATGGAGGGAAGTGACATTGTAATAGTTACTGCCGGCCTCGCTAGGAAGCCAGGCATGACTAGGGAGGA
This sequence comes from Caldivirga sp. UBA161, assembly GCF_002506515.1. Taxonomy (GTDB): domain Archaea; phylum Thermoproteota; class Thermoprotei; order Thermoproteales; family Thermocladiaceae; genus Caldivirga. The sequence goes on from NZ_DAXS01000068.1 coordinate 65,649, forward strand.
GTTAGCTGGTAAGAATGCTGAGATAGTTTCATCAATTGCAGACCAGATTAAGAAGTATGCCCCTAATTCAATAGTAATCATTACAACTAACCCACTTGACGCAATGGTTTACGTACTGTATAAGAGGCTTGGATTCCCGAGGAATAGGGTTATTGGCTTCAGCGGTGTCTTGGACTCCAACAGGATGGCTTACTATGCATCCCAGATAATTGGAATAGCCCCAGAGTCAATAATACCAGTTGTACTTGGGCAGCATGGTGAAAACATGTACCCTGTCCCTGAAGCATCATTCGTATATGGTAAGCCCCTTACTGAATTCCTAACTCAGGAGCAGTATAATGATATTGTTAAGAAGACCATTCAGGCAGGCGCTGATATAACTAGCCTAAGGGGATTTAGTAGCAACTGGGGTCCAGCAGCTGGCTTGGCCTTAATGGTTGATTCAATAAAGAAGAATAGGAAGAGGATTTTCGAAGCTTCAGTGTACCTTGATGGTGAATACGGTGTTAGGGATGTCTTCGCTGAGGTTCCTGTTGTGCTGGGTAAGAATGGTGTTGAGAAAATAATTGAATTAAACCTAACCCCAGAGCAGAGGCAGAAGTTTATGCAGAGTATTGAGGCTATTAAAAAGAACCTAACTCAAGTACCACCACAATACCTTAAGTAGGCGGGTTAAGTTAATTAAACCCAATCAACCACCCTTTTACCAATGACCTTATTAAATAGCAGTGACGTTAAGGATCTATTAATTAATTTACTGAGAATATATAGTCCAAGTGGTGAGGAGGGGAGGATTGCAGAGTTTATTTTAAGCTTCCTTAAGCAACATGGTGTTGACGCTTGGATTGATGAAGCCGGCAATGTGCTTGCAATTAGGGGTAGTGGTGAACGGGTTTTATGGCTTCATGCACACATGGATACTGTACCAGGCTTCATTGAGGTTAGAGAGGGGGGTGATTTAATTTACGGTAGGGGGGCTGTTGATGATAAGGGGCCGCTTACATCAATGATTACTGCCTTCCTTAACTCTAAACCTGATGTAACATTAGTGTTAACCCTAGTGACAAGGGAGGAGGGTGATAGCTTAGGTTCATTAAGCCTAATTAAGAGTAATCTCCCCAAGCCTGATGGCGTAATCGTCGGTGAGCCAACCAACATGCACATAGCCTACTCATATAGGGGGAGCGCTAGGGTTGAGGTTAAGTGCCTTGGTCAAGGGGGCCACACAGCTGGACCTGGGGTTGAGGATAACCCAATATTAAAGGTTTACAAAGCCTTCAGTAATATGGCTAGTAGGCTTGGTAACGGGCAATCAACCGAATCATACACAGTAACACCCACACTCATTAATTGCGGTGATCACCCAAGTAAGGTACCAACTGAATGCACAATGATTGTTAACGTTAGGATACCGTTAAACTCATCATGTAGGGAATTAAGTAATACAGTCAAGGATGTTGAGTGCGTTAAGATTATTGACTGCACAGACCCAATAATAGTTAATGTGAATAACCCAGTGGTTAGGTCACTGGTAAGGGCAAGCTTAAGAAACAATGTTAAGCCAATACTATCCAGGAAATTGGGTACGAGTGATATGGCTATTTTAGCCAAGTTAACACTAAACCTAGCAGCCTATGGGCCAGGGGACCCAACACTCAGTCATGGACCCATTGAATATATTAATATCAATGACGTTATGTTAGCCAGCAACATCCTCATTAATGTTATTGATGAATTCAGCCGCATAACCATACGGAATTAAGCTAAGGCATTAATGTTTAAAGGCTAGTAATTTAACTAAGGTATTACTAATAGTGGTAGTTTGTGAACTAAGTATTGAGCAGTACATTAAGTTCACTGACTTACAATTCTGATTTTCCTAATTCAGTAGTATGTACTATCTTATACTTCCGCACAATATACTCCAGTAACAATGGCTGCATTAACAACTACTAACCCAATATAAGTACAGCACTAATAATAGGCTTAGTGATTATGTTATTGTAATAATATATCGTAATAATATTAAGAAAATTAGAAAAATTAAGAAGACGAGAAATTAAAATATTTTAAATCATTTTAACGTTATTAAGGTATTATTACTCCTTTTATATATTCCCTTGGCTTCTTTGAGGCGTATTCTAATGCTTCCTGTAGCTCATTAAGTCTCCATTTATGGGTTATGAGTTTCTCCTGGTTAAATACTCCTCTTTCAAGTAGTCTAGCAGCTATCTTTAAGTCAATGGTGGCGTATTCATCTCCTGATCTGGCTGGCACTGCCATTACTAGGTCTATTCCTTTAGCATCCCATATCCTGAAGTTAACTTGAACTGGGAGGGAGTGGTAGCTAACTATACTTAACCTACCCCTCTTACCAATAATCCTGGTGGCTAAATCAACCCCGCTTGGGTTTCCACTAACCTCGAATACAACATTGAAGCCGTTACCGTCGGTTAATTCCTTAATAGCCTTATCAACATCATCTACACTAGGGTTAATTATCGCTGTTGCTCCAAATTCCTTAGCTAACTTAAGCCTATCATCAATAATATCGAAAGCCGCAAGCTCGCTGAAACCCATACCCCTCAAGGCTTGGATGAGTAGTAAGCCCATGTAACCTGAACCGATGACCGCTACGTAATCCCCAAGCCTTGGTTGAGTAACCCTAACCACATTAACTATTGCAGCTAAGGGTTCACCAATAGCGTATTCATAAGGTATGTTGTTAGGTATTTTCGCAACGCTACTAGCCTTAGCCACTAGGTAATCTGCATAAGCCGGTGATCCAATAGCCATAATCCTATCCCCAGGCTTAAGAGCGGTTACATTAGGCCCAACTTCAACAATATCCCCAACGGGTTCATGCCCAAAGGGAGCTGGCAACGTGAACCATACCGGTAATCCCTTAAACGCATAAATGTCACCACTACATATTCCCGTAGCCCTCACTCTAATTAATACTTCACCGTCACGGGGCTTAGGCATATCATACTCCTCAATCCTAACTAAGCCTGCTGAAACCAGGACACCAACCCTATTTCTCATAATTACGGGTACCTTATAGAAGTATTAAAGTCTTGATTAAGGGAAGATGAAAGATTCCTGAACTAGTTTAAAATTAATCCTTCCATAAATAGTGAGTTTTATGGCTACTTTACCAATTAGATCTCAATAATCATATTATCCTTAGCAACTAAGGTGCGTGGGAAAATATCACTAGCGCATTTTAAGAAGTCCCAGTAGTATTCGTAACCATACCTAAAACTCATGTGAGTTAGTATAAGTAACCTAGTGTTAGCCTCCTTAGCGTCTAAGGCAGCGTCTAGGCATGTTGAATGACCTCTGCTCTCTGCTTCCTTGGCGTCATTAGGTAAGTATGTTGAATCATGAATAAGTACTGATGAGCCCTTAGCTAACTTAACCACACCATCACCTGGTGATGTATCACCAGTGTACACCACCTTTATCGATCTATCACCTACATTGCTCATCACCATGGATGGTTCAATAACCCTACCATCAGGTAGAGTAATAGCCTCACCCATTTGAATCCTCCTCCAGTAGGTTACCGGTATACCTAATTCCCTAGCCTTATTTGGATTAAACCTACCAATCGGCCTCCTTAATGTTATTGAGTATGAATTATTTTGAATAGTGTGGTAGGTCGTTACGTATCTTAACTCCAGGTTATCCATTGATTCAATTAAAGTAACGTCGCTGGTTGGTTTAAGTTCAATAATGTTGATTCTGAATGATGAATTAATTGGGGTTGGTGTAAAGTCGCTTATTCCCACTGGGCCTATTACGGTTACTGGGGTAACTCTATTAAGCATTAGCATTGTTGCAAGTAGGCCTGGGAGGCCATTAACGTGATCAGCGTGAAGGTGAGTAACCATTATGTGCGTTAACTTAAGTGGGCTAACCCCAATACCCTCAAGCCTCTTAACAGTACCCTCACTGGGGTCAATGAGTATCCTATACCTATCAACCTCAATTAACACACCTGGTAATTCCCTACAGGGCCTAGGTATAGCTCCACCTGAACCTAGGAAAACTATCTTAAGCACAGGCTAGCTAACTTTCAGCCCAATTTAACTAATGCTGCATAGTGAAACATTAAGTAACCGGGTTACATTCATGAAGTATTATTACCTCATTTACATTCATCGCCAGTACATATTATAATAACTCCATCTTTATTACTATTCTCATCACCTTCCCCCCCATTGGTGAATGTTTGAGTTATTATTGGTATTGCACGTGTAAGTTTATTTAAATTACCTCTACCTTGAATTATTAACCATGTCATTAATGCTATACCCATGTTGTAGAGCACGATACCGAAGCCAATGTACTTATCCCCAATTACACCTTGACCGTAAACCTCAACCATTATTGCTGCGTGGTTAGCCATAACTACGTAGGTGTAGTACGCTAAAACTATGAATGCACCTACGGCATATATTAGCAGCAGCCATGAACTGGCTCTACTTCTAGCGTTTTTGATGAAGAAAATTGTTGATGCTAGTGATAATGAATCAAAGGATAGGAGTGAGGCTAGTATAAGTGCATCAAGTACGATATTAAATTCAGCGCTGCCATATATCCATAAGTGTATCAATAGGTAATCTATTGTGTAAGTAATAGCTAGTACCGTGATTATGCCTCCCCAATACAATATGTTAATTATGGCTTCTGGAATTGGGCTACTTTGGCTTTGGCTCACAGGTTAGTTACCTTACAACCCTTTTTTAAGTATTACGCTAATATTATTTAAATATATCGGTCATGCATATATGGTTTATAAATGGCTGAATGTTGAAGCCAAGTGCATTTATGGGATATTGTAAACTTAAACTTTTAATTAACTTGGTGATAATCAAAATTAATTTTTAGCTAATCTTATGACTTCGAAGTCATTATCCCTAAGCCTAGATATGAAGCCATCCTTCTCAAGGTTTGCTAGAGCTTTACTTAGGTAGGATAATGGTACTTTAAGAATTTCATCACCATACCATTCACTTAACTTATCAGTTAATTCCACTAGACTCCAATTAACCTTATTACTGACCTTATACTCATCATTCATTATCCTCTTAATGAAGTTAGATAAGTCTTCAACAAGGTTCCACGGATACATGAACCATACCCAATCCTTAACCTCATAGGCGTAATAATCTGGTTTAAATTTAGCCACAGTGGATATCCATTGTAAGGCACCTGTCCTAACATCAGCATTAGGCCACCTTGAGAGAACATGATCCCTAGCAATTATTACGCTGTCACCGGTGTCAACAATATCATCAACCACTAGTACTTTCTTACCGTTTAAGTCTATTTGGGCGATAGGATACTTAATGTAAGCCTTCTCTAAAGCCTGAGCACTACTGGGCCAATGCACAACCTGCAGGCTAACTAAGTCATTAATACCCAGGTTATCGCAGAGTAGCCTAGCTGGGATGTAACCTCCCCTAGCTATTGCCACCACTACATCGGGAAGCCACTTGCTTTCAATTATCTTATTCGCCAGGGTTAAAGCCCACGTTACTATATCATCCCAGCTAACCAACTTAACCGGAACCTTAACCACAATTAATTTTAAAGGAATGCCCTGATTTATAAGTATTAAGCCACGTTTAAATAGAGTTAAGTGATGGCTCTTAATCACCCTTAAGTATTAGTTTAAGGAGGGCCATCCTAAGGGGTACGCCTAGGGCCGACTGCTTGAAATACTTGGCATATCTTGTTGAGTCTAATCTATGATCAACCTCATCAACCCTAGGTAATGGGTGAAGCACTATTAACGTATCCTTAACGCCAATTAATGATTCTGGAGAAACCTTAAAACTCCCCTTAACCCTCTCATACTCCACTGGGTCAGGGAACCTTTCCCTCTGTATCCTAACCACGTAGAGTACGTCTAATTCACTTAAAACCTCATTAAGGTTTAAATGAAGGCTGTAACTCATTCCTCTCATATTCATGAAATCCAGGAGCTCCCTCCTAGGTTTCAGTATTTCAGGGGATATTAAGCGTAGCTTAACCTTAAAGTTGCTTAGTAATTGAATAAGGGATGTAACAACCCTAGCATACCTTAAATCACCTAATATACCTATTGTTAAATCATCTATTCGCCCATACTCCCTCCAAATAGTGTATGCATCGAGCATTGCTTGAGTTGGGTGATTCTGAGTACCATCACCAGCATTTATTACCGGTACAGTAGCTATGTCGGCTGCATACTTAGCTGCACCCTCGAGGCTATGGCGTATGACTATTACGTCTGAGTAGGAGTCAAGCATCCTAATAGTATCACCAAGGCTCTCACCCTTAGCCACTGATGAAGCCTCCACTGAACCGAAACCTAATACTCGCCCACCAAGCCTTAGCATAGCAGCCTCAAAGCTTAACCTAGTTCTGGTGCTTGGTTCAAAGAATGCAGTAGCCATTATTTTACCATCAAGTATATTTAACTTAGATTTAGCGTAATTCTCCATTTCCTGAGCCTCATTGAATAACTGCATTAAATCCTCCCTATTGAAGTCCAGGGATGAGATGACATCCCTATTTAACCAAGTCAAGAGACCCTCACCTACTGTTAACCCAGTGTATAGAGTGTATTTAAATCATCACCATAAATGATTATGGCATGTAGTTCTCATGGTGCAGTTACGTGAATAATGAATTAATGCTCCCTTAACCAATGGCTGAGGAGTAAGGTGCGGCAATGAAGCAGGAAACTCCACTTAAAGTGAAGTAGATAGCCTGCAAATTAAGCTGATTTATACTGCTCAAGAATCACTGGTGGTTCGTCATCACTAATAGGTACTGATATTATGCTCTTAGTCCTTTCAGCTAAGTGTTCTATAAGGACCATATCCTCAGGGTATACTTCACCAATAACGTTGAATCTAGGGTCTGGTGGGGCATCATCCTTAAATATCCATACTTGTATGTAGTGTGGATTATTATTAACCACAGTAACCGCACCCTTAAATCTCCTAACAATGTTCCTCGGCTTAATGTTATTCTCACCAATAGCCGTTAATCCAATGGCCTTCTCCTTAATCCTAACATCACGAAACTCCCTATTAAACACCTTAGCCTCCTCCTCAGTTAAGCCGTAATAGGTAATGACCCTTATCCTGGTTCTCCGCTTAGCGGAAGCCACTTTCTTTAAATCCTCATCTGATGGAAGTGGGTCACCTATCAACACCCTATCTATGTACTTTGAGTTTAGGAGTATTGAAGCTGAATTCTCAATATCCATATGCCTAAGGCTCTCCACAGTGGTTCTTTCCCCATCCTTAACAGATATGAATATGCCAACTGGTATACCCCTAATGTGGAATTCCTTAGACTTAGCTAACGCATCTTCAAGGCTTAACCCAGTGTACTCCCATGGGTACCAGTCATGACTAGCCATTAGGTTTTCTGGTTTCTTAACTAGTTTAAGCAATCTATCTAACTCATCAAGTGGGAAGACACTTGCATTTAATTCAACCTTAATCCCAAGATCATTATTAGCCATCACAGCCAACTGCTCCAGGTTAAAGCCCCAATCAGCCCTAACACCCTTAATACCCATCTTCTTAAAGAAGCTTAAGTCACTTGGAGATATGCCTAAGTCTGAAAACACCTTAGGATTAATGTCTACGAAGTAATAGTAACCTAATTCATTAGCTAGCTTAGCAATATCCTTAACTAAATCCAGGTTATCAAGCCCTATTCCAGACCACGCCTCAGTGAATCCAAGTTCCGCAGCCTTCCTCATTATCTCAATTGTCCTAGGCACTGTTTCCCTCCTACCGACGGCGAATGATATGCCTATGCTTTTAGGCATGAATACCGAACAGTATTCGATATTTAAGCATTGCTTGCGAGGTTAACATTAGATTAAGGAAAAATTGACGGAAGAATAGCCGGGTCAACTATAGTAACCGTGCTGGCTCAAAGAGTGTGCACTAAATTGGTAACAGTCCATTAGGCTACAATTACCTAGTGATTACCCCTGGGGTGATTTTTTATGGAAGTGGGATTAATAGGAATGATAAGTAGAGGTGGGTTAACACTAGTGTTCATGACAAAAACAAACAGCAGGTCCTCTAAGCCTGCTTGGGATTGTTTTAAACTTAGTTTGAATATGAGACCACATATCCCTGAGCCCCTAGGAGCCAAGAGCATGGGGCTGCTCTTGGTGAGGGGTAATGGATTGAAGGCCCATCTCATAATCCACCATTGAACGAGTAGAGGCGACTAAAAGCCACTAGCAGTAAGGCAATGAGATGAAGGCGGTAAACCACCCAAAGGCAACCCCCTTAGGGCGATGAGGAGGTCAGGTATTGGCTGTTGGTGATGCGGCTAAGTTACCATACCTCAAGAATCAAGAAATTGCATTTAAGTGCGCCTTATTTACTGTTAATAAGATAATGGAGGATCTTAAAATTAATGATAGGATTAATGCCCAATACGTCCTAATTGGTTGGGCATACTTAAGTAATGTGGAGGGTAAACTAAAGGCCTTAAGTCTCCAATTTGGGTTTATTACTTAAGTAGATTATTCGGTTAAGCATAAGGCCAGGTTGCCTGTGGTGATTATTAATTAAACCTAAGGTGTAGCTTATTGTCCAATGACTGGGCATTAAGTTTATTTAAGAGGATTTAACAGTATGCCTATGAGGGCGGTGGTTTTTGAGAAGAATGATTTAAATGACTTAAGAGTGGTTGAGTTAAATAGGCCTAAGCCTAATCCCCATGAGGTAGTTATTAGGGTTACTGAATCAGGGGTTAATCCTGTAGACTACTATACAGTGACCTCAAGGTGGGTTAAACCAATACCACATATACCTGGTGCTGAGTTTGCAGGTATTGTTGAGGAGGTGGGGGAGCATGTGTCAACCGTTAAGCCTGGTGATAAGGTTGTGGTATATAGTAGAGTTTTCGACGGCACCTGTGACTTATGCTTAGCATCGATGGAGAACCTATGTAGGAATGGAGGTATAATAGGCATAGTCACTAATGGTGGTTGGGCAGAGTATGCTGTGGTACCTGATAGGAACATAATTAAACTACCTGATGATGTTAATTGGGACTTAGCCGCAAGCTTACCGGTGGCTGCATTAACATCATATCACGCCCTCAGGGAGGCTAATTTAAAGGTTGGGGAAACCCTGGTTGTCTTTGGAGCATCCGGTAATACCGGCCAGTTCGCTGTTCAACTAGGTAAGTTAATGGGTGCTAGGGTAATTGCAGTAAGTGGGAAGAGTTGGGTCAGTGAATTAGGTGCTGATTATGTTGCCTCAATTAATGATGCCAAGAGCATTGTTGAGAAGGTTACTGAGGGAAAAATGGCTGATGTAGTGATTGATCCACTTGGGGAAAGCACATGGAATACAAGTATTTCACTACTTGGAAGGGGCGGTAGATGGGTTACCTTTGGTCAATTAACCGGTGGAGAGGTTAAGATTCAATTATCGCTACTGTACTCTAATCAACTTAAGTTAATTGGATCAACTGGTGGAACCAGGAGGGAGTTACTTGAGTTGGTGAGCATTATGGGTAAGCTTAAGGTTAAGGTTGACAAGTATTATGAATTAGGTGAAGCCAAGGAGGCACTTACTAGGTTATTTTCACCCCAGAGGAATGGAAGGATAATGATTAAGATTAGTGTTTAAAATCCTAATTCCACGCCTAGGCTGAACTCCTCCTCCAGGATAATGCTGCATAGATTACGTAAAGTAATAGCGCGTTGAAGAAGGCGAAGAATATCAGGCTCCCTACTAATAGGCCTGGTTGAATTGAAACTAGGCTGAGTAATGCATTAATTTGCGGAGTTAGGAGTTGACTAATTGTTAACCACTTAGCTACATTAAGCGCGAAGCTTAGGCCATAAGCCTTAATCAAAGCCTCAGCCGCTGTAACCGGTGGGACAATGGCGTATGGGGCATGGGCTAACCCATTCATTACCTCAGCTGAATCCATCAACATTGGCGTTAAAACTAGTTTAAGCGCCTCAATGGGCTTACTGGTGATTTTAATTGAAATCACAAGTAGGACCAGAATTATGGCTCCAAGGGCAATATTCATGTAAAGCATCCAACTTAGGTTAAAGGTTGGCCTATACAGCTCATAGAATGCTGATTGTAAATATGATGGTGGATGCCCAAATATAGACCATGCAACCGTTGGTGAATACTGGTAAATAGTGTATAGATACCAGGCTGCGAAGATGGAGTATAGGATGCCGAAGATTAAACCCATAGTGTTACCAATCCTGTGCCCTAACTCATGGTACTCACTCCTACTTGAGGTGTACCTCCAGCCATGTATAGATGATATTAGTATACTGGTCATGGCTATCGCCCCGAGTAAAGTGGATGAGAGTAATGGTGGGTACGTTGGATTACCTAAAGCCTTAGTTAAATTAACGGATAACGTAAAGCCTGTATTTGATGTACTGCTTGGTGTTATTGCCACCCCTGCAGGGTAATTTATGAAAGCGAAAACTAGCCTAAACATTGCTGGAATAACAGTTAAAGTAATGGCCATGGCGTAACCCACCGCAATATGCTTCATTGGGCTAAGCCTATTAAATGACCTATAGTAGAAGCCTATGAATGGTAAGGCTATTGCCACACCAAATACTATTGCAATACCCCAAACCGGCCAAAGCAATGCACCAGCTATATTAGTGAAGACTGGTAGTAAGCCCGCTAGGAATACTGTCACTATTGTTCCAAAGACCCCACCTATGGCGTATACTGCTATTAAGTAGTTTGATAGACCGTGTGCAATATCAATGTAAACCCTCTTACCACTCCTATATCCAATTAACTCAAGCGTGGGCAGCAGCCAACCTAGGCCAAGCACAGTGTAAACTAAGGGTAAGTGCACTGAGAAGGCCCATGCAATTAAGGCCACTGCTACTACCACTGGAGAGACCATGATCCCACCCTAGTACTCAATCACCTGTGTAGGCTTCACCCCCCTAGGTTTAGTGTATAGGTAAACCATGTAGACAGCCAGGGCTGGCATAGCTACCTCAACTATTATTATAAGCGCCACTAACCATCCTGGTAGGCTTAGGTTAGGGTTAATTAAACCACCCTCATAAACCGGTACCCCAGTTACCGTAGGTGGGCCACCGTTTGGGTTGGGTGATGATTCAACTAGGATGAAGGGAACCCTACCACTCTCTGCCGTCACTGCACCACCTATTGCCGCTAAAGCTGCGAAGAGGGGCATGGCGTATGGGCCAGTCCTCTCTAGGAATGATGCTATTACCTTAGCCCAGTTAAACCTATTGAAGAAACCATTGAACAAGTACCAGAGGGATAAGCCACCGCTCCAAACACCCAGTAATACGCCTAATGTAACCATGAAACCCAGGTAGAATATTGGTAGAAAATCAAAGGGGGCTAGAGGTGGCCTTACGTTAGCTGGCCATGAATAATAGCCCCAGAAGGCGTGGTTAAAGGTACCGTATGCGAAGAAGCTTGTTAATGGATCAACCTTAAGGCCCTTCCAGAACATGCCTTCAATGGCTGCCAGCTTCAATGGATCAAATTGGAGGACAAGTTCACCTTGAAGGTGACCAAGTATAAAGCCCTCAATGGCGGTCATAATTGCTACACCGGGTATAATGATTTTAAGCACCTTAACTTGGTCAGGCCTATGCTCGCGTACGTAACCATAAAGGTATATTGCACCAATCACTGACCACGTTAATATTGCTGCGGCCAGTATTCCATGGAATATGAATACGTTAGCCCCCCACCAGAACATGTTCCAAGCATCCGTGGGCTTAGCCCAAGTGACCAAGTAGCTTGTTAGGCCTGCGATTGTTTCATTTGATGCAGCTAGATTCTGAACAATCATGCCGGGTGGCCTCATGCTTAGTGAAGCCATAACCGCTAGAATATTGTAGGCACTCCAATATCCCCCGAAGGCTGCCGCCAAGCCAATTACCCAATGAACCCAACCGTTCCTTACCTTACCCCACGTGAATACATAAAGTGGTAGGAGTATTACCTCGGTTAGGAAGGCGAATAATTCTAGGTAAAATGGTAAAACAATGGCAGATCCTATTATTGTAATGAAGTTACTCCATATTGTCACCAACCCAAACTCAACTAATGTACCGAATGCCGCACCTACACCGAAGAATATGGTAGATACCACTGAAAACATCCTAGCCTTATCATACCAATCCTTATCATGCTTAGTTAAGTAAATGTATTCCGCAATCACGGCTATTAGTATTGTTCCGAGGAAGGAGGAGGCAAGGCTTAAGTGAGCTAAGATACCAATGGCTGATACCCACCTAGCTGCATCTAAAGTGCTAGCATTTATTGTTGAGAGAACGTATACTATAGGCATAAAATGCAATCTGCAACAGTATTTTTAAATTTTTATTGATTTACTTAGAAAATAATGTTAATATAATCTTTAGATCTAAGTAATTACTCATTATATAGATTTTGCTAGGCGTAATTTATCTGCCATTAATTTATTAGATGTGTATAAATTTAAGGGAGGAACCTACACTTAATGAACCGTAAGGGATATTAATCTGAACCGCAAGCATAATGTATAGGTGGAATGTCCAGGAGGAAGGATGAGCATCTAATGGATGATATAACGGAGGAGTTGGAGAAGTCCGGAGCTAAGTCTATAGTTATTGATAAGGATGATTACTCATACACTATTGTAGCCAGTGTAGATAAGGGTGGGTTAGGTAAAATTATTCTTAAAATAAGCTCAGACTCATCCACAATACCGAGAAGCCACATAATTGATCTACTGATAATGCATAAAGTCTTTAAGGCTAAACCAATACTGGTGGATGAGAGTAGGAGAAATGAGGAACTTCAGGATGGCATCCTTTATGAACATTCAGGCATCCCGCAATTGAATCCAAGTACCTTCAGTGATTTACTTAAGGGTAAACCACTGTTTTTCAAGAACGAAGGTGGTGTAGTTAAAGTTAGGATAAAGGGTTGGTTACTGAGGGAACTTAGAATGAGGTATGGCTTAAGCCTCGGCGATTTAGCTGAACTACTTTCAGTTAGTAGGAAGGCCGTATATGAGTATGAGAGGGGTACCATTGATGTTAGCGCTGAGAAGGCGCAGCTATTAATTGAGTTATTTGGTGAGGAAATAGTGGATAGTTGGGATTTAAGCGTTAAGGATCCTGATCAGAAGATTATGGAGAGAAAAGTGGAGTTGGGTAATCTATTTAACCTGAAGGTTAAGGAGTCATACCTACTGGTTCATACACACGGTAAATACGCCACAGTAACCGATAAGGGTAGTGTGTTACTGGGTAATGAGAATAGCAGGGAGGCTGAGGAAGTATCAAGCATCCTTGGCGCCCGCTACATTAGGATTCAGTAGAAACGCTAATAAACTCCTGTAAATAATATACCTTCAGTGGCTGTAAGGATTCATAAAACTTATTCAACATCCCTGCTCCAGTGGGGAAGTACGGTTATGCGTTTAAACTAGGATTATACAGTGGTTAATGTGGGTAAACTATTCGGTACCAATGGAGTTAGGTTAGAGTTCACTAAGGGTAATTACGACCCAAGCTTCCTAGTGAAGCTAGTGGGGGCTATAGCAACCTACATTAATACCGGTGATGTATTATTGGGTTTTGACATTAGAGTAACCAGCCTACCCATAGTAGGGATACTCTATGGGGCATTATCAATGTATGGTATTAACGTTGATGTAATAGGACCGTTACCAACACCAATACATCAATACTTAACTAAGGCCTGGGGTTATAGGGCTGGCATAATGGTTACCGCCAGTCATAATCCACCACATTACAATGGTATTAAACTAATGGATAGTAATGGTGTTGAAATCAGTAGGAAGATTGAGGAGGAGATTGAGTCGGTATTCTTCAGTGGCAAGTATAAGGAGGCCGTTGATTATAAGGATATTGGAGTTACCAGATTCATGAATGTTGAGGAGGGGTTAAGGGATTATAGGGATCATTTACTAAGCATAATTAATGATGAACCAATTAAGCGTAGGGGATTCAGAATAGTGGCTGACTTCGCCAACAGCGTAAACTCAATAGCCCTCTCGCATGTTTTAAGGGGACTTAACGTAAAGGTTTACTCAATTAATGGCCACCTTGATGGTGAATTCCCAGGTAGGAACCCTGAACCGAGGCCTGAGAACCTTAACTTGGCATCAAGGGCTGTGGTTGAGTCAGGGGCTGACTTTGGTGTTGCATATGATGGTGATGGTGATAGGTCACTCTTCATTGACGAGAAGGGTAACGTCATATGGGGGGATAGGACAGGTACAATACTTGCCTTATCCATGATTAAGAGTGGTGATAAAGTGGTTACACCGGTGTCGTCAAGCATAGTTGTTAAGTGGGCTATAGAGGAGGCTGGTGGTAAGGTTATTTGGACCAGGGTTGGTTCAGTTGATGTTAGTCATAAGGTTATTGAGGAGGAGGCCTTATGCGGCTTTGAGGATAATGGTGGATTCATATGGCCTAAACACCATCCAGTGAGGGATGGCATATCAACAACATTACTAATGATGAAAGTCCTATCCGAGGAGAATGCTAAGTTATCTGAACTCAACGCAAGAATGCCAACAATGTTAACTGTAAGGGAGAGGGTGGAGATGAGTAGGGATCTTGCAGGGAGAATCGTTGATGCGCTTAAGGGTAGGAATTGGGGTGGTGAAGTTATTACAATAGATGGGCTTAGGGTTAACTACACAGATTCCTGGTTCCTAGTGAGGCCAAGTGGTACCGAGAATTTACTTAGGGTTGTTATTGAAGCATCAAGTAATGATAGGTTCAATATCCTTAAGCATGAGGTAATGGATAGTATAGGGAATGAGCTTAAGAAATTAGTGAAGTAGCATTAAAAGAGATAATATAGACCTTAGGCTCGCTTAATTTTACTTTTGCCGCAACGCCAGAAACTCTTAAAAAGCTTAATAAACTATGTTTAATTAATGAGCTTTGATTCAGCTAAGGTACTAGCTGGCATAGGTGCTTTACTGGCTGGAATTGGCATATTTGGTTACGTTATACCGTCAATAATAGGTTTAATACTATTCCTAGTGGGTATGATGGAGTTAGCCGATTACTTTAATGATAGGGGGCTTAAGTCAGATATAATGAATTGGTTCATACTAGGATTAATAGCCTTGATAGTGTTGACTGCTGGTGTTTTCCTAGCAATAATACCATTCACAATCTCATTCAGTGGAATGCACATGAATTACCCAATGATACCATACCACCCCTATCACCCATTTTTAACTAGTCTACTGATCATCATAGTAGTAATTGTTACAACTGCATTATTCTTCCTATTATCCGCAATCTACCTGCGTAGAGCAATGAACAACATGAGTTCACGTACTGGTGAAAAATTGTTTGAGTCAGGGGGCTTAATATACTTAATTGGAGCAATTTTAACATTCATAATGATAGGTGTATTAGTAATTCTAGTAGCTTGGATAATCATAGGCGTGGCATTATTAAGCATTAAGGAACCAGGAAAGAGCACTTAAGTAAATGGATTTAAGGATGCCTCATACCACCTCCTCGCAATTATGTTTTTCAACCACCCTGGAAGTAAAGCCATCAGGTAATACTTAAATGTATGTGAATTTAAGTACCTTAGGCTTAATTCACCCTGCCCATTAAAGATTCGAGCAATAGCATTATACATAATACTCTCCACACACGCGTACCTTTCAAACTTACTACCTTTAGTCATTTCGCATATTATTGCGTAATCGTGAATAACTCTATTGATTAATATTCTCATTGATTCAACGTAATCATTAAATGAACTAAGCCGACCTCTACTGACGTTACCCTCATGTACCCTATATTTAGTTAATTTATCAGGTATTAGTAATGCCAGGCCACCGTTAAGCGCGGCACTATAGTAAAGTACTGAATCTGAAATTACACTGATTTGACTCACATAATGCTTAACCTTCATTAACACCTCCCTTCTAATCGATATTGAACTAGCATTAAAGGCCGCGCCAGCCCAAAGCCATCTATTGAATTCATAATCATCACTTAGATTAAATATTACCTGTTGATTAATTTGAGAACAAGGCTTAACGTATGGTGGTATCCTAAAGTGGTACCTCACTTTACGTACTTCCATGCCACTGTTGGTAATGCATGAGGTCGAATTGTGAACATAGGTTAATTCACTAATATTTTCAAAGAACATACTCACTACATTTACCTTATTTTTCTCGAATTCATCATCATCGTCGAGGAACATTATAATGTCACCTGTGGCCTCTTCAGCGGCTTCAATAATCTTCTTACCTATATGGGGTGAATCATCATCAATAACCTTAACCGAACCCTCAAGTAACCTTACTTCAGGGCTCTTAACTACAATAATCTCATCAGGTTGCCTACTCTGAGCCTTAATGGATTTAATTGCTAGAGGTAAATAAGCCTGCCTCCTATAACATGTTACTACTATGGTTACCTTAATACTCATTTAATTCTCCAAGCCTAATACCTTACATTAAATTAAAGGATTATCATTATGGTAAACACTAAGCTTAAGTTAGGCTACTCTCTGAAAATAATTAATCACTTAACCTGCATTAGCCTTTTCTCAAGTCTAGTGATTAACTTAGCCATAACTCCCTTAGCAACCTCATTATCAATAACCCTACTTGAACTATCTTTGCATGCGCCAGCACACCAATACTCATGGATTAGCAATACTAATGCTGTTAACTCCATTAATTCAGGGTCCCTGTACCTTAAATGCTCAGCAATGGTCATCATTAGTTTAATAGGCATTGTAGCTATTATTAATTCACTAGCGTTAACCTTAATATTACCTCTAATTCTCTTGAAACCACTTACCTTAATTAAGTCGCTGTTAATGCCAGCTAAGTATGATAAGTAAGCCCGCCATGCCTGAATGATATTAAATGCCGCACTCCTTAATAAGCCAGACTTTAGGAATGCCTTAGCTAACTCTAATTCAACCCTACTTTCATTTAATCTTAATTCACTAATTTCGCTAATATTTAAGTGAACTCGCATAAGTTACTATCACTAACCTGTATTTATACCAATCCTTAATTAATTAGGGAATTATACATTGATGAATACTTGAATAATCTAATTTAAAGATGATGGAAGGTATTTTCTAAGAAATCAAGTGTTGCTTAAGTATATAGTATATTTATGAATATGTTATAGTTGCACCAGCAATACCGAAAACTATATAAAACCTCACCTGATTGATGTATTTGAGGTGAGTAAAATGAACATAAGAGCATCAATAAGAGTCATGAGTAGTTTATTAAGTGCAGGGAAAACTGCTGAAGCAAGTAATTCTGATTCCATAGCGGATGTTGAGGAGTATAAACAATTAAGAAGCAGAACTAATGAGGTATTAATGATGCCGAGTTTTAATGGCTTAATAGTGTTAATTTATGATAAGAGGAGTGGTGCATATAGGTTAGCTTAACCTTTCCCTTGCTCTTAAAGGATTGAAACTCTAAGTACGTTATGCAATTCTGAGGCTCCCTCTAACTGATGATGCTCCTAGTTTAATGCTTAAATATTGCAACCAATGATGCCTATTTAATGGAATTTTCAATGAAAGTAAACCTAATAAACGACGATGCATTAAAGGTAAGCGTAATTAAAAGTGGTAGTAAGTACCGGGAATCCCCAGCTGTTGTTGTTAAACCAAGCGTTGAATTAGCAAGTGGTGAGAATAGGCTTGGCCCATGGCTTGTTAAAGTTGCTGGTGATTCCATTGATGTAAGTGTAAATAATATGAGTGCAGCATTAAGGTTTAGCTATAGTAATGATCAAATAATAGTAAGAGGTAATCTAGGCCTCAATGACTCTGTTTACGGACTTGGTGAAAAAGCACTACCATTGAATAGGAAAAGGTTTAGGGTAACCATGTGGAACACCGATGCCTATGGATATAGGTATGGTTCAGATCCATTATATGTGTCAATACCATTCTTCATAATTACAAATAAGAATGGGGCAATAGGCCACTTCGCTGATTCCACGGCTAAGGTAATTATTGATCTTGGTGCGGAGAAGGAGAATGAGTTCACAGTTATTGTAAATGATTACCAGTTAGATTACTACATTATTAGGGGGCCTAGGCTTAGGGATGTGGTTACTAGGTTCATTAACTTAACAGGTAAGCCTACCTTAATGCCTAAATGGGTACTTGGGCATCAGCAAAGTAGGTACAGTTACTACCCCCAGGATAGGGTTATTGAGGTTATTAAGGCCTTTAAGGAGAAGGGACTGGATAATACTGTAGTTTACCTAGATATACATTACATGGATGGCTACAGGATATTCACTTGGAATAAGGATAGGTTCCCTAACCCCATTGACTTAGCTAAGGTAGCTCATGAACTTGGCGTTAAATTAGTAACCATAGTGGATCCATACATTAAAGTTGATCCAAATTATCAAGTGTTTAAGGAGGGTATTAATGGCAACCATCTGTCGCTTGATGATGATGGTGGCTTATCTATAATTCAGGGTTGGCCAGGTAAATCAGCGTTACCAGACTTCTTTAATAGGGAGGCTAGGGAGTGGTGGGCAAGCCTCATTGAGCGTTGGGTTAAGGAGTATGGTATTGATGGTATTTGGCTAGACATGAATGAACCAGCGGCCTTCGATTACCCTAATCACACAGTCTCAAGTAAGACTATAACTCATAGGCTTGATGATGGTTCAAGGGTACCTCATGATTTCCTTCATAATGCATATGCACTATATGAGGCTATGGCGACATATGATGGTTTAGTTAAGGCAGGTAAAAGGCCATTCATATTATCCAGGGCTGGATACGCTGGAATACAGAGGTATGCTGCTGTGTGGACTGGTGATAATACTAGTAATTGGGAACATTTGAGGCTGCAATTGCAGATACTGTTGGGTTTAAGCATATCTGGCGTCACATTCATAGGATCTGATGTAGGTGGCTTTGCGAAGTACGTTCCAGGGGGTGGTGGGAACATGTTGTTTACCTTAAGCCCTGAACTACTGGTTAGGTGGTATGAGTGGGCTATTTTCTTCCCACTGCTGAGGAACCATGCCTCAATTGGATCACCTGATCAGGAACCATGGGCCTTTGGGCCGAGGACTCTTGAATTAATTAAGAACCTTCTTAGGCTTAGGGCTAGGTTAACTCCATACCTATACTCACTAATGTGGCTTAGCCACGTTAATGGTGAACCAATAGTTAGGCCACTGATCTATGAGTACCCTAATGATGAGGAGGTCATTAATATTGATGATGAATTCATGCTTGGGCCATTCATGCTAATAGCACCAGTGTTAACTAGCGGTAATGCTAGGGAAGTTTACTTACCTGAGGGGGAGTGGGTCAACATGTGGAGTGGTGAAGTACTTAGTAAGGGATTCCACATTATTGATGCACCACTTGGTAAGCCACCGGTATTCCTTAGGAAGGGTTCGCTAATACCTATGCAGGAGGCTCAGGGTGTTTTAGGCGTATTAACGGTATTGGGTGAGGGGGAATTCACGGTTTACGATGATGATGGTGAATCCCCATCGCCAACGCCATCAACATTAAGCTTAAGGATTAGTGGTGAATCAATTAACGTGGGTAATTGGGTTAATCCAATGCCTCAATCACCTTCATCAATATTACTTGAGGTTTATGTTAATAAGGAACCAGGTAAAGTAACCGTTAATGATATTGAGGTAACTAAGGCTAGGTTTGCTATTGAACCAGGTCCACCATCATGGTACATGGATAAGATGCTCTACATTAGGGTAATGCCTGGGAGTACTGTTAAATTAAATTAATTAAGTGCCCTTAATCTACGTGGCCTTACTACAATCACAAGCAGTATTATTACAATAATTAAAGCTAAGGCAAGGTAGTCAATGTACTTTGACACTAGGGTTAACCCAGTCTTCCAAGCCGGGCCTAAACTAAGGCCAATGTATATTAGCGCCATATTCCATATTGTCGAACCCATTACAGTGTGAATAATGAACAACCACACATTCATTCTAGCTACTCCAGCAGGTATTGATATTAAGGCCCTAATGCCTGGTATGAACTTTGCTAAAAACACTGATACACCACCATACTTGTTAAACCACTGCTCCGCAGCATCTAAATGGCTCTTACTTATACCAATGTACTTACCCAACTTAAGAACTATACTGTAACCCACGTAGTAGCTTAGTAGGTATAGTATTAATGACCCAATTAGGCTAGCTATTATTGAATCAATAAGTGCCAGTATTAGGTTAAGGCGCCCAATGTATATTAAGTACCCTGTAAATGGTAATATTACCTCACTCGGAATAGGTAATGATAGAGACTCCAGGGTCATAAGTATGAAAAGACCTGCATAACCCATGTTTTCCATAATGAACACCACATTTACCAGAGATTGCAGAACCATGGCTGCACTTAATATTATGCTTTTTAAATGTTGCTTTACTACAGTACATGTTGGATATATTTATTTACTCACTTACCATTAAGTCTCTTAGTTGCTTTTAGGATTGTATTAACCCTACTTAATGTAGTTGGGTGGCTTAGGAAAACTTGTTTAATTAATGATGAGTGTATTGATGGGTAAGTTACCTTAACTAAAGCAGTGGCTAATGATTCCTTATAGCCCTTGCTTAATGCGTATAAGTCAGCCCTAGTTTCATTAATCCTACTTAATGCAAGTGAGGTGACTATAGCCAGTAATGCTATTAATGTGTATGTAGTTATTGCCACTAGGGTTAATCCAATCCTTGGTATAACGTAGAGTAGCATTACAGCTGAGGCCAGGGAGTAGGCGACTGATGCCGCCAATGCCTTATAAGTATCCTTGTTAATTATGTGACCTAACTCATGGTGGATAACAGCCTTTAACTCATCTTCATTAAGGCATGCTACTAATTTAGTGCTGACCAATATTACCTTATTAATGAGGTTCAGGGATACTGCATTACATTCAGGTGATGGAACTAGGTAAATATTGATGCCTTTAATTGATGGCATTGATACCCTTTCAACATTAATATTGGTTATCATTGAACCACCCACAGCCCTTAGCCCTGATATTAACAATGCTAATTGACTCCCACTAATGCTCTTAATTGATGAAGCATATGATATTAACCTGGCAAGCACGTCCTCAGGCACATTAATAGGTAATGTTACCATTACCTTAATTATGCTTGAACCATCAACCCTTAACTTAATCATGCGGAGGAAGGATACATAGGTATAGGCTATGTTAGTTAATAGGACTTGCGCAATAACCACAGCCAGGGTTAGTAATATGCCGTACTTAGTAAGTAGGAGAAATATGGCTAGGGTTAATATTGATGATGCTATGAATGATATTGCCGGATTCATGGTAATTGATGAAGCAGGCCTAGTGGGTATTTTCACGTATTCATCACCATTATCCTTAAACAACATAACCAGCCTCCTACCATTACCAATAACAGTATCCCGTAATATAATCTTACTGAATTCATCAGCCTTCTTCAAGTCACCCCGTATTTTAAGGGACCCATTAGTAATGGCTAGATAGAATTTGGTGAAGTAAGCCTCAATGCTAATATCGGAATTCAGTGAGTAGATGACGTAGAGTAAACCCTTGTCATTACCAGTACTTAGGTTTCTCATGATGTCAGATACCTTAATTGAACCAAGCTTCATTAATGAGTCAAGTAACTTACTGTACGCGCGCATTCACTAAGATGCCTGTGGATACCTTTTTAACCTGAACAGTCAAGCATGATTAACGTGACACCGACGTAATACTGTACGTCAGTGTATTATTACTCAACTGCTATAAGGGGTTAAGTGGTTCAGGTTAACCTATGGCCAGCGTTAAATTAGTACGAGAAGCCAGAATGAAGGTAACAACTCACAATAAGGCAATACACATGAAGATAAGCGTGGTGACTAAGCTTAAGGAGTATGCATCCTCCTCCAAGGGAAATTTAATAACTGTTAGGCCAAGTAAGATAGCCCAGGAAATAAACACCGTGGGGAGAGTAACTAGGGCTGATGGAGTTGTTATAAGGAATTTCCTAGAGCAGCTGGTTGAGAGGGGTTATATGGAGGTTATTAAAAGAAGCGCCAGAGGTAAGGTTTATGGAATACGAAAGGGAGGAGAATTCTGGAAGCTCCTAATGTCCCACAATCCTGAGGACATACTTGATTTAGTCAATATAGAGGAGTAAGATACCGAGTCCCCTGGGCATAAGGCTAGGTTCAAAACACCACATTGCACTAAGTTTTTAATACGGTATTAATAATGTTCCTCAAGTGAAGAGGATGGGATGAACTGAGAAGTGATGATAACCCGGGCCTGAGACTATTCATAATGCTGCAGCTTAGTTAATAATAATTCAATAATATAAGGTAGGATTCTTATTTTACACTTATAATTAAAAAGTTAGTAATATAAATGTTTAGTTGAATTGTAAAACTAATGAATAAGGGATTAATGTTTAAAAACTCAGTATGTTAAGTTAAGCCTAATGAGTAAGGCATACGATGTGCTTATTGTTGGTGCTGGCACGGCGGGTTCATATGCAGCATACCTAATGGCTAAGCAGGGGTTAAATGTAGCATTAGTAGAACGTAAGAAAGCTGAGGAGGTTTTTAAAGTAACTGGTGATGCCATTGGGAAGCATCACATAGAGGAGTTAATTAGGTCAGGCTTAAGCATTAGAAATGATTTATTCATGGTTAAGTATGAGGGTGCTGAATTATATAGCCCAGACTTAAGTGTTAAGTACTTTGTTGCAGGTGAAGGTTATGGCCTAGATATTGGTAAGTGGGCTCAATGGTTAATTAATGCTGCTAATAATAATGGCGCAGATATAATAGATAAGCATACTGTATCAGCCCCAATAATTGAAGGAGGCTTCGTGAAGGGTGTTAAGGCAAATAGGAGCGATGGAACTCAAGTTGAGTTAAGGGCTAAGGTTACTGTGGATGCCTCAGGCGCCACAGGGGTTGTGAGAACTAAGTTACCTTCACAGTATAGGATTAGTGAACCATTACTACCAGAGGACGCCTCCTACGCTTACAGGGAGATTATTGAAGTTGATTACAGTATACCTAATCCCCAGAACATAAGAATATACCTTGATAATAACATATCACCAGGTGGTTACTGGTGGTTTTTCCCTAAGTCAGATAGGGCTGCTAACGTGGGCTTAGGCATCTGGGGTAAGTTAGTTAAGGAGCGTGGCTTAAACCCAAGGATTAATTATGAGAAGTACTTAGCATCTTCACCATACGTTAAGGGTAGGAAACTACTTCATGCTGGTGGTGGAATAGTGCCAACAAGGAGACCATTAGCCAGTATGGTTGGTCCAGGAATTGTAGCTGTTGGTGATGCTGCGGTGGCTGTTAACCCAATTCACGGTGGTGGTATTGGACCTGCATTATTATCATCAGCATTAGCATCAAGGGCGATAGTTGAGGCATTGGAGAAGGGTGATGTTTCGGAGGCTGGTCTATGGAGGTACAATTTGGATTACTTGAATGCCTACGGCATTAAGCAGGCTCAATTAGATGTATTTAGGTTAATGCTGCAGACGCTTACCAACGATCAGTTGAACAGGGGATTAAGGGCTAGGATACTTACTGAGGATGAGGTTCTTAAAATATCAATAAGCGGTAACCTTAACCTAAGTGGTGGTAGGAAGATGCTGATGGCGCTTAGGCTACTTAAAGTACCTGACATAGCTAGGAAACTATCATTGGCGTTAAGTTACATGAATGAGATTAAGAGAATATACATTAATTACCCAAGGAATCCCAATGAATTAAATAATTGGTTGGTTACATTAGTGGCTAAGTACAATGAATATAGGCTTAAACTTAAGTTACCTTTAATGACCCTTTAGGTGATTTAATGGACCCAAGGAGCCAAATTGTGAAGTACTTTATGGAGACGTATAATAAGGGATTAAACACATTAATGGGAGGTAATATAAGTGTTAGAATTGGTGATTCAGTACTAATAACACCAAGTGGCGTACCTAAGACTGAATTAACGATTAACGACATTGTTAAATTATCAATAAGTGGTAACGTTATTGAAGGCACCAGGAAGCCATCCTCAGAGTGGAGGATGCACTTATCAATATATAAGGTGAGTAATTACACTGCCGTAATTCATGCACATGCACCATCCATAATAACCCTATACCTAGCTGGATTAAGCCTTGACCTCAATACCGTAAGTGAAACTAAGGCTTATATACGTAAGATTAGTGATATAGAATTCATTAAACCCGGCACCCAAGAATTAGCTGATGAAGTATCAATGAGGGTTAGGGATGGGGCTGATTTAATAGTGCTTAAGAATCATGGAGTAGTGGCTGTTGGTTACTCGCTTCCTGAAGCATTAAATAAAATTGAGGTTGCTGAGGATACTGCTAAAATTCTGTTAACATTGAGGTTAATGACTAATATTAAAGCCTAGATATTATGTAAAGTAGTAAAATACCCACTAAATTCATTATTGTTATTACAAGCGTCGGTAAGGCAATAAATGGCCCAACACCGGCAGTCATCCAAGTATAGTAGGCTAGGATCATTATTCCGCTTTCAATTAGAAAAACCGAGGATACGCCTAAAAGTATCTTCCCGGTTCTAGTGAATCCAATACCTAAGTAATTCCTAATCATTAATGCGATTATTGCCACTTGAATTGCCGACAACGATATGTTGATATACCATATATAACCCATTACTCATCACCCTCATCTAACCTTTTTAAACCAATCATTTTAACAACATCCATTAAAACACTCCACTTGCTATTCAACTCATCACTCACTAAGTACGGCGCCCCATATCCCTC
>NZ_DAXS01000068.1:90595-131287 GCF_002506515.1 Caldivirga sp. UBA161
TGCTTGGCTAATTGATTAGGGTTCATGGGCCTCCTCCTAAGAGTTGCAAGGATCTTATACCTCATTAAACCACCCTTGGAGCCACCTATTAGCCAAATCAGTAATCTCTTTAAGTCCTTATCATAACTAGCCATTATTAATTCATTATTAATCAACAGTTTATAAGCATTCACCTTATTCACAACAGTCTTTAATGGCTCCATGTTTATATTCTTTTTCACTAATTTATTGCAATTTTATTAAGAATCAAATATAGCATGCTTGGGGTTAGATTTGTAATAAAAACTGAATAAAGCTTATTTATAGGTTAACGCAATGATGTATCATGGATGCAAAAACTATCGGCCTAATAGCCGTGGCAGTAGTCGCAGTAGTGGGTTATGTTTTGGCTGGATACTTCGCAGTTAAACCACCAATGACTGTAACTACTACATCTACAGCTACACCTAAAACTGTAACTACTACAGTGACAACAACCATGCCAACTACAGTAACTAAGACGACGACAGTATCATCCACCTCAACGGCATCTTCAATATCAACCACCACAGCAACAGTAACTATCACAATGACTACCACTGCAGTAATGCAACCCAATATGGTTCCTGAACTCATTCCAGTAGGTGTTAGTACTGCTATGGTTAATGCAAGTATGGGCGCCACGTTAAGGTTAGGTAACATAATTGTTATTATCAGGCCTGGAACATACGTAATGACTCAGAGCAAGCAAATACTAAGCACCTATAATTTCTCAATAATAGTTTACCAATTAGCTAACATAGGTTCACCATCAATGATGGGTGAAGAACCAGTCTACGCATTCGCCTACGCAGTTAATGGTCATGTTTCACCAAGCTACACCTTCGTTAACCCAGAGGGTAAACCCTATGCGGTAATTACGGTAGTTAGAATGCCCAATACCTGGACAACTTGGACTTGGTTGGGATTCATGCAGGAATCCAATGGAACATTGGTTGATGGACATTACGCATTCCTTGACTCATGGGTATACGCAGGCTCAGGTTTATTTGTGAATTATCAGTTCGTTAAGCCAGTACCATGGATATTCGTAAATACGGGTATGCCAGCCTCATTAATGGCAACTTACACTGAGCCAACCATGTCTAGCTCAATGGAGGCAACAACCATGGAGCCTGAGCTTGTGCCTATTGGTACTGGTACTGTGGCAATTAATGCAACCCAGGGAGGTGCGGTGGCTGTTGGTAACCTACTAGCCATAATACTGCCTGGAACCTACGTTGAAACACCCAGCGGGCAAAGGCTGAGCACCTATAACTTCAGCCTAATTTACCAAGCGATAATGAATATACCACCATTAAATGAAAGTGGAGTCTACTACTGGCCATTATTCTCATATGCCTTCGCGGTTAATAATCAAATAAGCCTAGGTTATACATTCGTTAATGCTAGTGGTTCACCGGTGCCGGTATTAACTGTTGCGTTTTTACCATCATGGTTCACTTCATGGACTTGGCTAGGATATGTTCAACTACCGGATGGAACATTGCAGGGCGGTAAATATGCATTCCCCAACGTATGGATACCCGGTGATGATTACATAGTTAATACAGTATTCTTTAAGCCAGTGCCATGGGTATTCCTAGCTGTGGAGCACGGCTACGTGAATATGACTGTTACGAATACAACTACCACTTCCACAACTGCTTCCACATCTGCTCCAGTTTGGGGTGGTTAAGGTTTTAGGTAAATAAAATCTTATTTTAAAATCCTATCTTACTTCATTTCAAACTTGAATTCAGCTCCAATAATCTTAATACTTCATTAAGAATTACCCTAGCTAGTTCCCTCTTATGTGCTGGCCCAATTTTTATGTGTAATCCACTTTTATTAATAATGTGGTAAGCATCGGTCACTGTGCCGAAGCCTAGTTCAGAGACGTTATGCGCAATAACCATATCCCATGATCCCTCTCTCATCCTATTTAATGCCCTCTTCAGTAAATCCTCCTCATTAACATTAACTTCAGCCTTATAACCAACCACTATTGTGCCTGGGGAGGTGGCCTTAGCATCATTAACAATCTTAGGCGCCTTAATTAAGGTGACTGTGGTGTTCTCAATATCACTGCTTAACTTTCCCCTAACCTTATCCTTGACATAGAAGTCCAGTGGTGCTGCTGCAAAGAAGGCTACATGTATTTGTTTACTTCTCAATAATTCCATTACGGCATTATGCATATCCATTACGCTTGTTACATTAATAAGCTTAACATTACTTGGATACCTTATGTTAACTGGTCCAGATACTACGTAGACTTCAGCACCCCTAGCGGCAGCTTCCCTAGCAATGTAGTACCCTGTTAATCCACTGCTTGGTGTAGTAATGTACTTAACATCATCAATATACTCTCTAGTCGGCCCGGAGGTGACGAGTACTCTTAAGCCGCTCATGTTTCTTGGTGATGTTAAGTCTATTGTGGATTCAATAATCTCATCAGTGTGCGGTATCTTAGCCTTACCCTCCTCGATAATTGGTTCAAGGAACCTTACACCAAGATTCCTTAATTTCTCCACATTACTCTTTACAATTGGGTTCATCCACATGTTAATATTCATTGCTGGAACCATTAATATTGGCTTACCGGCACCCATAGCTACCATTAAGCATAATGACACTGATGAATCAGACACACCATTAGCAACCTTACCTATTAAATTAGCTGTAGCGGGCGCAACCACAACTGCATCTGAATTTGCGCATAATCTAACATGCTCAGCATAACCACTTAATTCAATTAATGGCTTACTTCCAGTGGCCCAATGCATTATTAACGGGTTCAATAACCTTGACGCGGTTCTACTCATGAAAACCTCTACAAAGGCCCCATGCCTAATTAAACCCCTTGCAACATCAGGAATCCTATATATTGATATGCCACCGGTAACCACAAGCATTATCCTTTTACCTTCAAGTAATTTACTTAAACTACCCCTAATTGCTTCAATATCCTCACTCACTTGGAGATGTTAATTCATCCTTTATTAAATATATTTCCCTCCAAGAGTTAACCTAACTATGGCTTTAGTTAGGTAAAGGTAATTAATCTAATGACTGTGGGGAATTATCCTTGGGATCTTATCCGGAAAGCTTATATAGCATTAATGCAATTACTATTGCTCAATGATAAGTACTGATGGCATATTAATAACGCTTGCATTAATCATATTAATTGGTTATGTTGGTGATTACCTGTTTAGATTAACTAGGGTACCTGAAGCAGTGATTCTAATGCTCATAGGTGTATTACTTGTTCCTATTGGTCATATTATTCCTATAAAGTATGTTGCATTACTTAGGGAATTAGCCCCACTCTTTGGTGATATAGCCTTAGTGATGATTATGTTTGATGGTGGGCGTAAGATAAATTTCAGGACTCCAATATCATCAAGTGGCCTTGGTTTAGCATTAGCAACACTGGATGTAGCAGTACCATCAGTATTACTGGCCGTTATAATGTATTCATTCTTTAACTGGCCCCTCGTATATGGGGCAATACTAGGCACTATATTGGGTGAAACAACCACAACCATCATTGTACCATTAGCCACTAGGCTAGTTATAAGTGATTCAGTCTATAATACAATAGTTGTAGAGGCTACGTTTAACTCAGTAGTATCAATCCTACTCTTCTATCTTTTAGTAATACTTCTAACAGGTCAATTCTCAATTCTATCCTATACCAGGTATGTAATATCTTACTTCAGTATTGCAGTATTCTTAGGCTTAATAACAGGCATGCTGTGGCTGTTAGCGTTGAACTGGATTAGGAGTACTAAGGCGTATACCGTTACAATAGGTATTGCCTTTCTACTTTACGGTGTGGTTGACCTACTTGGTGGTGCGGCTGTGGTTGCTGTCCTAATTTTCGCAATAATTATAGGTAATCATGAAATAATAAGTGAGTACATGGGATTGAGGCTTAACATTAATGAGGATAGGCTCAATATTGTTGAAGATGAGTTAGAGTTCTTGGTTAGGACATTCTTCTATGTCCTAATAGGCATGATTTCAGTAATATCACTATACTATGCACTCCTAGCTTTAGCAGTTACTGGTATTCTTTTAGCTATTAGGTATATTGAAATATTCTCAATAATTAGGGATAGCAAGGTATCTAAACTGTTATTTGCCCTAGCCCCAAGGGGCTTAACTGCAGCTGTATTAGCAAGTATATTTCTTAACATGAATTATCAACCATACTCAAACTATGTATTCCTAACAACCTTCATGGTCATAATATTCACCAATATTGTGTCAAGTGGATTATTACCTATTATAGCTGAGGCAAAGGTAAAGAGTGAGGAGCAGGAGACTAAGTAATGGAGGAAGTAAGGTTTTTAACGCCAGTTATTCACCGATTAACCTAATGAACATTCCAGGCGAGACTGAGCAGAGGGTTATTTGCCCATACTGTGGTTTAACTGACTGGGTTCTGGTTCAGCCAATTAATAGAAGGGATAGTAGGGGATTCCTAGTTAGCGTGATGCTGTGTAAATGCAATAACTGTGGAAGAATATTCTACTTATTTAAGTATAGGTTCAGAAGTATACCGTATAAGCTTGAAAACCTGGCTGCCTAACATTTAATTTAATGATTATTACAATGTATATTGCATTATGAAGTATGGTTGAAAGAGGTGGGATTAACGTTTTTAAGGGTAAGGTTTATATGCGTTAATCGCATTAGCTAGTAATGCCTGAAATACCACTAGCTCCCATAGAGAGGATATTCAAAAAGGCGGGAGCGGAGAGGGTTGGTGAGGATGCGGTGATAGCATTAAGGGATGTATTAGAGAATGTGGCATATGAGGTTTCCGTGAAGAGCATTGAACTAGCGAAGCATGCAGGTAGGAAAACAGTGAGTGCAGATGATGTTAAGGCTGTTGTAAGGATATTCAGGTGCATTAACTTATCATGAACATTAAGATACCCTATGTACCAACCCCAACGTCAGTTGCCATGGAGATTATTAGGAGAGCTAAGCCACGGCCAGGTGAAGTGATTATTGACGCTGGGGCAGGGGAATGTAATGTTATAATTGAAGCGGCTAAGAGGTTTGAATTAATTGGACTAGGTATAGAGAGGGATCCGGTATTAGTTAAGAGGTGCCTTGAGAAGATTAATGCTGAGGGTTTACGTGGAAGGGTTTACGTTGCCTGGGGAGATATCTTTCAATTCAATTACTCAATAGCTGACATAGTTTACTTATACTTAGGCACTGATGTTAATAGGGAACTTGCACCTATATTATTCAAAACACTTAAGAGGGGCGCAAGGGTGGTTTCCCATGACTTTGAGATACCTGGTTATAAACCCGCTGAGTTTGGTTTAGTGAAGGGCCCTTTAAGGGAACATAAGTACTACCTATATATTAAACGTAGTTAGGCATTACCCTCACTACTGAATTTCGACTCAAGGATTCTCCTAATCATCAACATACTTGACGATGGTAATCCACTTAACTTAATGGGCCATTGCCTATAATTATTCAATGCATTTAATGGTGTTCCATAAATTTTAAGCAGCCTAACAGCCCTCCTAACCCCTATTCCCGGTAATGATGATAGGAAGGTAATCTGCATATCATTAATTGACTCACCCTTCCTCTTATTACTTATCTTAATTAAGCCAGGTGACGTTAATGCCAGGGAATAAAGGGCTTGGGCAGTATCCCACTCATCCCTAGTCCAAAGAAGCCTAAGCCCACTCCTACTTACCTTAACTAAAGCTCCAATTAACGCATTCCTACTAATACTCCTTACTGATACTGTTGACCATAAGTCACCCTCAATGATAATGTAAGGTTCCTGGTAAGCCTCAATTAGGTTATTAGCCTGTTGAAATAGCCTACCATCAATAATTGAGTTCACGAAATCCATAGCCCTCTTACGCTCCACAGCAACCTCACTTGAAACCACGTAATCCCCAACAGTTAACGTAGATACTAGAATCCTGCATCCAAGCTCCTTTACGGCATTAACAACAAGTTGGGCAGTCTCATACTCCCTGGAATCCACAACAATACTACACCCCAGATTGGATCAGGTTTAATTCCTCATATGGGTTTAAATAAGTTTAACAATTAGGAATACTTAATCATGGAGCCCCGGCCGGGATTCGAACCCGGGACCTCCTCATTACCAGTGAGGCGCTCCGCCAGGCTGAGCTACCGGGGCTATGCTGGCTTGCATCACTAATGCCTACAATTTTTAAATTTTTCCCATTAAGTAACCATCATTTACATTAATGATTATTGCGAAAACTAGGTAAGTATTCATATGTTTTAAAGTATAATATTAAGGCGTGTTGTTTTATTAGCCGAATAGTGAGGCAAGGCTCTCCAATGTTTCCTCCTCCTTCTTCTCCTCAGCCTTCTTCTCCTCGGCCTTAGCCTCAGCTGGCTTAGCCTCCGCGGCCTGTGGTGCCGCAGCCTGCGGCGCAGCTGAAGGTGCTGAAACAGGTACTGCAGCAGCGGTCTTTATTGCCTCATCTATGTTAACATCCTTAACCGCCGAGACTAATGCCTTAACCTTAACCTCATCTACCTGTATGCCAGCTGATTGAAGTACCTTAGTTACATTATCCTCCGTTATTGGTTGCTTCGCATAGTGTAGTAGTAATGCTGCATACACGTACTCCATAACCACCTTTGCTTAAGAGCCTTTTTAAAGCTAACCACAATGACTGCTCAATTACTATTTATTACTATATATTATATATTTAATTATATTAACTTGTGAGAAAGATTTATAAAACTTAGTAAGCTAGCCCCCTGATAGCTATGCAGATGCTAATTAGTGATACTAGAGAATTAATAATACTCGGTAGAGGAGGTCAAGGCGGGGTGACCGCCGCCAGGATAATAGTATCCGCAGCAGCTAAGGATGGTAAATGGGGGCAGGCAATACCTGAGTTCGGTGCTGAGAGGAGGGGGGCTATTGTTAAGTCGTATGCAAGAATATCAAGTAAACCAATAATTTCACATAGTGGGGTTAAGAAGGCTGATGTACTACTAATATTATCACCCAATATACTAAGCCTGGTTAACATTAATGAATTAATGAAGGGGCAGGACTCAGTAGTAATAATTAATTCACCTACATTAATAAGGACAGGCTATAGGACATATTGGGTGGATGCCACTGGGATAAGTGAGAAGCTGGGCTTAGTGATGGCTGGCTGGCACATAGTGAGTACACCAATGTTAGGTGCATTCGTAAGGATTACTGGCTTAGTCACATTGGATTCAGTAATATCATCTATAAGAGAGTTCATAGGGAGCGGCGAATACGTTAAATTAAACATTGAAGCAGTTAAAATGGGGTACAGTATGGTTAAGGGTGATTAAGGTGAGTAGCATTTACGTTAAGTACCTATTATCAAGGCCAGCCATGGGTGCTGGTGGTAAGACTGGTACATGGAGGGTGCGTAAGCCTATTGTTAACCTGGATAAATGCATTAAATGTGGCCTATGCTGGCTTTACTGCCCTGAAAATGCAATTGATTGGCTTGAGGATAAAACAGTTACCATTGATTACGATTACTGTAAGGGTTGTGGAATCTGCGTTGATGTCTGTCCAGTTAAGGCTATTTCAATGATTGATGAGAGGGTGGTTTAAGTGATTAACCAGCAGAACATGATTAACAGAGGGGTTAGGAGGATAATGGTTGGTGATCACGCAGTTGCTGAGGCCGTTAAGATGGCTAGGGTTAACGTAGTCTCAGCATATCCAATAACACCCCAGACGCTGATAGTTGAGAGGTTAAGTGAGATTATTGATAGGGGCGAGTTGAAGGCTGATTTCATAAGGGTTGAAAGTGAGTTCGCAGCCCTAGCCTCAGTGTATGGTGCATCAGCCGCAGGGGCAAGGGCCTTTACAGCCACCTCAAGCCACGGATTATTCTACATGTATGAGATGCTTTGGTGGGCTGCAGCATCAAGGTTACCCCTCGTCATGGCTGTAGTAACCAGGGCACTTGGACCACCGTGGAATATTCACGATGAGCACACTGACCTATTGGCAATAAGGGATAGCGGGTGGATTATAGGTATGGCATCAAGCGTACAGGAGGCCTTTGACATGACTCTTACAGCATTTAGGATAAGTGAGGATGAAAGAGTCTTATTACCAGTGGCGGTGGGGCTTGATGGATTCGTGCTAAGTCACACAACTGAACCAATTTACATCCCCTACCAGGAGGATGTTGACGCTTGGTTACCTCCAAGGAACCCTAAGGTACCTTATGTCATTGAACCCGGTGGGGAACCAGTAACCCTAGGTAACTTACCTAAATCTGACCTATACCATGAGCTTCATAAGGCTTACATGGATGAGTCAATGGGTGAGGCTAAAAGAGTAATAACTGAGGCGTATAATGAATACAGTAAGTTAACTGGAAGGGATTATGAACCATTAATCGAATGCTACAGGTGCAGTGACGCTAAGTACCTAGCAGTAACCATGGGTGCATGGAGTGGGGATGCTGAAATCGCTATTGATGAATTAAGGAATGAGGGTTACCAGGTGGGCCTCATTAGGATCAGGTACATTAGGCCATTTCCTGACGACGAGCTTTTAGAACGCATCAATGGGGTTAAGGGAGTTATTGTGTTT
Source organism: Caldivirga sp. UBA161 (assembly GCF_002506515.1). Classification (GTDB taxonomy): domain Archaea; phylum Thermoproteota; class Thermoprotei; order Thermoproteales; family Thermocladiaceae; genus Caldivirga. The sequence goes on from NZ_DAXS01000068.1 coordinate 99,252, forward strand.
GATAGGGATTACTCAATGGGCTTCGGTGGAATACTGGCTGGTGAATTAATGGGTCTAGTGCCTAGTAACGTATCCTTTAAGGGTGTTGTTGCAGGATTAGCTGGTGTTGATGTATCACCAAGTGAATTCCAAACCATTATAAGGGATTTCATAAATAATACTGAAATTAATGGCGCCATGAGGGTTAGGAGGTGGTGGTACATACCTAATACTAATGGTGGTGATTAATCATGGTTACCATGAGCGAACTCCACAAGTATGGGAGGACTAAGTTAATAATGCCTGGTACAGCAGCATGCCCAGGCTGCCCACTTCAAATAGGCTTAAGGCAATTAATAATGGCACTGGAGGGGAAGTTAACCCTCGTTATACCTGCTGGGTGCTCAAGTGTAATACCTGGAGCGGCCCCATATACATCGTTCACAGTACCAGTTATGCATGTACCCTTCGCCTCAAGCCCATCAGTGGCCAGTGGTTTAGTTAGGGCGCTTAGGGCCAGGGGTGTTGATGGTCATGTGGTTGTTTGGGCTGGTGATGGGGCAACAGCAGACATAGGCTTCGCAGCCTTAAGTGGAGCAGCCTATAGGAATGAAGACATAATCTATATTTTAGCTGATAATGAGGCTTACATGAATACTGGTATTCAGGCTAGTGGAACTACACCCAAGAAGGCTTGGACTACAACATCCCCAAGGGGGAAGGCTGAGGATAAGAAGGATGTGGCGTTAATCATGCTTATGCATAAGGTACCCTACGTGGCTACAGCCAGTATAGCTTATCCAATAGACTTTATTGATAAGGTTAGGAGGGCAGCTTCAATAAGGGGCTTTAAGTTCATACACCTTCACGCACCATGCCCTCCAGGTTGGAAGTTCCCAGATGACTACACGGTTAAGGTGGCTAGGTTAGCTGTTGAAACCGGAATGTGGATTCTTTGGGAGTATTACCAAGGTAAGTTAACGATTAGTCCACCCAGCGCCCCCTATAGGGATAAGCAGAGGCGTAAGCCTATTGAGGAGTACATACGTATACAAGGCCGCTTCGCGCAATTAAGTAAGGATGATGTTAGGGAAATTGAGGCCATGGTTGATCAAGAGTGGGGAGTATTAATGAGGTTAGCTAACATATTTAATATTAGTTAATTAACCTAAGGCTTTAAGCTTTTAAACAGGTAAAAGAATAGCGCGCATGAAGGCTATTGTAGTTAAGCCTCCGAAACCTGGAGTGGAGGTTAGGGATTTAACCCAAGTGATTAGGCATGGTTCAGGTACTGTTAAGGTAAGGATACTTGAAAACGGCATATGTGGTACTGACCGTGAAATAGTTAGGGGTGAATTAACAACCGCTAGACCACCTGAGGGTAGGGATTGGCTTGTCCTTGGTCACGAAGCCCTAGGCATTGTTGAGGATTCAAGTGACCCAAGGTTTAAACCAGGTGACTTAGTAATGCCAATTAATAGGAGGAGTTACCACGGCAAATGCCTCAACTGCCTGGTGGGTAGGCCAGATTTCTGCGAGGCTAATGAGTTTGTTGAGGCAGGTATTATTGGAATGGATGGTTTCATGGTTGAGTACTGGTATGATGACCCCAAGTATCTTGTTAAAGTACCTAAGAACATAGCTGATATAGCAGTCATGGCTCAACCCCTCTCTGATCTTGAGAAGTCGGTTGAGGAGATACTTAATGTCCAGAGGAGGCTCATTTGGACTTGTGATGATGGAACATATAATTGCAGGAGGAGTATAGTTTTCGGCACAGGCTCAACAGGAATACTAATTTCACTACTGCTTAGGACCATAGGATTTGAGGTATATGTAGCTAATAGGAGGGATCCACTTGAGAGTGAAGCTAAGATAACTGAGGAGGCTGGTATAATTTACTATAATTACTCTAAGGATGGTTTAGATAAACTTAAGTCAATGGGCTTCGACCTAGTGGTGGATACTACCGGTGCTTCAGCATCATTAATTGGCCATGAGATTGAGATGCTTAAGCCAAACGGCATACTAGGCTTATTCGGGTTTCCAGCTGAGGGTGAGTTAACGTTAAGGTATGATGTTATACAGAGGTTCATTTACAAATCCAATGCAATAGTGGGTTTAATAAATGGTCAGAAACCGCACTTCCAGCAGGCCCTTGCACACTTAGCTCAATGGAAGTCTATTTGGCCCACTGTGGCTAATTCTTTAATAACTAGGGTTGTTGATGTTAATGATGATAAGGAGCTGATGCAGGTCCTTAACCGTAAGGAGAAGGGGGAGATTAAGGTTAAGATTAAGTGGAGTTAATTTTACTTAATCTCTCTAAGTTTTTCACCTAACATATTCTCTAGGCTGCTTACTATTAAGTTAAGAACCTTAATGTACGGTTGCTTAACCTTAGTTACTAACATGCCGGCACCCTCATGACCACCACCCTCACCTCCTAATTCCTCAGCAATCTTACTTAGAACCATGGCGACATTAATTAACCTTGATCTTGCAGCAATCCTTAATTCATCACCATGATCAGAAACCACAAATGCAGCATCACAGCCAATGTCAAGGAGCTTACCAGCCACTAAGCCTTCATATGCATTTACATTAGTCACGCACACTATCATTGATCCAGCCCTATATGGTATAAGCCTTATTGAACCCTTAACCAACGCTATTTTAGCTGATTCATCAAGTTCCCTAACCAGTAATGCTAAGGCATCCTTATAATTGACTCCACTAACCTTAAGTAGCCAAGTTACTGTCTCAAAGGTTCCTTGAGTTGCCCTACTGAATCTATTTGTTTCACTTAATATTGCCGCTAACGCTAACTTAGCCATTAATTCACTAGGTGCGTAACCTAATTCCCTTAATACACTTATCACCACCTCGATGGTTGATGGTGATTCAGGGTCAATGAACTCTAAATCCCCTCTAATCCCTCTAACCTCATGATGATCAAACACCACTACCCTACTGCCCTGACATATTTCAACCCCTAACTGAACCTTATTGGCAACATCAAATAGTATTGTTAAGTCACTGCAGGTACAGGTTTGAGTGCAGTTAAGTTCAATACCCAGTCTACTAAGCACCTGCTTAGCCTCCTTATCTGCAGTACAATTATTGGTGAGGCAGCTTAACTTGCCTAATTCATTTAAGTAATCCCTAAATAATAATGCAGAGGCAAGTGAGTCTAAGTCAGGATTCCTATGAGTCATCAATGTTATTCTCGTTGATGCCTCAATTAGCCTCTTAAGCTCATTTAACATTGATTACTGCTTAACTAAACGCTTAAAAATCAAACCCTACAGTAATATAAGTGTGGTAGCCTTTATTGAATCTACAGTTAAGGATTATGTGAAGTTACTTGATGATAGGATAATTAAGTTAAGGGAACTCTCAAGTAAGTTAAGCGACAAGGTGTCTAATGCCAATATTGAGAACAGTAGGCTGAATATCTTAAGGTTTGAGAACAGTGAGGTATTCATAGTTAATGGTAGTGATAATGAGCAATTAATGGGCGCGCTAATGCTTATCCTGAAGTTAGCTAACTTCCAGGAAAAGCTGTATACGCTGGTTAAGAATGACTTAAGTAGGGTACCTGATGATGTTAAGATTGCTGTAATCGAACCCTTAGGCTTACCCACTAGGATAATCATGGTGCCCAATAATGCTACCACTAGTAGTTGATATAGATGAACTTAGGAAACATAGGCAGAGGATAGAGGAGTTACATTCAGCAATAAAGGTTAAGCCAATAAGTATTAATTGGAGCATAGTGAATACTATTAGTAAAGCCCTTTCTGTTAAGGGTAATGAAAAGAAAGTAGTAGTTAAGGGTAGTAGAAGATCATTTAAGGTTGATGATGTTGAAGTCATTATAGCAGATACAGTAAGCACGGTAAGCCAATACATGAGCATGTATAGTACCTATGCTGTGAACATGATGAGGATAAGTAGGGTCATTGAGGGCACTGTTAATGCTAGTAAATCCCTTATATATATTGATCCATTCACAGGCACAGCAGTAATAATATTAAACCACCCAACTAAGGTGATGCTGGCTGATACAGAGTCCCTGAAGAACACCATCGATTCATTAACAATCCTAAGCACGGGCCATGGTGAAAAAACTGAAGCATCAGCTGCTCAACTCGATTTCAAGGTTGATGTAGCACCGATACTAGAGTCATTATCAGGTAAATCAGATTCGATCTACATTGAGGTTGATGATGATGTTTACTACATTATTAGGAAGTACATGCATCATGAAGGATAATGAATATTTAAGCATATAATTCAATTAACCATTAATTATCCCCTTCTTCATTACCTGTACTTGGTGATTCCTCCTCACCAGGTAGTTTCATTAACCTTATCTCCCTCTTAGTTTGCTTACTTAACTCATCCTTAAACCTACCTATGAGTGAATCAACCACAGTCATTAGCTTTTTAGAGGCTTCAATATCAGGATACTTTAGTAGGAATGGTATGCCTGCATTATTAGCCTCACTTACGCGTGAATCAAGTGGTATTTCACCCAAGAATGGGACATTGGCCTCCTCAGCTATGCGCTTCCCCTCAGGTTCACCAAACAAGTAATACGTCTTACCTGTATCTGGGCAAGTGAAGCAGCACATATTCTCAATAACACCAATCACAGGTACTTTAACCTTCCTGGAGAAGTCAATAGCCTTCTTAACTATCCTACCTGAAACATCCCCAGGAGCCGACACAATTATACTACCTGTTAACTGGCCACTGAGGGCTTGGGCTATGGTTAATGGTGCATCACCAGTACCTGGAGGTAGGTCAATCATCATTACGTCTAAGTCACCCCAATCAACCTTAGATAGGAAGTCCTCAATAGCCTTAGTTACTAAGGCCCCTCTCCATATTACTGCCGAATTCTCACTTGGGAGGAGGAAGTCAATGGACACAACCTTAATGCCCAATGGCCCAACAGTTGGTATTATTAAATCCCTCTTATCATCATAGTAGAGGGGGCTACCTACAAGCCCCAGTAGCTTAGGTATGGTTGGCCCATAAATATCAGCATCAAGAACCCCAACCTTTAACCCCCTTAGGGCGAAGCCAACAGCCAATGAGGCGGTTATAAGGCTCTTGCCAACTCCACCCTTACCACTCATTACAGCGAACTTAAGCTTAACATTACCTGCACTGAAACTTAACTTAATCTGCTGCTTCTGAGGCTGCTGAACCTTAACGTTAATATTAGACTTATTACTCATTAATGATCAGCTTAACTAACCCCTTATAAATCCTTCCACATTACCAATCAATAAACTGCCGCATCTCAATATGGGGGAATAATCCATGTATTAAGGTATACTTAGAGTTCGAGAGAAAAACTTAAAAAATAATGTAACCAGCATGTTAATGAGGGCCCGTAGCTTAGCCAGGTTAAAGCGCCCGGCTGATAACCTGCGTCAGAGACCGGGAGAACGTGGGTTCAAATCCCACCGGGCCCACTAATCTACCTGTAATCCTTAAGGCAGTAAATAATATATAAAAGCCAAGCCCCCTACCGGTAAATTCAATATTAAGGATTAGTGGAAACTAAGTCCCCTAAACCATAATCACCATGAAGCCATTAAAGATACTTCCTCTCTCCAATCATTGGCATTCCAACCCCTTACTCTTATCCTCTGAACACTTTAGACCCCAAGGAGATTAATGTTGGTCACTAATGAGGCTTATATCTAGTGTGCATAAACCCTTGGTTATTTATTGCTATAATTTAATAAACATAAAAGCAATCAGCGTTAATGATATCACTTAATTTCTCTCGCATCTGATTACTACCTGAGGTTGATGCCGAGAAGATAAATAAATCCCAGTGGATTTAAGCTCATGAGTCTCAGAAAAATGAAAATAGGTGTCCTGGGAACGGGAGAAGTAGGGCGTGCTATAGGCACTAAGCTGATCCAAGTGGGAAATGAAGTCATGCTGGGATCCCGCACTAGAGATAATCCTGCGGCAGTGGAATGGTCCCGGATTAATGGAGAAAGAGCGTACCATGGAACATTTGCAGAAGCTGCAGCCTTCGGGGATGTAATCTTTAACTGTACCAATGGCCTCTTCTCCCTAGATGCATTACGGTCAGCTGGTGAGGAGAATCTGAGTGGTAAGATATTGATTGATGTGGCTAACGCACTGGAATTCTCCGATGATCAACCTATACTTACTTCATGCAGGGAATCCCTAGCAGAGAGAATACAGCAGGCTTTCCCAGAGGCCAAGGTGGTGAAGACTCTGAACTTCGTGGGTTATGAGGTTATGGTAAATCCATCGCTTCTCAAGGAAGGGGAACGACAAATGTTGATTGCAGGTAATGATGTAGAAGCAAAGAGGCTAGTGGAGAGAATGCTGAAAGAGTGGTTTGGTTGGGAGGAGGTTATGGATCTGGGGGATATTAAGGCAGCCAAGGCATTAGAGATGCTTGTACCACTGTGGTTTAGGGTATTCGAGACAATGGGGACTACAATCTTCGGATTCAAGGTAGTCCCCCCACATGGAGTAAAGGACTATAAGCGCAAAACAAACTAACACGAAAAAGAATACAGCTCTTTAGGAGTGTGATGATGAGTGGAAATACCTAAGGAGTATTGAATAAATCCAGTGGAGGGGGCTAAAATAATGAATTCATTGATGCCATGTTTTGGATTAAAATTGAATGACTATATTTAAAGACAGGAGTTAAAGCCTTGACAACTATGTTAAAAGATCTCCACGGGCTTCTTCAGTATCATTGAGTAAACCTCAAAGTCATGACCGCCTCCTCCTTATCTTGAAGGGTGAGAGTTCCCTAGGGGTATTGTGGATTATTTCCCTTTTTATAGAGGCTATTACGTTGCTATAATCGATATTGTGGAGGTAAATTGACCTCAATTCATCATCTCCCTAAAGTTAACTACTATAATACACTCAACTTCAAGGAATTAACATTTACCTTATCATGAACCCAAATCCCGCTGGGCTCATCAAGTTTAATCCTTTAATGATACTAATCCTACATAGGGCATACTTTATGGAGGGCATTATTAATTATTCTAATGAAGTACATGAAGAATGCTAAGCCCCTAATACCCTTCTAACAGCTTCCCTATGTAGTGGTGTTTGCCAAGTATTATCCTTACCCACACCTATCTCAAGATCCTTCTCAGGTGGTGGGGTGTCTATCCATAAGTTAAGTGATCTTTCAGGTATTGTATCAATTATTAGATTGAGTTCAACTAATTTATCCATTAATGGTATCCTTTCCCTCACTAGTAGCGTATCAGGATCCTCTACAGCATCCTTAAGCCACCTCCTCTCCTCAGGTGATAGGGATGATGCAAGGGCTTTAAGTCTCTTATCATCAATAATTCTCCTTAATATAGCCTCAACATTCCACTCTACTTCATATAGTTGGCCCAGTAGTTTTGGATTACCCCCAGTTAGCCTCCAAGCCTCCTCGAAGTCAGGCTTCTCACCTGGTATTTGCTCATACAATTGCATGAATCCCCCCTTAGGCATATTCCACATGGCATCTAAATAAGCCCACCTATGCCTACCAATCTCACGCCTAGACAAATCCTCACTGGTGGCAACGACTGTAATGATAATATCGTAATCAGCAGGTGGATACTCTATTAACCCAAGCAGCCCCTTAACATACATTGCCGCCTTATCAATACCCACCACCTTAAATGCATCATCAATCATCACAGCCACTTTCCTCTTCCTTCGCCTCAACGCCTCCTTAGCGAATTCCAGAGCCAATGTTGCAAGCCTCACTTGAGCGGTACCAAAGGCCTCGACTGTGGCTTCGGTTAATTGCTTAATAAGATCCTTCATATCCGTGTACGCTATGAATTGCTGATGAAGGGGATTAATGTAAGTTACCTCAAACCCCAATTCCCTCAGAAGTTCTGTAGATTGCCTAAGCCAAGTAGATTTCCCACAACCCTCAGGCCCATAAACAACATGAACAACACTCATACCATGAGTAGCCCAATCCTCCACACGCTTAATAGCCAACTCCCTATCAGTGAACTCTACATTAAGGCCAGAAGCTAATGGAAATCTAAGTCTCTTCACACTATAATTACCGTGAGGTTATTAAAACACTTTCCCTGGATCGTTGAATACCGAATACTTAAGTGCATTAACATTATATGGTATTTAAACATTATAATTAGTTTCCCTTAATATTAAATAGATCTATACATTACTATAATATTCAGAGCCAGGTTAATAATCTCATACCATGAAATATTTATCCTTATTAAAGTTAGCAGATGATCTTATATTATAGTAATGTTCATTATTATGGTTCAATTTCTCCATTATTAGTTTTCTAGGGGCTTGGTTTCGCCTTTAATGTTTTAAAGTTCTTATGCATTTACCCCCTTATGCCTGTTGAGTTTGTTAGGTTTGTTATTGATCATGGTGATTGGGCTGTGTTCACTGGGGGTAGTGGTGTTGTGGTTGATGTTGCTTCATCAGTGCCCTTGATTAATGGTGTTAAGAGGAGTATGCTCATTATTAATGCACCAAGCATTAGTGATGTTAAGCAGTTGATTAGTAGGGTTAGGGGTTTTAGGGGTGTTAAGCTTATTGATGTATTAGGCAGGTATTCTGTTAGGGGTAAGGCTATTGCCCTAGTTAGTACTGTGAGGGATTTTAGGGGTGGCGTCCTCGATGTTCTACTGAGTAATGGAGTCTACTATTACCGCGAATTCATAGCCAATGGCCTAGAGTATTGGAGTATTGTGGCTAGTAGGGCTGGTGTGGTTTTGGAGGAGTTGGGGGGTAGGGGTAGTGTTAAGGTTCTTAATAGGGTTAATGTTGGTGAGTTGGCTGAGTTAATGGGTTACTTAACGTTAACTAGGAGTGAGCTTAGGATTCTTAAGGAAGCCTACGAGCTCGGCTACTTTAACTGGCCTAGGGAGTGTAGTATTAATGACCTAGCCAACACCCTTAAAGTCAGTAAGGCGACTTTAATCCAGGAGTTGAGGAGTGCATTAAGGAGGCTAATAGCCAGTGAATTACTTAAGGTTAAGTTCACTTAATTCTCAATACCTGTTAGGCTTTACGCTTAAATAATGCCTATGCCTCAGCCTTATTGGTGGTTTGTGTGGTTTGCCCACAATGCATCCTTAGGTTGAGGAAGTTTACTGGTGTGGTCCTTGACCCACCAAGCTTTGAGCCAGGCTCATGGAGGGGTGCTGGGGATTTGCTTATTGATCCTATTAATCATGAGTATTGGTTGACTAGTAGGCCTAGGGTTGCTGGGCCTAGGGGTACTGGTGTTGAGGTTTGGTATTCTAGTAATGGTGATCAGTATAGCCTAGTGGCCTTCATACCTAAGGAGGAGGTTTCAAATTGGGCTGGGGTTAATGTATTGAGTATTGAGAATAATCAGCTTATTCAAGACCCATTAACTGGATTATACTACCTATACATGTCCCTTGACGTTGGTGATGGTTGGGAGACTTTTATGGCTAAGGCTGATGACCCAAGGGGCCCGTGGACTCCAGTGGGTTTTGTTATTAGGCGTGATAAGCCTTATGATGGTGGTGAGGCTAGGGATTGCACAATAAATGTTATTGATGGTAGGTTTATTGCATTATGTAAGGCTAGGGCGGTGAATGATAATAAGGTTTACACTGAGTTACTGGTTAGTAGGAATGGTGTTAATTGGGTTAAGTTAGGCTTACCGACGGTTAATGGTGAGGCTCAAAGGCCTCAGCCTGATGCATTCCTACTTAACGGCGATATTGTGCCTTCAGCATATGGGCCAATGTTCATTGGCACTGTCACTACATTCGCCAGGAATGCGCATGTAACTAAGTACTTTGGTGCATATGTAGTGGACTTGAAGTCCAATAACCTAGAGGAGGTGTTTGTGGCTGAGTGGAAGCCAAGCTCAATGTACGAGCATCCAGAATACCCAATACACACATACTGCAGCGTAGTCAAGGACCCATACACTAATGAGTGGAGGATACTAGTAGAGGCAATAGACCCCAAATACACGAAGGACATTGGAGTAAACACAGAAGTAGATAGGGTACTACAGTATAAGGCAAAAACGCCAGAATAACTTTTTAACTTAAACAATCAATCTATTAACCATTTATTAAAGTTAACCAATGTGGCTGATCCAATAGGAATAATTCATGGTGTTGATGGAGTTAGGAGGATTAGGTTCAGGGTCTTTGATGGAGCCTCGGTGTGGATTGGGCAATACGTCATTACTAGTGAGGGTTACTTATGTAGGATTTCTAGGATTGAGAGGAGGAATTATCTGACTGATGATAGGATATTAGCTGAGATGAGTAGTTTCGAGAGAGTTGAGAGGCTTAAGAAGTATGGCTTCAACCTGGAGTTTACATCCACTATAACGCTTGCTGAAGCCTTAATAATTGGTGTTGTTGAGGGTTCAGGGATAAGGCAACCAATGGCTCCACCTCACCTATACACTTACGTGAATGAAGTCCCCGGTGAGTTAATAAGTAATTTAACCGTAATTAATGGTGCACCTATAACAATAGGTAAGGTTAAGGGTAGTGATACGCCTGCCAAGTTGGATGCTGAGAAATTAACCACACACCACTGTGCAATATTAGCATCCACAGGTTCAGGCAAGTCATGGTTAGCTGGTGTAATAGCTGAGGAATTAACCTTAACCATTAAGATGCCTGTAGTTATAATTGATCCCCATGGTGAATACTCAAGTATGCAGTATCCGGCTGTTGATGACCCTTTAGCCAATGAGGTTGCTGGCATGGTTAACGTATACGTGCCAGGTAGGGTTGATACCAGTGAGATAGATAAGTATTACGCAGCTAAGTTTGGGGAACCCAGAAGATACACTAGGATTGGCGTTAACCCAAGGAATATGCCCTTAGGTGTCCTCATTAAACTCCTTACGCATTACTATGGTTTAACAGATACTCAAAGGAGGTTACTGGAGGAGGGGTGGCCTTATGATCCATCCATAGATGCGCCACTAACAACCATAGATGAATTAATTGGTGAGGTTATTGAGAGGAGCCGTGGCTCAGCCCCGAAGGGTTATGCTGGTGAATCATCAATATCATCACTAATTTCAAAGTTAAGGTCATTTCTTGAGAATAGGCCATTCTTCATAACCATGTATGGTGAGCATTATGGTGATGAGCCAATAAGGCTACTTGATGTTGAGAATATGCTTAGTAAACCTGGCATAAACGTAATAGACTTATCCACGCTTGACTTAATGGATCAACAAGCCCTAGTGGCATTAATGCTTGATTCTATGTTTAACTTAGCTAAGAGGAGGCGCATAATGCCAACCTTTGTGGTAGTTGAGGAGGCGCATAACTTCTCACCATCAAAGGCATTATCCATTAGTAAGTCATCAATACTTAGGATTGCCAGGGAAGGGAGGAAGTTTGGGTTAGGCTTATGCATAGTGTCTCAAAGGCCTTCGAGGATTGACCCGGATGTGCTTAGCCAATGCATGACTCAAGTCTTCAAGAGGATAATAAATCCACTTGACTTAAAGTACGTTGCCTCCGTTGCCGAGAATATTTCAAGTGATGAATTAACCACTCTTAAGTCACTTAACCCTGATGAAGCATACGTCACTGGTATGGCTACACCAATACCTCTCCTAGTTAAGGTTAAGGGGAGGCTAACTCACCACGGTGGCGTAACAAGGTGGGTGACTACAATTAATACTTAATCATTAATGCGCTCAACCATGGCTTGAACCCTCTCATACATTAACCTAAAACCACTACCCCTGGGCTTACTCTTGCTCATTAATGTTACCCACGCATTAATCAATGCCCTATACTCGAAGCTTGAGTATAGGGAATCAGGGTAATTCTCAAGGAGGGGGAATTTAGTTTCCCTTAGGAATAGGTAAAGCTCCTCAAGCTCATCCTCCTTAATAACCCTCCTACCGAAATTAACCCTCCGCCCAGTTACATGCCTCTCACCCCCACCTGGTAATATTACCTTCCCGTAGGCTGCCTTAATCCTCCATGTTGAGGAGTCTGTAGAGTAAACACCCAGTAACTCAAGTGTTGGTGTTATTGATGGGCTACCTAACCCAAGTACATGAACCTTACCGCTAAATTCCTTCACTACTTTAGCTATGAAGAGTAATGCCCTCCATCTACTATTCTTAGGCGTATTCCTAGTTACTAATACGTAAGGCACCAGCCCCCCTATTGCAATCTCCTTAGGGTTATGGTCAATGATTGTTCTTAAAGCATTCAGGACTATCCCCTCATCCCTATAATAGTGAACCACAGGCATTACTTCAATACCCTCCTTCTCCAGGACTTTACTTAACTCATGATATACCTTAATGGTTTTATGAAACTTCCTAGATGCAGTATTAGCGTCATCACTTGGTAATGGCGGGTAATCGAGAGCTAAGTAAGTTGAGGCATCCCAAAAGCGTGAATACACCTTAGCCACATCATTAATACCTATCTCAATGCCTCTACTTAAGAATTGGTAACCCCCTGAATCAACCCATATTTCCCCACTATGCTGAAGCAGCGAGTGTAATGGTGCATCGGTGGGAGGCTTAACCTTAAGTAACTCAAAGGCACTTACTATGACTGGTACATTAATAACGTTAATGAAGCTGATCCAAGGCCTTGGTGTAGCCCTCGGTGGTGTTCCAAGTAGAACCTTCACTAGAAGTACTCAGGCCTGAACCTTAAAGTTTCACCCATATATAAGCTAGTTAGGTAAGCTGACCTCTTCCCCGTCTTTTGGGTGGAGGGCTTGGAGTTACACCTTGATGGGGACTACTGAATAGGGTGTGATTACTAACTTTAAAATGATACTCCCAAGCTGGCTTAGAAGTTTGCCTTTCATTTATCACGTAATCTAAGGCATAGTTGATTAGCTGTATTGACATCATGAGGTGTATCAATATCCATGACCAGTGGTGAGTCATAGTTTACATCAACCCATTCACCCATGGATTCATTAAAGAGCGTGACCCCTACGTAACCACGCCTACCAGTCATATTCACTACTGGCTTACTTAATTCAATACCCTTATTAATGAAGTCCAATATTATATCTGGAGTTATTAATGGAGTATCAACAGGCATTACTAGCAGTGGCCTCAACCTAATTAACTTAAGCGCGAAGGAAAGGTCAGTAACATAATCAACACCACTACTAATGTATACATCACTATGAACCTCCTTAAGTATTCTCAATGTATCATAGTTACGTATTGATACAGCTACTATTATCTTCTCAATACCGGCATTGATTAAGTTATCCAGCACCCACTTAATCATTGGTTTACCACATATGTTTAATGAACCCTTATCAACATTACCCAATCTACTCCCCCTACCCCCAGACATAATTAATGCAGTAACCTGCATTCATTCACTTCACTGTAGAAGGCTTAAAGTATATGCATAAACTTAAGCCTCGGCATGCGGATTTAGGAGGATAGAGCAATACCATTATTATGCTGGACATTAAAGAAAACCACCATAAATGGTGAGGCTTCCTTATTCTTTTGGTGGAAACCCTAGGAGCAAGGCTAGTATAATGCCTCTATGAGTAGGTAAACACCAAGAATCACCATTGCAGCTCCAGCGGCCTTCTCAATCAATGATCCTACTGAGGCTACCTTACTAATATTCCTCCTACCTAGGTTAGCTAAGGCTAATACTATTGATGCCATTGTTACGAAGCCCAGTGAAAAGGCTGTCGTAGTTAAGATACCCATTACTATATTGTGGGTTAACTGTGAGGCTAGTATTGAGCCTAAGGCTACGCCTGCAAAGATTGGACCAATGCAGGGTAACCATAGTCCCGTCAATATTAAGCCCATTGATAAATCAGCTAAAAACCCACCAGGCTTCACTCTACCTCCCATATTTTGAACCCTAGATGTGAGGGTTATGAAGCCCCTGTATAGGGGTGGTATGAGGAATATTAGCCCCATTAGGATTAATATTATTGAGGAGGCCATGTATAGTGCTGACCTAGTTATGCCACTAAGCCCAATTAAACTAAGCAATGAACCTAAGGTTATGTAGAATATTAGGAAGCCTCCGAATAGGGCTATTGGGTTTATCTTCCTGTTAAGGGCCATTAATGCAATGGATACTAAGGCTGGTAACGCACAGGGCATTATTGCCGAACCAAGGCCAGCCGCGTAGGATAAGGCTAGTGCAGATATGCTGGTGAATGATGCTGTATTCTGCTCCTGTAATGAAGATTCCATTACATTAGTGTGAACTAGTGATAAAATATCCATGAATATCTGAGGTGGGTAGGCGCCAAGTATTATCTCTTTAATGACTAATGCACCATCATCATCGTAAGCTACTAATAACGTTGGGGTTGCTTGAACAGAGAATGGTACTACTTGAGTAGTATTAGCCCTATACACCCTTACGCTCACCTCGTTACTGATAGGTTCAACTAGATAAACGGTTCCATTAACCATAACGTTAATGCTAGTTAATGGAATTGCTGATTGATAATCTAAGTCAACGTAAGCTGTCACATAATGGTTCTGAACATAGTTAGCAATCGTGTAGTTACTTAGCACGTAGGATTTAAGGTAATTGCAGGCGGGGCATTGTGAATCAGCGTATATTATGAGGAGGTACTTACCATTACTATTCATGAGGAGGGCTTGGAAGGAGCTGGGGTCTGTTATTAAATATGCGTTCACTAATCCGAACTTAGTTATTGTTAATGCATAAGTCAATAATGTAACCCCTGCAAGCATAGTAAGAAGCACAATTACTACTATGCATCTCTTCACAAACCATTAAGCAGAATAGGTTATTTAAAAGCTTTTCCCAGAGGACCGGTGGTGGGCATGATTATTGATGTGATTTGGGCCAGGGGGCATGGTAACGTGAGGGCGACTCATAGGAACACTATTGAGGTTACTAAGGATAATTATATTACTGAGAGGGGCGACTGCATAATAGCCTGCTGCGCCGATAAGGCTGCCTCAGACTTGGATAATAGCTTTAAGAAACTGGTAACTAGTGGTTATTCATTGGTTTTAATGATTATTGTGGCTGGTTCAAGCATGGACATTGTAGTTGGGTTAGGATTAAGTGGGTTAAGGCTTACTGATGAGAGGAGGATTATAGTTAGGAGGAGTGGGCACATGGACGACGCCACCATTATGCTTCTTGCTAATAAGGCGGCTAAGGACTTAGATAGGGATCTTATTAATAAAGCCAGGGATAGTGAACCAATTGAGGTGATTTTAATTGGTTCAGAACTTAAGCAGGATGAATAGGGTTAAGGCACTGCTTTATAGGAAGCTTGTTCATTTACTATTATCCATTTTATTAATAATACCATTAGTGGTGGGGCTTGAGGAACCATACGTTGAGATATACTACACAATACTGTTGATAGGGTCATCATTCCTATACATATATCAGGTTAAGAGGCCTTTAATATCAGTGGTTATTAGAAGTACCCTTGAGGATGCTAGGAATAACGTTAGGTTAAATATACTGAGGGTTGCTGAGATGTTAAACATGACTGCTGTTAAGGAATTACTAGCATCGATGGATAAGCTTGAGGACACCTTCAGTGAATTTATCAAGAGTGTTGAGAGGGATTATGAGAGGAAGTGGGGGTACTTGGGGGTTTTAATGGGTATGGTTGGTGTTTACGCATCCTACGTAATAGTTAATACATATGCGTACTACGGAGTGTTAGCGTTAATGTTCTATGATACGTTCAGCGCATTATTTGGCTCCCTCATTGGTAGAATTAGGATGCCTTACAGTAACACAACCATTGAGGGTATTGTAATGGGGGCCTTGGTATTCTCACTGGTGGTGGGTATATTGGTGGGGCTTAATTACTTAACCTGGCTCTACCTAGTGGGCATAGTTCTTGGTGTTGTTGAATCCTATAGTGGTGAAGATAATTTAGCCATCCCAGTGGCAGCATCAGTATTAGCCTACCTCTTGAGGTTTCCTAGAATTTAGGTTGATTCCTGATGCTGATTAACATTATGTTAAGCACTAGAATAACTTACCATTGATCATTCTCCTAACAGTCCTCCAACTTCTCCTAACTATTGGGGGTAGAGAACCACCATTAACCCACCTCCTTAAGGCATCTATAGTCCTTGGATCACTTGGGTAACCGCTCCCAAAGTCCCCGTAGGTTTCCTTAAGCCTACTTATTATAGTATCCCTAATTACCTTAGCCACTATGCTGGCTGCTGACACTAATGGTATTGATTCATCAGCGTGATTAAGGACTATTAACTCAACATCCTTAGCATTAATGAATCCCCTAAACCTACTTGGGTCAGGGTCAGGTGAATCCACGTAAACCCTAGTGGCTCCACTACACGCTTTAATAAGCTCACTCATCTTAATGGCCTCAAGTTCATTCAATAATCCTCTATTAACGTACTCATCTATTTCACCGGGTTCAATAACAATATGTTTAACGCACGGTGCTTTACTTACTATTAGCTTATATAATCTACTTCTTCCACTTGGGGTTAATTGCTTAGAGTCCTTAACCCCTATGCCTTCAGCCTCTGAGTTACTCCAACCTACTATTGCTATTACCATTGGCCCTATTACTGGGCCTCGTCCAGCCTCATCTATCCCTGCCTCAAGTCTACTTGCCGTCTTCATTAAGCTTAGCCCTAATCCCACTTATTATTGTTAATGCTTCATCAAACTTACCCTCCTCCGCCAATTCCTTTAAGTACATGAGGAGGGGTAGCATAACCTTCTTGGCTGTGGATTTTACGGCTAATGCTGCACCATTCTCCTCACTTCTTATTAAACCAGCCTTAACAGCCCTCTTAACCTCACCCTCCCCAACACTTAACCCCCATTTAGTTAATTCACCCATCATACCTTCTATAACCCTCCTTGCGAATAACCTCCTGTACTCAATGAGCCTAAGTTCAATTAACCTACTTGCCTCATCTAAAGCCTTCTTCTTACCCTCCCTAATTTCATTTTCCAGGTTCTTTAATTCATCTATTGAAACCACGCCAGGGATTTCTGGATCAACATTCCTAGGTACCCCAACATCAATTATGATTGGTTTACTGCTTAATTCCTCCACATCTCTCCTATGTAGTAGGGGATTCATTGCGGATGTGGCAAAGATCACTACATCACTATCTCTTATAATGCTTCTCAGTGAATCAATAGAAGCGTACCTTAATCTGTACCTTAACGCCACAGCCTTAGCTTTATCAAGGGTCCTATTAACCACCGTTATGTTTCTGAACCCTTTTTCAGCAAGTCTCCTAACTATGTCTGACCCAATGGAACCCGCCCCAACAACAGTGATCCTTGAGTTAAGCCCCCTAACCCTATGCACATACTCAGCCACCAGTGAACCTATGCTCGCTAACCCTATTGAGATTTCCGGGAACCTACTCCTGATCTCCTTTCCAGTCCTAATAGCCCTCTCAATAGTGAAACCCAGTAAGCCACCTAATGCTCCCCTCCTCCTAGCATCATTGAATGCATCCTCAACCTGACCCAGTATCTCAGACTCCCCCACTGCAGCTGATTCAAGGCCAGCGGCAACCCTGAATATGTGGCGTACAGCATCAATTCCCGTTAACTTATCCACATAGTTAATAGTGCCCTTAACCCTATACACATCCTCTACGGCTGAATCATCATCACCATATATGTAAACCTCAACCCTATTGCATGTCTGAAGTAGGAATACTTCATTGTAATAATTCATTAATTTACCGTAGATTTCATCACTGTTTAGGTATGTTTCAGATAACGTGATTGTGCTAACCCTCTTATGGTTAAGTGTTAAAGCCCTTATCTTATTCAAGTAATCGTCAATACCCATGATTCTTAATCACCTCATTAACGTACTTAACCACATTACCCATATCCCCTTTCCTGGCTAGTTCAATGAAGTTCTCATCATACTTAAGCTCAAAGTATATGCTCATTCTAATATGTGGGTCATTAACCCTCTTCTTTATTAACTCCTTAGCCTCATACCAAGCGTTTATTAATGGGTGAAGGTCACTTTTAGCTAACTCAGCCTGAAGGTAATCCCTAACTATTGATGCTGCAACACCACTCTTACCCTCCGTCGTCACTGCGAATCTTACCCCATTAACCTCACCCTCGAAGGGAACTACGACTTCTGTTTCATTGGCATTAGTTGTATCATTGAAGAGTACACGTTCACCCCTAATCATTTCCCTAAGCCTATTCTTAAGCTCAGTATTAGTTGGTATTGCGTAAACCAATAGGTTAATGACCCTTATTATCCTGCTGTAGTCAAACATTCCTGCATCAGCTATTATTAAATCAATGCTACTTGTTGAATTAGCCTTAATAAGTTCACTTGATGGTTTAAGTGCTATAACAGTTACATAGGCACCTGCCTCAGAGAATTTAAGAGCCCTCCTTGTGCCAACGTAGCCGCCGCCAATAACCAGCACCCTCTTATCATTAAATTCCACAAATAATGGTACCCTAGCCACACGGGCCTATAGTTAATTAACTTATAAAACTCACTTCATTCAAATAGCTTTAGTTTTGAACATGAGTAGTATTAATATAGTTAACCCAATGACCAACACAACAGCCATCACCACCTCACTAATTGTTACCGCACTCCCCCTAATTAAGCTGAATTGAACACTGGGTATTGCTTGAAGTGTGGGGTTACTGATACTCATTGTGTAATTAATCCTCATCACGAAAGGCTCACCTAATAATGTTGTAATATTGTAAACAACGTTTAACCCACCACCAATCCAATTACCTAATACGGCAAAAATAGCGCCGCTTAATCCCACCGGTATTATGGTTGACTTACAGTGATTAATGTTAAGTATTGATAAGTATGGTTCCCAGGTGGCATCATTAACAATACCTCCTCCAAGCAATGCAGTAGTAGCATTAACCCAGTAGACATCAAATATTACTGCACTTGGATTTATGCAGTTAGTAAAATTGAGTAATGTACCATTATCGTAGTAGAGGAGCGAAGTACCCATTGTGTAGGTATTATCCACTCCAGATAAGTACATGACTGGTATGGTTGATGAGGATTGCTTAACAGTCATTATTGGTATTAGAGCCTCATTATTGAATTGAAATAAGCCAAGCGGTAAACCCTTAATTTGAGGCATGTTTACTGTTCTTACCTCATTACCATTAAGTAGGCCTAAAAGCGGAGTTAGGTTACTTGACATTGCTAAAATGAGTAGTGAACCACCCTGCATTGCAGCTGATATGGGCGTTGATGATGACCAAACACCCTTAAATATACCAGTTAAGTTAACTATACTTCCCTTACTTAGGTTTATTAGGAAGGCTGATGCATAACCATTCATTATCCCAAACACGTACACTGTATCATTTAATACGGTTAAGGCATAGGGCTGTAGGCTGACTGGTAAGTACCTTGATAAATTAGTTATGTCTGTTACGTAATTATTTCCAAGCCTAAGCCTAATTAATAATGGGCCACTGCTACTGAAGCCCAATAAATACACTTGATCACCATACTGGTACGTATTAGTTACCAATACACCCTGCCCATTACCGGGTATTGCGTTAACTTTGAACCAACCGGAGCTATTAACAACATAAACCTGTGAATATTGGCTAGTTGATGTGAAATTTACTACAACCGCTAATAGGTAATTACCTCCACTATATAGGTAGATTACTGGTGCCTTCAGTAATCCCAATGTTAATATCGCTAATGCTAAGCCCAGCATTAAACTCGCCTAGTATTACTGAATATTAAACCTTTCTATGTTAATACTATTAAAGGCTTGGGAATAGCATACCTTAATTAAGCACCAATAGCCACTAGCGCTAAACCAATGAAGATTAAGGTTAGGCCGATTACAAATAAGTATAGGGCTTCAGGTAATGTCCCAATCTGAACCTCCCATATGAGGCCCTTACCATAATACTGACACACGCCGTAATTAAGTATGGATACTTGGCTGCTACTAATAATGGATGGGGATGATTGACCCCCATTAAGTATTGGTGGTATATATGAACCATATGTGAATAGTAGGGTTCCATTTAAGGAGTATGCAGTTACCTTCATTGATACGTGATACGCCTTAGTGTAGTTATTAACCATACTCACTATACTTGATTTATTAATCCAATTCACTTCAGTTAAAGTATTTATGAATTCTAAGCATAATGTCGTTGCATTATGCCTACTAGATAATGACAAGTACATGTGGGATAAGTATAGTAACACTCCTGCAGTTACAATAACAGCTACACCTATTATAATCATAATCCTCTTAACACGGGCAGGTAGTTTAGGCATTTTCGAATATTCCCTATTCATGCATTTAAAACTATTATTCTATTAGATGGCAACCGCCACCGCTGACCTCCTCCCCGCCCTAAAGGGCGAGGCTTTCAGTTGTTACTTGTAAGGGGTGGTTTAACGGCTTAAACGCGTTATGTATAGTATGTGTGATACTTGGTCAATAATTAGGCTAAGCCCGGTTTCAACAGCATCAGGTGATCCAGGTAGGCAAACAACTAGCTTATCATTAATAATTCCTGCAGTTGCCCTACTTAACATTGCTGATGCCCCTATTCTCTGATAACTAATGAACCTAAATAATTCCCCAAAGCCTTCAATCTCCTTACTGAATAATGGCTTCACAGACTCAATAGTCACATCACTCTTAGCTAAGCCTGTACCACCTATTAGGATTATGGCATCCACATCATCCCTATGAAGTAATTCACTCAGTGAATTCTTAATCATACCTTCATCATCACTAATCAATAACCTACCCACCACTGAGTGGCCGGAGTTAATTATCTTTGCTGAGGCTAAGTCACCTGACTCATCCTTATACTGTTTACCAGCCTTCATTAACTCATATCTTGATGTGCTTACGGTAATTATGAAGAACTTAACCTTACTTGGCCCCCTCTTCTCATGTTCCACGTGAGGTGAAACTACATTACCCTTACTAATGTTCATAAACCCTAATTCTCTTGATTCTATATTTAAGCATTGCCGGCTCCTTTAAGAATGTAGGGTTACTCTTGATTTTACATAATGCATCTTGAACATAAGCATCAGCGCTATGGACCATCATCAATTAGGTCCTCAGCTAGGTAAGGCCCACCAATAGGCCTTATCCGTTGCTCATCACTAACTTAACTACGCTTAATACTACTTAAATATTTACCCCCAGTGAACCTAATACTCCTCCTAATCCTAGTAATGCTTAGTAGTGTGGAGTACTCGGTTTCATTATAAATGCTTAACTTCATTACGCTCCTTATGGCGTTTGCTTTACTTAGCTTTAATGCCGCATTAAACTTCACACTCCCAATGTTTCTTCTAATATAGGAATCGGCGAATAAGGCAACCATATGGTCAAGTTGATTCATTAAGCCACTTAACCATACCTTATCGCTAGCGTTAATAGAACCATCATAGAACCTAGCCATTCTTATTAAGTAGCGTTCATATAGCCTTCTATATGCTATGGAATTTGGATTAAGGGTTAATGCTGCCGTTAATTCCCTCTTTAAATCCTCATCTAGAATACTTTGCCTAATAATACTCCTAACAGTATTCATGGCAGTTGATGGATCAAGAATCATAAGCATTTCCTTAATTAATGTTACGGGATGGAGTCCTAGGCTCGTGGAGATTAGGGCTAAGTCCACGTTACCTTTACTAAATGCGTATTCCATTATAATGCCCACTAATGTGCTTCTACGCCTAATGTTAATTACGCCTGCGCTTAAATTCCTTAGATGGTTCATGTATACTGAGTGTATGTTTGTTGAATCTCTTAGTAGGTAAACGGCTAGGTTACTTATATTCTTAGCTTTAATTAAACCCCTTAATGGTGTTGATCCATTTAAGTTACTGTACTTAAATCTTATATTCCCCGCATTTAACCTTACGTATTGCTTAATTAAATTTTCCTGGACAGCTAATATTTTCCTAACATTACCCATGATTATTCTATAAGTTTCTGCTGATACTTTCAACTTCTGCAATTCCTCAACCACATTTTTAACATGATTAATAATCCATGGTGATGTTAATTCCCTATACAGGCCCATTAATTCCATTAATTTACCCTTATCTACACTTAGGATACCGGACTTAACTAATGCCACTATTGCCTTAGCATCAGGATTCATAGCTAGTGATAGTAATGTGAATGCCGTTAATTTATCACTCTTATTAATCCTAAGCCCCCTACTCAATTTTACTTCATTATTAGACTCCAATAACCTGGGTATGATATCCTTGGAGTGGCCATGGGTTAAGTAGGTTAATGCCATGAGAGCACCCCTTCCACTAGCAGTAAGCCTCAGCCTACTCCTATACTCCATAATACTCCTGAAGAACCAGTACCTAATCCTCCTCTGAGCCTCCCGATTACTTAATAATCCCCTCTCATAAAGTTTGAAGATAAGCACCTCGTTTTTAATAAGCCTCTCCATCAAGAATTCCCTTGACTCCATCCATTGGTTCCACCTACCTCCAAGCAGTATATTGCCTGCTAATTCAGGTGGGCCAAGGGGTCTGGCTAATAGGTGCCTAATCTTGATACTACTTATTAATCCTGGCCTATGCCTACTGCCTGATGCTTCTCTTAATAGGCTTGATAAGTATGGATTATTCCTTGACTTAAGATAAATACCGAATAAGCCATGATTACTTAAGTGGTTTAAGTAGTTTTGCCTAATATAAGGGGCTAGTAATCTACGCATTCCCTGCCTATTAGCTGAGTAATGGTAATTCCCCTTAATAATACTGCTTAGGTCTGTAGCCCTACCCTTACCTTGCTTAATCCTGATTAGGCTAAGTATTAGTGATCTGGGGGATTGGTTACTTATTAGGAATACGAGATTCCTTAATTCACTGGTTAGTCTCATTATTGGTGTATTTAAGGGGGTTAATTCACCTGTAAGCACCAGTAATGCTTCAAGTAACCCCACCACCGATAATGGGTACATTAACCATGCCAATGCACTTGGAATCACCATGAATTTATCAAGTAATGATCCATGAAAGTTATTATTCATGCTTTTAAAGTATGCGTATAGGTTGCTAGTGTAAGCTATTAGGTTACCCTCATAACCCCATGTGCTTAATCTAGAACCCACAATGGTAATACTACCTCCTGCTGTCCCATTACCCCTACAAGTTATATTAACTAAGTACTGCCTTAAATCCGCTGGGGGATTAGGGCTTATTGGGTTAAATAGGCTTTCATTCCTTAACCAAACCATACCGTATATTAACGATGAATTATAGTAGTTTAACGCGTATTCCTCAAATTCATCGAACCGTGAGATTAATTCCCTATTAATAACATCACCATTAATGCCTAATACCTCTTCACTGCAATTACCTACCTTATCTAAGTGAACACTAACCTTACTTGCATACGCCCAGAGTACTATCGTTGAATTATTAATGATTGTCTGATTAAAATGCAACGTTAAGGCATAATTATTACTTGTGGCTAACCAGGTTGAAGGTTTCCTTACCCAACTCCAAAGTGCGCTTACCTTATTATTAATAATTAATTCATTAACTATTGGATTCACATTAATGTAAGTAACCGGGATTACTGATTCATATTCAGTGCCTACTGTAATAATTGCTGGGACCTTAATCCAGGCTATGTATGTGGAATTCAATGTTACTAAGCATCCTGATTGATTCCCATGATTCCCAGCAATCATTATTGATTCACCATACGATATAAACCCTGCGCCACATAAGCTTCCAGTGATTAAGGCGTATTGTGAATTAAGTACATATATATGAATACCATTACTGTAATTCAATAAGTTAAGTGTCCTATTAACTAGCATGAGTAGGTTAATTAAGTTCGCGTTACTGTACCCTAATTGGGATGAAGCGTATACTGGAATCATCATTAGAGATAAGCCAACTGCAATTAATGGTACTATTAATGGCCTAATGCCCCTAATAATCACTAATGGTGCAAGTAATGTAATTACTGGTTCAAATGCCTTGGCAATGATCCATATTACATGAATCATGTGGTAAATTATATACATTAATTGAGAGTAGGAGAAGACTATATACAGTACCTCTGAGGCTAGGTCTATTAGTCTCCCAAAAACTAGATTTAACCCAATATTACTTAAGATGTATCCTAATTCAACATTGTATATGAATAAACCTAAAATGTTCAATACCATTAATATAATGCTCTTAGTAATCATTACCTTAGCTGTTGAATTCATTATCAAGCCCCAATACTCCTCTAACCTCACTATTGTGTTTAAATTACTGCTATTGAATAAGTTAATTATTGTAAGGGATAATAATACTATGCCTATGAGTAAAATTATGTCATTTAAAATATGCTGGTAATCATTCCTCCATACTCTATAAACCGTAATTAGTAATGATTCAATGATCATAATTAGTAGAATTTCACTAATCATGGTGCTATACTTTTCCAGATCTCAATAAATGGACTGAAAAACACCCTGTAGAGTAGTTCACTGGCGAAGCTCACTGGATTAACGATACTTGATCCACTCACGTAATTGGCTATTAAGGCAAGTGAGTAGATTGTCACGTATAAGCCTATTATTGTTACTATGAACCATTTAAAGTTACTGAATAAATCCCATAATGCCGCTGCCCTGGCCCATCCTGTTGGACCCAGTTTACTCTCAATTGCCTTAATTAGTACACTTATTACCATTAGCCATAGTGCTAATCCCCCAATAATGCTTAGGACCTTGAATACATCATTCATTATAGGTATCACTAACTCGTTTTCAATTTCATTAACTATATCGTAAATTAAAGCAATCATTAAGTAGTAGTTATTTTGTATAACTTAGCCCTAAACTATGTAGGGTAATGCTGCTAAGTAACATACCCTATATTAAATAAATGTTATAAGCGTGTAGGTGTGTAGTAGCTATGGAGGATAATAATCCTTCACAAGTAATACTATACATGTATGCCCCATCACTATTCCTTGATTTATACATAGGTTCAAGTTTATTAGCTAATCATTACATTACTTGCTCAATACCATTAACATCACTAGTTAATGATGCACATTTCAGGAGAATACTCATTAGTAATCTATCCAGTAATGTAAAGGGTGAGGAGGTAAGTAAGATCATTGGGAATTTAAGATACGTCTCATTAATATCAGTAATTAACCCAACTTACTTAGTTAAGAAGGCTGAAGGAATGGTTAATTTAATTAAGAACTATGAGTATAGATATAAGGATGATGTTGCAGAATGGTATAGCAAGGTCACTAACCACAGTAGCCTACCGTATAGTAAAATGATTTATACGTTAAAGCATACTGTAAAGATCACTAGGGGAATGGTTAGGCATTACTTATATAAGAAGGCGCAGGGCTTAATAAGGAGAAGCATTATTAACTCATTAATGCTTTACATGTCAGTATTACCCAATACGCTTGTTGAATATTTGAACGTAACCAGTAAGAGCGATGCAATGGCTGTAATCTTCATTACTTCCCTCATTAATAAATATAAGGTAAATTACCCCATACGCCTCATATTTGAGGTATCAAGGAGGGTGCTGGCTATGAATCCTCAGCTATTGAAGAGTACGCTAAGTGAAATAATCACTAGCCTGCCTCCTAGGTCTAATTACTATAATGCATTACTAGCTGAATTAACGAGAATCTATATCTATAATTATGGCTCATTTGATGATATTCAGGTTAATTACTTAACGTTTAATCCAACAATACCTGATGATTTATTAAATGGTTATGGCGCTGAACTTATTAAATCTAGGTTATTAAGCTCCTTACTCTATGAGTATGTATATAGGTTAAGCCTACTATCCATAAATAATGACTTAAATTCACTCCATGAATTATCTAAAATGCTTGGCAATGTTAAGGAGAATTTAATTACGGCAATTTTAAATGAATGGATTAAGTTAAATGATGAATTTATAGATTTTAATTAAGATTTAATAGGAACTTGATTAACGGCGCTCACTTAATGGTTTCCATGATTTCAATTAACGCCTTACCATACTCCTTAGTACCAAGTGGTGTAATACCCATGTATCTAGCGATATCCTGCGTAACCTTCCTTTGCCTTATAGCCTCAGTAATAGCCTTATCAAGTAAATTAGCTGCCTCGGTCCAATTCATGAACCTTAGGAGAAGTTCAATAGCCCTAATTTCACTGGTTGGGTTAGCTACATTCTTACCCGCGTACTTGGGGGCTGTACCATGCATTGCCTCAACCATAACCGCTGTATCACCCACGTTAGCTGCACCAATCATACCTACATTACCCATTAGTGAGGCTGCCAATTCACTTATGTAGTCACCGTTAACATTTGGGGCTAAGACTACATCATAAGATTCAGGCCTAGTAACCAGTTGAGCAAACATGTTATCAGCCATCCTATCATTAACAAGTATCTTCCCAGCCGGTACCTTACCATTGTAGAGCTTATTAACCTCATCCTCAGTTACCACATAGTCCCTAAACTCCTTTAAGGCAACTTCATAAGCCCACTCCCTGAATGCACCCTCAGTGTACTTCATTACATTACCCTTATGCATTATTGTCACTGATCTCCTCCTATTATTTAACGCAAACCTGTAAGCAAACCTGGCAACTCTCTGTGTCCTCCAACGGCTTATTGGCTTAATACCAATGCCGCAATCCTCATCAACCTCAACCTTAAGTTCCTCCCTAAGGAATTTCCTTAACTTAGCCGCCTCAGGGCTATCCCAAGTCCACTCAAGCCCCTTATATAAGTCATCAGTGTTTTCCCTCACAATAACCCAATCAATCCTCTCAGGATTCTTCAGTGGTGATTCAATACCTTGAACATACTTAATAGGCCTAACATTAGCGTAAGTATCCAGTAGGAGTCTAATAGCCACGTTTATTGACCTCCAACCACCACCGACTGGTGTTTCCAATGGGCCCTTCAGCACTACCCTATACTTCTGAAGGGCATCAATGGTTTCCTGAGGTAATCTATTACCAGTAAGCTTCTCAGCCTTCTCACCGGCGTAAACCTCCATCCACTTTATTTGCCTTGATGAGCCATAGGCTAATTCAACCGCCTTATCGGCAACCTCCATGGCAACACTAACTATCTCAGGCCCTATTCCATCACCAAGTATGTAGAGTACTATGGGCTTATTTGGAACCTTCTCAAACACGGCGTTCCTAATTACTATGGGTTCCCCATCCTCAGGTGGATTGTATTGAATAGGCATTAAACCTAGCTCTAAGTCTAATGTTTTAAGCCTTACTCTAAATTAGGGCATATTTAAAAACATTAAATGAAATAACGCCTACTCTATGGATTAATCACAAGGAGAACTGGGCTGTGATCCGAACCCTCAACGTTATTAAGGATATCGGCATCAACCACCCTATTGGTTAATTCACTTGAAGCAAGGCAATAATCAATCCTCATTGCCTTACTCTTATCCCTGTAGCTCCTCCACGAGTACTTAACTTCATTAGGGTGAATTAACCTAAAGGTGTCAGTGAAGCCTTTACCAATGAATTCGCTTAACCATTGCCTCTCCAGCGGCGTTAAGCCTGGGTGATTCTCATTCCAAAAGCTTGAATCCTGCCTGGCGTAAACAGCATTAAAGTCACCGCAAATAACCACTGGCTTCCTCAACCTTAAATCTAGTGCGAATTTCTCAATACTCCTATTGAAGGCTAACTTAAATGAGAGCCTACTAAGGTTATCACCAGCCCTCGGGAAGTAGACGTTTATTACGTAGAAGTCAGGTAACTCAATTGAAATTACCCTACCCTCATCATCAAAGTCCTTTACCCCAATCCCCCTAATCACGTTAATTGGCTTAACCCTACTTAACGTCAATACACCACTGTACCCTTTCCTCACCGCTGGGAACCCGTAAACATTGAAATCCATTGATAGTAGATCCAGGGGTAAGTCACTTGACCTAATTTCCTGAAGCAGAACAATATCAAAGTCATTAACCACTCTTAATGCCCCCTTTCTTAATGCGCTCCTAATACCGTTAACATTCCATGACATTAACCTCATGCTAATTCACCCTAAAACACTTAACTGAAGCTCTTTTTTCTAACCTCCAGTTTAATTAATAAATAATTTTACGGTAAATAAAGTATGCGCAGTAATTGAAGGGTGAATCCTTTGAACATTCCATTTTATGGTAAAGTGAATGCTAATCCTTAAGTGGAAAAGGTATTTATCCCCAGGCTGAATCTCATGAGTAATGTATTATAGGTTCCCAATCACGAGGCCAAGAAGATTAAGGAGTAGTAGGATAATTAGGAACATGGTTTCCGAAACCTCACTCTTACCCAGTAACTTGGTTTTACCGGTTTTCGTTAAGGATGAGGGCTCTATAGAACAGATAAACTCAATGCCTGGCCAGTACAGGTACCCTATTGGTGATGAATTAATTAAAGCTATTGAGAATGCCGTGGAATCAGGGGTAAGGGCATTCCTGCTTTTTGGTGTTACTAAGAATAAGGACCCCTTAGGCTCCTTAGCTTATAACAAGAATGGGCCTGTACCTAAGGCGTTGAGAATGCTTAGGGAGAATTTCGGGAACTCAATAATACTTATGACTGATGTATGCCTATGTGACTATACTGATCATGGGCACTGTGGCGTTGTTGAATATAGGGACCCGGTTCAAACTCTTCAAGCAGCTAACCAGCCTAAGTATGTTATTAATAATGATGCAACCATAAGCATTTACGCTAAGGTTGCGGTTAATTACGCTGAAGCTGGGGCTGATGTAGTAGCCCCCTCAGGTATGATGGATGGGCAGGTTAAGGCCATAAGGGAGGCCCTTGATAATAATGGGTTCACTGATACAATAATAATGAGTTACAGCTCCAAGTATTCAAGCACATTCTATGGTCCATTCAGGGAGGCTGCAGATAGTGCACCTAAGTTTGGTGATAGGCGTAGTTACCAGATGGATCCTAGGAATGCCTATGAGGCTATTAAGGAGGTTTCAATGGATCTTGAGGAGGGAGCCGACATAGTTATGGTTAAGCCTGCAATGCCTTACCTAGATGTTATCAGGTTGGTTAAACAAAACTTCCCTGAAGTGCCCTTAGCTGCGTATCAAGTAAGTGGCGAGTACTCTATGATTAAGGCTGCAGCCTTAAATGGTTGGCTTAATGAGAAGATGGCTGTGTTGGAATCATTAATATCTATTAAGAGGGCTGGAGCAAACATAATAATAACCTACTACGCTAAGGAGGCTTCAGGATGGATTAATGAAATTGAGGATATATTCTAATAATGGGATTACTTAAATCACATTACTTTACTTAAGTTAATTAGTTTATGCTTAACTAAGGGTAATGGCATCAACAATCCTCCTGCTCTTAACATCAACTACCTTAAGCTCATTCCCTGAGAGGAGCATTACCTTAGGTTTACTTAAACTGTAGGGGCCTGAGGATGACGTGAATAATGATATTACCTTACCATTATGGAACTTCCAGTATCCTTCAGTTATGTAACTGTGCCCCCTCACTATGAGATCTATGTTATTTCTCTTAATGAAATCCATTGTTACATCAGGGCCAAATAAGTAGGCTCCGATCCCCCTGGGGCTATCTACGAATCCCTTAACCTCATCACTTGGGTCATTCCAAAGGATTTGAAATGCCACTGGGTTACTTGGTTCATCATCATGTTTACTTAACTTAAGTATGTCATCAATGGTCTCTAAGCCTTTAGCTAAGCCACCATGCAGTAGTAGAATCCTGTTGTTAAGTAATGCCGCGTAGGGTAATGCTGGGAACAACTCATGCATTACAGTGTATAGTAGCCCTTGGCCAAGTAATGGTAATGCCTCATCCATAAAACCATAGGCTTCATTCATAATATATGACTCATGATTACCCCTCAACGGTATCATGCTTCCCTGTAGGAATAACTTGAGGACACCCTCAAGGGTTTCAACCTGATACTCGCCCCTATCTACATAATCCCCTAAACCAATGTAAAGCCATTCATTGGGTGGGTAATCATTAATAATCCTCTCTAATGAATCTAAGTCACCATGCAGGTCACCTAATATAATCACCTTATTTGAATTAACCTTAACTAAGGTTTCTAGCTCACCTAACTTATCTAATGCCTTATCCACTAATTCTTTAAAATGACTCCTGTTAATCATTGATTACTTAGCCTTAATTCAAAATACTTTAATAAGATTACGCGCTTGGTTTCTGCGGAAGCCCCTCACTCTTAGCCTCCTCAATTAATTTACTTAATTCACCCATGGTCAGTTTCCTGAAGTACTTAGTCTTGATATCAATAACACCAATCTCAAACCTATCAGCTTCAAGGCTCTCAGCCACTAGGCTCAGTGACTTTATAGTTAATTTAATGCAAGAGTTAATATCCATCTCGTACTTATAATTCTTCTCAAGGTACTCAAGAATAAGAGTTGAGCCACTTCCTAATGCTGTTGCATAGTAGCCGAAGTATATTCCACTTGGGTCAGTTTGGTAAAGCCTGGGGCCATTCTTATCAACACCCCCTATTATTAACGCTATACCGAAGGGCCTAACACCACCATGTTGAGTATAGGCCTGCTCAAGGTCACTAATTCTCTTAGTTATGTACTCAACATCAGCCTGCTCATCATAAAGTAACCTATATATTTGAGCTTGCTCCCTTGCATAATCTATTAGAATTCTGGCATCTGATAGTAAACCAGCTGAGGCTGCACCAATATGAGTATCAATCATGTATACCTTCTCCACCGAATTAAGGTCTATTAATGGGCCAAGCTTCCTTTTTTCAGCGGCAAGCACAACACCATCGGAGCACTTTAAGCCAACTGTAGCCCAACCCCTCTTAACTGCCTCGCCAGCGTACCTAACCTGATATAATTCACCTTCTGGGCTAAATATTGTTATAGCCCGATCATATCCAGCCATCTGTGGACTGAACATATTAAAGACCTAACTGCCCTGTGTTTTTAACCTTTAACTAATAGTTCACTTTAGCCTTAATCTAAGCTATTGCTTAAGTAGCCGTAAGAACACCATCAGCTAAGAGCTTTACGCTTTTAAAGTAGAAAGTAAGTTTATTTTCTAACCGCCAAATACCTAGTTAGTACAAGTAATGCCACAGCTATTAGGATTAGTGAGATTGCTGATAGAATTAGCGATACGTTAATTAATTCCATTTGGCTATAGCCCACTACATTAGCCCTATTAACGGTAACAGTTGATGTAATAGTTGTTAATAAGGTACTATATGATGTTAAGTAGACAGTACTGCTTACCGTACTAACTACTGTGCTGGCTGTTGTTATGGTCTTAGTTATGGTTGATGTTTCAGTTACAGTAATTGTCTTATTAATTAAAACAGGAGTTATTAATGTAGTATTTGATGCTGCGGCAGTGTATGTCCTAGTAGTTAACGGAGGTTCAACAGTTATATTTATAGCCCTTTCATCAACGAGGATCCAGGTTCCATTAAGCAGATAATAGAGGCTTATGTTTAATTTATTAACACCAACATGCGTTAAGGATACTGTAAAAACGAACTTAAGTATACCTGGCGCAGTATCTATTGGTAAACTCCCAAGTATTAATGACCCATTACTTAACACCACCATTATTGTTGACATACATGAGTTTGGGCTTGTTATGAGGCATGGAGGGGCGTACTCAACTAGGACCGTGATGTTAGTGGGCTGCTCCACCTCCACTGGACTAGTGTAATTAACCCCAATTATCTTAACGTAGCTTTCATAATTCCCTTGAGCCACTGCATAAATTGACATAGCCAATATTACAACCACCGCAATCACTATTATTCCCTTATCCATAGCCTAGGCTTCTGTTAAGCCAATTATTATTCCTTTCGAAGTAATAAGTTAATAAGGTTTAGGTAAGAGGGCTTAAGTATGAAGTACATTAGATTCGGGAATAGTGGACTTAAGGTTTCGCAATTATGTTTAG
>NZ_DAXS01000078.1 GCF_002506515.1 Caldivirga sp. UBA161
TATTAGAAAATAAGGTAAAGCATCAGTTTAACATCATGCACATTTATTATAATGCCGCCTTAAGCATACTCAAGAATACTGCGGGAACCTCAACCCTAACCTGTAGTGGTAAGCCACAGGCAGGGTGGCAATGAAGCAGGAAATACCACTCCTCAAGGCGGAATAACCACTTCTCTGCATCTATTTTAGAATTAAAGCATATTGCATTGGGTATTGTTCATTGAATCTAATGCATTAATCAAGGCTATGAGCACTTCTTTAGGTGCCTCATCTACATGAACCTGCGCCTCCCATGTTAATGCTTGTAATATTAATTCTCCAGTTACTTAATAATGATTGCTCATTAATATTGCTTAATTCACTGGCCCTTACCTTAATGATGCTTGCCTTAATCGTGCTTAGTAGGTTAATTACCTTGCTTAATTCCTCATCAAGCCTACTTGGTGTTGACCTTGTCCTAGGCTTCCTGGAGAATACTGAACAGGGTTCAATCATTTTCGCGGATTCCTCATAAGTGCCTATCCTCTTAGCTAGCTTAATTATATCATCCTTATCCATACCTATTAAGGGCCTGAATATAGGCACGCTAATGCCTATTGATGCTGAGTATAGGTTACTTAAGGTTTGGCTACTAACTTGACCGAGGGATTCACCAGTAACTATACCCATGTAATTATCCTCCACAGCTATTGATTCAGCTAACTTATATAGGAACTTCTTAAAGACAGTGTTCATTAGGTGGCTGTTAACTGAACTCCTCATGGCTTCCACCAATTGCGTGCAGTCGGTAATCATGATTACTGGGTCGTACCCAAACACCCAATGCTCATAAAGGTGCCTAATAACCCTAATAAATCCCATAACATCCACCGGCGGAGCCAGACTGCAGAATAATGCATCAACCAAGGCCCCCCTCCTACTCATTAGCCAATAAGCCACAGGTGAATCAAAGCCGCCGGAGACTAGGGCAAGCACCTTACCTCCCTGTGAACCTAACGGTAAGCCGCCTGGCCCATCTATTACTTCATCAAATAGGAAAGCATAATCATCCCTAATCTCCACGTATAACTCCACCTCTGGATTATCTAAATCAACGCCATTTGAGAAGGGGTAAAGTACTGCCCCCACACGCTTGGCTACATCAATTGAAGTGAATGGGTGATTACCAGTTCTACTAACCCTAACCGCAAACTTCCTCCCATTCACCCTGCTGCGCCATAGTTCATAGGCGGCAATAACTATTTCATTAATATTACTGAAATTAAGTGAGTAGGCTGGTGATGTTGACACAACACCAAAAATCCTCGCAGCCATTAAGGCTGCTTTAATTAAGTCCTCCTTAGGTACAGTTACCAGAATCCTACCCCTAGCCTTACTAATACTATAGTTTAATACACCTCCTCTGCTTAAGGATTCTTGAATATTCCTAATTAGTAAATTCTCCAGCCTAGCCCTAACCCTATTACTCTTCACCCCTATTTCCCCATACCTAACGAGTACAATTGGGTTAAGGTTCATTAAATCCAAGGCTCCTGTGGTATTAATATTTCTTATCAGTGAACCTGACTTATACCATTTATTAAATTCGGCTTAACCTTAATGTACTTAAGTACAAGCCTCTTAGCCTCCTCAATACCCTTGAAGTCATTAACCTTAGTCCACTTACCTGGTTCAAGCTCCTTATAATGCTCGAAGAAGTGCCTTATCTGGTAAAGTATTACATCAGGTAAATCCTTTATATCCTTCACCATTGAGAACCTAGGATCAATCTTATTTAATGGCACCGTTATTAATTTATAATCAAGCCCCTTCTCATCCTCCATATTTAAAACCCCAACGGGCCTAACATCAACTATAGTGCCTGGTAAAAACGGTGCACTACTTATCACCACAGCATCAAGTGGATCACCATCCTCCGTTAATGTACTAGGTATGAAGCCGTAGTTGAATGGATACGACATTGCAGTATAAAGCACCCTATCAACAATGAATACTTTATTCTCCTTATCATACTCATATTTAACGTTTGAACCCGCCGGGATCTCAACAACAACACGCAATTCATCCGGCGGATTCCTACCAGGTGATAGGCTAGCAATATCAATCATTATATGAGGCAATAATATACCCCTTAATAAAGTTTACTTAGTGCACTTTACCATAATTGAGTGTAATGATATATAGTTGAATATAGATTTCGGTTAAAAATATAATTAATGTTTAAATAACTTTGAATTCAATACTAAGTTAAGTATAGTTGCTTAATGATCAGCAGTGGAAGGTGCGGCTTAGTTTACCTTAAACATTCTATTTCCTTCATCATAAGTATACGTTATTGGTGGCGTTAATACACCATATATTACTACAATGCTGTCTGGATTTCTTGAGTTTGATGCTATATAGCTTACGCTACCATGTCCATTCTTGCCATTGATCCCCTTAACCACCTTCCTTGCTGCTGCTCCCTTAACTGTATCTAATGGGATTTTCTTAGTTGGTACGTTCATTTCACTCACCTCAAGTACACTCACTGTGGAGGAGTTTATATAACTTTCTGGGTTGCCTACTATTACTAGATAGCTTAATGGATATCAAAAATAATATAAATATGAAACACCATATCCTAAGTAACCATAGTGATAATTTTTACTTAATTAATTTAATGGAATTGAAAGAAGGGTTTTAATCTTGACTATTTAAATCACACTACTCAGGCGGTATTTCAGTGTAAGTTACTGAAATATCAATACCGAGCCTCCTCTTATTTAATTCACGAGCAGTAACATACAGTATAATGCCTATTAATACAGCTGCAGCCTCAACACCGTAGGCTANNCCAATTACCACCCCAAATGCTTGGGTACTCCAGGAATTGGTAAGTTAAGAAGCCCATTACTGCTGCTTGAAGCATACCGGATACTGTTAATATTGCCTTACCAGGTTTACTAAGTCCCATTAAGCCAGCCCCCTTAATGCCCATTACCACCGCCGCGGCGCCAACAGCCATATAGTATAGTAAAGCCTCAACAACTGCGCCATAAAGTGCAGTAAATGTACCATAGAATACTCCAGCAAGCGTGATGAGTATTGATGTTATAGCTAAGTCAAATAAGTGAGCGTATATAGGTGAACCAAACCTTGGGCTTAAGTACGTGAAGAAGCTTGGTAATACCCTATCAAAGGACATGGCAAACCAATACCTAACAACCACTATTGCACCGTAAGCTAGTATAGCCAGATTCCATGTTACTGAACCTATTCCAATAATCCAAGCCAATATAGGGTTGCCTGATGCCGCCATGGCTATTGTCCAATAGTTAACGCTACCATTTATGTTTGGGTTAGATAAGGCTGATGTAACGAAGTTAAAGCCCAATGCATTATACATGGCTGCGAAGCTTATTGTTGCAAGAATCATTGTTAATAATGCGGCAGTGGGTACGTTAAGGTTCACAGCCCTCCTGCCCTTAATTTCAGAGGATATTGCGGGCCCAGCGTTGAGCCATGGGTATATGTATATTGCGAAGAATGGTAGCATCATTATTGTTGGGCCTAGTGCGAAGTATGGCCCAGCGTACTGTGAAGCAACCTTACCGTAGGTATAGCCACTGGGGAGGAGGCTTGAAACTGCCTCAATAATCTTAGCTTTAGGCGTGAGGAATAATACGAGAAGTGATAGTATTAGGCTTAGCACTGAGAATAACGTTAACCCAGTCATTAACCTAATACCGTACTTAGTGCCCATTATGTTAACTGCAACTATGATTGCGAATAACACTATTGATAATATGATACTCTCCATTGGATTAATTGAAACATTAATGCCTAACATTGGTAATACCAGTGATAATTGATCAACGCCAGCTATGGCTATTAACGAGTAGTACACTAAGGACTCTATAACAAAGCCAAGAGCCAGCCCAAAAATCAACCAAGCTAACTTTGATCCAAAGGCCCTGGTTAACCATACGTAGTCTCCTCCTGTTCTTGGTATGTGTTTTGTTAGTGTTGTGTATGTTATTATTTGTGGTATTGATAGGGTGAAGGCTATTAGTGATGCTGCGATTAGGTTAACGCCGGATACTGTGGGTAGTGAGGCAAGAGTAAAACCCACAGTACCCAAAGCAGCACCAACAGACATATTAGCAACATTAACACTAACAGCATCAACAAAACCAGCCTCCCTAACCAAACCAGTAGAACCCCTAACAAACAAACCCCTA
>NZ_DAXS01000006.1:0-263 GCF_002506515.1 Caldivirga sp. UBA161
GGTGAGGTTATTTTTGAAGGTGTTGATATTCTTAAGCTTAGTGAGGAGGAGTTTAGGAGGAATTATAGGTGGGTTAAGATAGCCATGGTTCCTCAAGGCTCCATGAACTCCCTTAACCCTGTACTTAGAATAATGGATCAGATGATTGAGCCACTAATCATTAGGGGTGTTTCAAGGTTGGATGCAATTAAGATTGCAGGAGATGCATTGGAGAGTGTTGGGTTGACTAGGGATGTTTTAACTAAGTATCCTCATCAATTGTC
>NZ_DAXS01000006.1:286-3305 GCF_002506515.1 Caldivirga sp. UBA161
GTTAGTTATCCTAGATGAGCCAACATCAGCCTTAGATGTTATGACTCAGGCAAACATAATGAACCTCCTCAAGAGGTTGAGGAGGGAATTTAAGTTATCGTACATATTCATAACCCACGACCTGGCCTTAGCCAGTGAATTAGCTGATAAGGTGCTTGTACTCTATGCTGGTAAGGTTGCTGAATTCGGTTCAGCCGACTTAATTTACACCGAACCCAAGCACCCATACACCCAAGGCTTAATGTCAAGTATACCAACCTTGAGGGAGGATAAGAAGCTATCCTTCATACCGGGTGAAGTACCTAGCCTAATTAACCCACCCAGTGGCTGCAGATTCCACCCAAGGTGCCCGTATGCCATGGATATTTGCCGTAGGGAGGAGCCGCCATTAATAGCACTGGATAATGGCCATAAGGTTGCCTGCTGGCTATA
Source organism: Caldivirga sp. UBA161 (assembly GCF_002506515.1). Lineage (GTDB taxonomy): Archaea > Thermoproteota > Thermoprotei > Thermoproteales > Thermocladiaceae > Caldivirga. The sequence continues at coordinate 719 of NZ_DAXS01000006.1, forward strand.
CAGTAAATAATTAATCACCTTTTAAGAATGCTAATTAATCTTTCCCTAAAGCCTTTAATTGATGGTGGGTATAAGTGAGTGTAAAGTGCCATAGTGTTATTCACCATTACTCCATCAAAGCCGTTAGCTATGCCCCTCCCTCTGATGTTCTTGAATACGTAATTCTCATTTGAGTACTCGGCATAAGATACGTGGAATTCATGCCCCCTTACCCTTAATCCACCTTGGGTAATTAAGTTTCCTCTAATTGCCTCAAGTTCAGTGTAGCCTATCGTTAACCTACCCTTAGCGGCAATACCAATATCAAATAAGCCCACCATCTTATACTCCCTATCAAGCCTAATATACTTAGATAGGTACATTAAACCACCACACTCAGCTAGAATTGGTACACCTGAATTGGATGCACTCCTAATCCAGTTAATGGTGTTAGTGGCGTTCTCCAACTCGCTTAAGTGTAATTCAGGGTAACCACCACCAATGTATATGAATGATGCATTATCGATTGCCTCATTATTTATTGGACTAAAGAACCTTAAGTCGAACATACTTGAGAGTAGGTCAAGGGATGCCCTATAGTAGAAGAGGAAGGCATTATCATAGGCTACTGCAGCAATCCCAAGCTTATTACTGCCCTCTTGATCATTCCTGTACTCACAGTTTATTGGTTCGGCTAAATCATACAGTAGGTTAAGGTCAATCCTCCCATTAATCAACTCCATGCCTCGTTTAATTATTTCCTTAACCCTACTGCCGTAATCCTCCACGGTTACAAGCCCTAAATGCCTTTCATTAATCATTAATCCTGCATCATGTGGAACATAACCTAAACTCACAACATCCTTAGGTAATGAGGACCTACATGAGTTATAATGGCTACTTGAAGCCACGTTATTGAAGATAACGCCAACTACATTGGCTGGTCCATAATCCCTTAAACCCTTAACAATAGCTCCAGCTGTATAAGATATGTTAGAGCAGTCTATTACCAGTATAACCGGTAATGAGAGTAGCTTAGCAATATGAAATGTACTTGACCCAACCTCAACCCCATCATATAACCCCATTACACCCTCAATTAACCCTAAATCAATACCCCTCATATATCTGCAGAAGGTTTCCCTAAGCACCTCCTCACCCATTAACCACACATCAAGGTTAATTGAGGGTAAACCTGAGGCCACTTTATGGTAACCTGGATCAATGTAATCTGGCCCAACCTTAAATGCCCTAACCTTAAGCCTGCTTGATAATGCCGCTGCTATTATTGATGTTACTGTGGTCTTTCCTGAACCACTTCTATCGGATGCTATTAATAACGCCTTACTAGGCATAGGCCCTTAAAGTTAAGGGGGATTATAATAGCTTCCTAGGTGGGATTAGGCTTCATTACCTTTAACATACCTAATAACCTCATCAATGCTTGGTTCATTAAAGTCACCTAACCATAACTTATCGGCGGCTAACGCCTGCCTAACCAGTATCTCGACACCATCAATAGCCCTAATGCCTAATTCCCTAGCCCTCTTAATTAAGCTTGTCTCACCCTTAGGTTTATAGGCCATGTCAATGAGTATTGCAACCCCTAACCTACTTAAGTCAAGTAACCAATCCTCCTCACTGCTCAGGGGGGTAGCGTTTACCACTAAGTGGGGCTTACCGTAATCTCCACCAATATCCACCGCATTACAGTCTAGGCCTAAACCATTGGCTAATCCACACAACTCCACAGCCCTCTCCCTGCTCCTATTAAGCACTGTAATAGTTTTACACCCAATTTTAGACAAGGCCAGTACAACTGCCCTAGCTGCTCCCCCAGCCCCAATTAATAATGCTTCTTCACCATTATACCCTCTTTCAATTAATGATTCCTTAATAGCCACGTAGTCGGTATTATAACCTATCAATTCCTGCTTACTATTAACCACAGTATTAACGCTTTTAATAGCATTAGCATCATCATTAAGCTCATCAATTAGTTTTGCCACAGTAACCTTATGTGGTATGGTTACGTTGAATCCACTTAAGGCATCCCTTGAAAATTCAATGAAATGCGGTAGCCTCTTTGACGTTACCCTTAATGGTACGTACACTGCCTCAATGTTTAATTTCCTGAAGACGTAGTTATGAATCTGGGGTGATAAGGTATAATCCAGTGGGTAACCTATTAGGCTAAATACACGCATAACTCCCTCACCAATCTTAGGTATTCACCAGCCTTAATCTTAACCTTAACCCAATCACCTATTTCAGTAACCATGGGTAAGTTAAGGAAGTCACCGCTCTTCTTCTTATCACCAGTAATGGCCCTTAATGCTGAATCAGCATTAACCTTAATGTTTTGAATAAGGTTGAGCCTATTTAATAATTCAATTAAGTAACTAGGTACATCTGGGCTAGTATAGCCTAATTTAACCCCAATGGCTGATTCACAAATCATGCCTAATCCCACTGCTTTACCGTGGCTGATGCTGAATCCTGATGCAGACTCTAATGCATGCCCAATTGTGTGCCCATAATTAAGCACGATTCTTACGCCTAAATTATCATACTCATCAACCTCAACTACATGAGCCTTATTGATCAG
>NZ_DAXS01000006.1:3336-13145 GCF_002506515.1 Caldivirga sp. UBA161
CATTACTGCTTAACTTATTGAATAATCCCTTATCCATAGTTACCCCATACTTAAGAACCTCAGCGAAGCCATCCAGGTAACTTGAGGTTGGTAGTGATTTAATGAAGGCTAGGTCCACTACTATTTCACTGGGCTGCCTTATTGTGCCAATAATGTTCTTTAAACCAGCTGCATTAACCCCAGTTTTCCCCCCTAAGGCTGCGTCAACCATGGCTAACGTTGTAGTGGGTACATTAACGTAATCCACACCCCTCATGTATATTGATGCAGCGAATCCTGTTACATCAAGTGTGCTTCCACCTCCAATCCCAATCATGACTCCGCCCCTATCTAGGTGATTATTCATTGATTGCCTAATGATATTTAGTACTGTTTCAATATCCTTGCCCTCCTCCCCATCCTTAATAATGATTCTTGGGCATTCATTGAAGTTCACTAAACCGCTCACCGATGATGGTGTAACCATTATGCAGCTGGTGTATTTATTAAGGAGTCTACTTAATTCATCGGCATGAGGATAATTAACCAGGACCTTTACCTCACCACTGCACCTACTCCTATACGTGAAGCTCCTCATATACCCCTACCTATTGCCTGAGCCACTGCCTTGGCTTTACTCATTAATTCATTAAACATGTCAAAGGTTAACTGCTGCTCAGAGTCCGATAAGGCTTCCCACGGCCTTGGGTGAACCTCAACAATAATCATATCTGCCCCAGCGGCTATTGCAGCTAAGGCTAGTGGAATAACATAATCCCTCTTACCGGCTGGATGCGATGGATCCACGCATACTGGTAGGTGGGTTAGCTTCTTGGCAGCCACCACTGCACCTAGGTCCAGTGTGAATCTTGTGGCGTTTTCAAAGGTTCTAATACCCCTCTCACAGAGCACAACATTACCATTCCCCTCAAGCATAATGTATTCAGCTGCTTGAAGCCACTCATCAACAGTATTCCCAATCCCCCTCTTAAGTAGTATAGGCTTCCCAGTTTTACCAGCCTCCTTAAGTAGGTCAAAATTCTGAGCATTCCTAGCCCCTATTTGAATCATATCAACATAACTAGCAGCCAACTCAACCATCCTAGTATCCATCACCTCAGAAACCACAGGTAACCCAACCTCATCAGAGACTCGCCTCAATATCTTTAAGCCATCAACACCAAGCCCCTGGAAACTATAGGGGCTTGTCCTAGGCTTAAACGCCCCACCTCTCAGTAACCTGGCTCCAGCCTTCTTAACAGCCTCAGCAGTCTCCTTAACCTGTTCGTAACTCTCTACTGCGCATGGCCCAGCCGCAACCACTAAATCACCGCCACCTATCTTAACTCCTGAAACGTCAACTATACTCCTCTGCCTCCATTGCCTACTGGCTAACTGATACTTGGCCTTAACGTTAATTAATACTGCCCCAGGGTCAATCATCCTAATGGCTCCTTCATCAATAGGGTCCTCAGGCCAAGTCACTATTAATTCCTCGCCAAGGATCTTAACTTCCCTAAACCTTACCTTAGCCTTATCTAAGGCTGATGCAACATCATTAAGCTTACCCGGTGTTACCCTTATTATCACTTTAAATCACCCTCAATAAACTCGCTTAGTTTTCCTTCAGCTGCAGCTGAATTAATAATGTTAATGTATTTAGTAATTTTATCCCTAACCTCACTGGCGTATGGGTTCATTTTCTGAATTTCATCAATAACATCAAGTTGCTCCAAAGCCCTCTCAATAGCCTTCATGGTTAGCCTTAAGCTATGCGTCATTAGTAAGCTTGCATTAACGCCACCTACTTTACCAGTATCCTTAAGCATGGTGTAGAGGGCCAGTAACATTAAATGATGGGCAACCTGTATGTAGGCCATGATTCTATCATGAGTGTCGGGGTCACTTAGAATAACTGTTCTTAAGCCTGCTGCTTCAAATAATTGCGTAGCCATTGGTAGTGAATCCCTACTGGTTAATGATGGTATCAGTACCATTACCTCACCCCAAGTGTCCGTTAGGCTACCGAATAATGGGTGTATGCTCAGGTACCTGAACCCTGCCTCTCTCGACTCGTTCTCAATAATATTGAATAACCTTGATTTAACTGAGAAGGAGTCCATGAGCACCTTACCCCTTATGCTGTCACTATTCCTCTTAATGTAGTTAATGGAGTCCTCAGTGGGCCTTGTGGCAAGTATTATTACATCTGAGTCCGGTAACTCATCCCTCATACTAATTAGGGTTGTTGGAGTGACTTGGCTTAAAGTTCTCTTAAGTGTCTTACCTAACCTCCCTGAGCCAACCACTGTTACCTTAACGTTAAACCAATTCCTAATCTGCCTCTTAGTGGACGCCTTAATCACCAGCTCAGCAATGCTTCTTGCCGTTAATTCATCTAGGCCAGCCTCAACTAAGCCACTAACCCACCTATCAATAACCTCCCCCTCCCTCTCATGATCCACCGGCGGCAGGTTAAGCTTCCTCTTAACGTCACCAATAGCCTCAGCTATGGTTAATCTCTTGGCTAATAGCTTAATTATTTCATCATCAATCTCATCAATGTTCCTCCTTAATTGCCACAGCATTACTACTCACCCTTAATTAATGTGAGAGCTTCATTAACAATCCTCCTGTGGGTTAAGCCAATGTACTCCATTAACTGCCTAGTTGATCTACCTGACCTACCAAATCCATTAATCCCAATCATTCTAACTGGCACAGGGTAATTCTGGGAAAGCACTTCAATTACTGCTGAACCAACCCCACCAAACGTTGAATGCTCCTCAATAGTTAACACAGCCCCTGTCCTCTTAGCAGCTTTAATCACAGTGTCGGTATCAATGGGCTTAATTGTGCTTAAGTTAATAACCATTGTTGAAATCCCCATCTTACCTAATTCCTCAGCGGCCATTAATGCATCCCATAGGACTGGCCCAGCACCAATAATTGCTAAATCATCCCCATCCCTAAGCACTGATGCCTTACCCAACTTAAACTCATCACCATTAGTCACTCTAGGTCCATAATCCCTCCCAATCCTAATGTAAGCCGGCCCCTGATGCTCCAGTAGCGCCAACACAGCCTTACTAGCCTCATTGGGGTCAGCGGGCACTACAATAGTCATGTTTGGCAGTACCCTCATTAATGATATGTCCTCGAAGGTTTGGTGAGATGCCCCATCAGCATAATCACTTAAACCTGAGTGGGTTCCAATAATCTTAACATTTAGGTTCATCCTAGATACTGTATTCCTAACTTGTTCCCAAGCCCTCATTATGAACATTGCGAACCCAATCGCAACAGGCCTAAGGCCTGTTAAGGCTAATCCACTGGCAACACTAATCATGTGTTGTTCAGCTATACCAACGTCAATGTACCTGTTCGGGAACTTCTCCTTAAACCAAATAGCCCTCGTTGACCCACCCACATCAGCTGTAACTACGTATAAGTCATCGTATCTTTCACCAGCCTCAAGAAGAGCCTTACCTACCGCATCCCTCATTGATCCAAAGCCTGGTTCTCCACCATCATCCAGTATTCTTTGTTTACTGGTTCCCTCAATGTCGGAAACACCCTTTCCCCTAATTGTTTTTGCTATTATGACCTTAGGCCCATTCACCTTATATGCTTGAATTAATGCTTCAATTAATGATTCTGGGTCATGCCCATCACACTCCAGCACAGTGAACCCAAGGGCCTTAAGTACTTCAGCTAATGCGGATTTAATACCCCTCACTGGCCCATCTAATTGAACACCATTGTAGTCAATTATTATGAGTAGGTTACTCAGCTTGGATTCAGCAATATCCATTAAAGCCTCCCAAGCCTGCCCCTCATCTAATTCACCATCACCTACTATTACGAAAACCCTACCTGAAGCTCCCCTAGCCATTAAGCCCCTAGCCATACCCACGGCTGCGCTTAATCCTTGCGCTAAGCTACCTGTGGATACTGGCACCGTTGGTAATTTAACCTCAGGGTGGCCCTGCAGTGGGCTCCAGGGTTCATTAATCATAATTAACTCCTCCCTATTAACTAGACCTAACTCTGATAGCACAATGTATAATGCTGGGGCCGCGTGGCCTTTTGATAATATTACGTAATCCCTCCTTAATGGATCATCATCACGTACATTAGCCATTAAGTATAGTGTAGCTATTATATCTATGCTTGATAGTGATGAACCTAAGTGAATATGTGGGTCTATTAGGCTTAACCCAACCAATGTTGAACGGGCCTTATTACCTATTTCCTTAACCTTATTAACCAGGTTCACCTTAGCCTCCTTTACCATTCCAGGTATTCCACGTGGGTCCCGAATTCCATACTAATCTAAGCAGCCTATACAATCTATATTTTTAAGCATTACCCATAATTTAATAATTTATAGTTAACTGAGGTGCGTCATGAGTAATCAGTAGGGTTAACTTAAGGCCTGCATCATTAATTTAATGAGGCTTAATTCACGCAAATGTAAATAACCCCTTCCACTGAATAGTAACTCATGGGTAATAGTGCGCTTGTGTCTCATCATTATTGGGGATCACCAGGAGGCGGTCAATTAGTCTGCGCCTCAGTGGCTTTTTCCCTTGATAAAATGGGCTTTAACCCAGTATTAACTGGCACATTTAAGTTTAATCCAGGTAAGTACATTGACTGGTATGGTATTGACATATCCAAGTACCCTATAGTAACGCTGCCCCTCGGTAATATTAAGGCTTTTGGCCTATGGACCAGGTTATTCGTATGGTATCCTGCGGTTAAGGCAATTAATAAGTACCGCGCCCTACTAATGTTTACTGATGAGGAAACATATAAGCCGCTCGTTAATTATAGGGGGAGGGGATTAAGCATAATTGAGTATATTCACTTCCCCTTCGAGGTAATAATTAACCCCAAGTTTAAGGGTACTGGGTTAGCCTATGGTGAGGATCCATATATAACTGAGAGGTATGGTAAGTTCCCAATGAATTTATATTGGGGTTTATTCATAAGGCTGCTTCCACACTACATTAGGGAGAACCCATTCAATGATGCTGACGTGGTCTTAACTAACTCTAAGTGGACTGCCGGAGTAGCTAAGATGGTTTACGGTGAGGAACCCATTGTGCTTAATCCACCCATAGCACCTAACACTGAGATAGTTGATGAACCCAAGGCATTTGATGAGAGGGATAATTGGGTTATTATGCTTGGTAGATTCAGTGAAGAGAAGAGGTATCATTGGGTTGCCGCTGAGCTTGCCCCAAGGCTCATCAAGGAAATTAAGGGTATTAGGGTAATCATAATTGGTGGAGCCACCACTAGGACGCAGTTGGCCTACATGAGTAGGGTTATGAATTTAGCAACTAAGGCTGGTTTAAGGGCTTCAAGCGACCTTAATAAGGACGCTGACCTATACCTAGTACCCAATGCGCCCAGGCAATTGATAAATAAGCTAATGGATTCAGGGAAGGCATTCCTTCATGCAACAATCAATGAGCACTGGGGCATAGCTGTGGCTGAGGCTATGGCAAGGGGATTACCCACCGTCGTCCATAAGTCAGGGGGCACGTGGAGTGACCTAGTTGAGGAGGGTGCAAGGGGGTTAGGGTATAGTGATGTTGATGAGGCTGTTAACTCAATAGCGAGGCTAATCACTGATAGTAAGGCCTGGAGCCACTATTCATCAGCATCAGTAAGTAAGGCTAAGGATATGACGCTCCAAGCCTTCATGAGTAGGTTCAGCGAAATACTTCAGAGGGAGGATTTACTCTAGTACTAATAATCCTGTATGGACAGTAAGGCTTATTAACTTACCTATGCATAAGCAATGAAAGCCCCAGCCCCTTTCCTAAGGGCGGCCTTCCATGCGGGTCATGGTGCGGTGTTTTTCAGGGAACGCTTTTTAAATCCCCAGCATTACCTTAAGGTTGAATTAGGATGCGTAATAGTAAGGGTAATGGCAGTAGTGGGGAGCCGCTGGTGCTTTACCATGGTATGTGCCCTAACTGCGGTGGCCCAGTCACCTCAGATAGGCTTAGGGATGGCTTACCATGCCACGCCTGCCTACCTGAAGGTTCAAGGTTAAGGGCAGCATCATTAAGGATAGTTCTAAGCGAGCTTAATAGGGAGGGTAGATTAGTTAGGCTTAGGGATGTTTTTAATCACTTAATGAAGTATGATGAGTTTAGTGAATTATTCAGGAAGGCAACCGGGGCATCAATGTGGGGTGCCCAGAGGTTTTGGGCTAAGAGGCTTATTAAGGGTAAGAGCTTCGCCATAATTGCACCCACAGGTAGTGGTAAGACTACCTTCGGTTTAGTGGCTTCAATGTATGTAGCCAGTAAGGGGGGTAGGGTTCTCATGGTTTTTCCAACCTCAACGTTGGCTTACCAAGTGTTTAAGAGGGCTTTAGCGTATAGGGATTCTGCAGCCGTTAATGTTAAGGTGGTTACCTATAATGGCTTACTCAGCGAGAAGGATAAGAGTGAGGCGCTTAACATTATTAAGACTGGCGACTTCGACATACTCATTGTAACTAATGCCTTCCTACCTAAGGGTATGGAGATTCTCAGTAAGTATAGGTTTGACCTTATTTTCGTTGATGATGTCGACAGCGTTATGAAGGCTTCAAGCAGAAATATTGAGAGGCTACTGCAGCTGCTTGGCGTACCGAAGGAGGCCATTGATAAGGCGCTTGAGGTTGCCAAGATAAGTGACTTTAAGGAGAGGGAGAGTAAGGTTAGTGAATTAAGGAGAATCCTTGAAGGTAAGAAGATTGGTTCACTAATAGTTAGTGGTATGTTAACCAGAACTAGGAGGACAGCTAGGGCTGCATTATTCAGGGAGATACTGGGTTTTGATGTGGGTGGTAGGGCTGAGGGACTTAGGAATGTGGTTGACTTGTACATTAAGCCTAAGGGTGACCCCAAGGCTATTATCCTAGGCTTAATTAAGAGGCTTGGTGATGGTGGAATAATATACGTGCCCACTGACTTAGGTAGGGAATTCGCTGAGGAGTTGAGTAAATTCCTTAATGATAATGGCATTAACGCTGGGCTTTACCTAAAGCCTAAGAGGAAGTTAATCGAGGGCTTTGAGGATGGTTCAATACCAGTCCTAATAGGCTTAGCCACATCTAGGTCAGCGCTGGTTAGGGGAATTGACCTACCCCATAGGATAAGGTATGTGGTGTTCGCGGGTGTGCCGAAGATACGGTTTAGGTTATCGCTTAAGGAGTTTAACCCAGGCCGCTACATAATGCTCCTTTCTTCACTTAGGGTTATTGCGCCAAGCGAGTACAAGACCAGGATTGATAAGGCTGTTTCAAGCCTAAGGAACATAATGAGTATGAGCCAGGACAGGATTAATAAGGTTATTGAAGCTGTGGAGAAGGGTGAGAACCTTCAGGGTTTCGATAAGTACGCCTCAGAAGTCATTAGTAATGCCATTAAGCTTGCCCAAGACCTATTAAGTAGGGATGATGTGAGGGAAGCCATGAGTAAGTCAATAGTCAGCATTCAGCGTATTGGTGATGACATCTACGTCATTTTACCAGACTCACCAGCCTACATACAGGGTAGTGGTAGGACATCTAGAATGTACCTAGGTGGTATTACGCATGGTTTATCAGTGCTTATTGTTGATAATGAAGTAGTCTTCAATAGTTTAAGCAGGGACTTAAAGTACAGGTTAGTTGACTTTCAATTCATAAACTATGAAGAGTTTAATGTTTCTGACTTACTTAAAACCATTAATGAGGAGAGGGAATTAATAAGGCAAATAATGACCGGTAACGTGCCGCCAAGCATAAGCCAAGTTGATCCACTTAAGTCAGTCCTCGTGATTGTTGAATCACCCACTAAGGCTAGGACAATAGCCAACTTCTTCGGTAAACCAAGCATAAGGATGCTTGGTAATTTAATGGTCTATGAGGTCACTTCAGGCAACTTACTATTGAATATAATAGCAACTAAGGGTCATGTAGTTGAGTTAGCAACAGAGCAGTATACTCAAACGGTTAGCAGTGACGTGCACTACGTGACTAAATTCATATCGAACGTAACCAAGAATTATTACTCAGTGTTGAAGATAGATGGTAACTTCATTCCAATATACTCAACAATAAAGCGTTGCCCAACCTGTGGCAGGTCATTCACCGACGACGTCAGTAAGTGCCCCTTCGATGGCACACCACTGGTGGATAGTAGTAATGTTATTGAAATGCTTAGGGACTTAGCCACTGAGGTTGACTTAGTCCTAGTGGGTACTGATCCTGACTCCGAGGGCGAGAAGATTGCTTGGGACGTATTCAACATGCTTAGGCCCTTCGTGCAGGATATTAGGAGGATAGAGTTCCATGAGGTAACTAAGAGAGCCATATTGAACGCATTAGCTAACCCAAGGGAGGTGAACAGTAATATGGTTAAGGCTCAGTTGGTTAGGCGTATTGAGGATAGGTGGATTGGCTTTGGTTTAAGTTCATACCTGCAGAGGGCGTTTAATGATAGGAACATGTCGGCTGGCAGGGTTCAGACACCGGTGCTTAAGTGGATTATTGAGAGGTATATTGAGTATAGGAGGAATAGGGTGATTAGGTTAATTGTTAGGAAGAGGATTAGCGATGGTAAGGTTATTGTGGTCTCCTTCGATAAAGTAACTAATGGTGATGACACCGCTAAGGTTAGGCATGACTTAAGGGATGTGGCTAAGGATAAGAAGGGGCTTAGGATAATAATAACAAAGCTCAGCGAATCAGAGGAGGAGGTTAATCCACCACCACCCTTCACCACTGATTCAATGCTTACCGAAGCCACCGCTAGGCTTAGGGCAGGTACAGAGGAGGTTATGAGGCTTGCACAGGAGTTGTTTGAAATGGGTCTAATAACATACCATAGGACTGACAGCACAAGGGTTTCTGCAGTGGGTATTAGTGTGGCTAAGGACTACATAACCAGTAGGTTTGGTGAAGGAGCCTTCGCGGCTAGGGAGTGGGGTATGGGTGAGGAGGGTGCTCATGAGTGCATTAGGCCAACTAGGCCTATTGATTCTGAGGAGCTTAGAAGCCTAATTGACAGCGGTGTACTTAAATTGAAGTTAACCAATAGGCACATTGCACTCTACGACTTAATATTCAGAAGATTCATGGCAAGCCAAATGCAGAGCGGCTTAGTTAAGAAGGTGAAGGTGGAGGTTAAGTTGATGCGTAATGGTAATGTGCTTTCAAGTAAGGTTGATGAACTCGTAACAAGCGTGATTAGGAATGGTTTCCTAGCCATATACCCAACCATTAGAGTAATTCAATTCCCAGAATCATCAATGGAACTACCTGTAACTGAAGAGGATGAGGTTATTGTTAAGACAGTTCACACAACATACCCATACAGGGAGGGTGATATTGTTGCTGAGATGAAGAGGAGGAGGATAGGTAGGCCATCCACCTACGCTAAGATAATAGAGACCCTTAAGAGGAGGGGTTACGTTAAGGCCCTTGGTTCAACAAAGGTGTTAATCCCAACTAAGCGTGGTGTGGCCGCATACATTTGCTTATCGAACGATAAGGATGCAGCTAAGCTTTACTTAAGCACCAGGCGCAATAAGGTGCAGGAGAACACGGAATTCGAGAGCTTATTGAAGCAGTGCAACGTTAACTTCAAGTGCCTTATAAGTGAGGATAGGACAAGGATAGTTGAGGAGCATATGGATAATATTGAGAATGGGGATGAAGACTACCTAACAGTCCTACATGAATTATTTAATGAAGCCGTTAAATACGGCATAATGCCGCAGACGTAAGACTTTAAGCAAATAATGTAATCTCTTACTTCAAGCATTATGAAAAATGC
>NZ_DAXS01000006.1:13249-19020 GCF_002506515.1 Caldivirga sp. UBA161
TAGGTGGAGTTACAGTCTGAGTATAAAAGGGATATGAGAGTAGTTTCAATAGCAAGTTGGATACTACTGGTTTTAGCCCTAATAATGCTCTTTGGAGGCATATACATGCAGGTTGCCCTGCATGAAACAAAGGCACCCCTATGGCTTGGTATCTTCGCAGCATTACCACTAGCCATCCCACTTGAGCTCTGGAACTTCTCAGATCCAGACACATTATTCAGAGTTATGGCGCTTCAGGACAGATTCCTAGTTGCATGCTTCGGGTTTGCAATAGGCCTTGGTGCAATACTACTATATGGCCTAAACTTATTCACTCACCCTAACTTCGGCATTAAAGACCTATTCATAGGTGGTGTAGTCCTTGGAGGGTTACTCTTTGGTATTGGCGTTGGCTTGGCCGGCTACTTCCCAGGTACAGTGTGGATTGCCCTTGGGCAGGGTAGGAGGGATGCATTATATGCCGTGGTTGGTGGTTTACTTGGTGCCTTTACTTGGTCAATGATATTTGGATGGGCTAGAGGCCCACTGTGGGATACCTTAAACTTCGGTCCCATAACCTGGCCTAACTTATTTGGCATACCCTTCAGTGATAAAGTTGGAATGTTCGCCGGTTCAATAGTGTTTGGCATACTATTGCTCCTCGTATTCCTATTCTTACCAAGGTACCCTAAGGAGCCCATTAAGCAGGCTTGTGGATTCCACATTGCTGGTGTTGGTAAGGAGACTGTGGTTAGGTTTAGCGATATGATGAATGATGACTTAGCCAAGTACCCCAAGCAGAATAGGTTCCTTGTTGAGTTAATTAATGAAAGTAGTGTGAGGAATGCTAGGTTCATATTAGTTCTTGGAGCAGCCTTCACCATTGAGGCTGTTGCAGTGATAATACTGCACCAGATATTTGGCGAATCAACAACATACTCATGGATTGGTGCTCAATTATCATACTTAGTTAACCCATATTGGGCTGCATCTAACCCATACTTCCAATTATTCGGTGGAATGCACATCATTAACGGCATACCTGTGAATAAGCCCTTCAGTGAAATAGGCTGGGAGCCAATAACTGACTTAAGCACATTCATAGGCGGCTTAATCTCATCACTATTCATATCAAGGAGGTTCATGGGCTTCAAGCAGCAGATACCGAGGGTTTGGGCTCATAGATTTGGTGAGGCAACTTGGAAGAGGTTCCTAGGTTCATTCTTCGGAGCATACCTAGTCCTATTCGGTGCACGTATGGCTAATGGGTGCGCCAGTGGGCATATTTTAAGTGGTGATATTCAGATGGCGGTATCCAGTGCATTATTCCTAGTAATGGTAATGATTGGAAGCATGCTAACCCTAAGATACGTACTAAAGCTAAAGATAAACGCCTGGGGCTACGCTCAGTGAAATCTAGCAATACCTTAAATTTAGTTTAAAAACCCTTGTTCTTTAATCACTTACCTTAAGGGAAATCCTTTTAAGTGCATTAGTCTTAGCTGGGATCATGGGAATGAGAGTAAATATACTTGTTAAGGTGTTTGAAAGGAGGAATTCAGTAATAGCTTGGGTTAATAATAAGCCCATCCTAATAGTTAAGTACGGGGATAAGTTATACGGCATGGATGCAGTATGCGCCCACATGGGCTGTGCCCTACTCACTGATGTTAATGGTTACGTAGCCACATGCCCAGCCCACTTAGCTAAGTATGATGTTAGGACTGGTGAAATGATTGAGAAGCCTACAGTTAGGCCTGAAGCTCCGTGTGAGTATATGAACATTAAGGTTCCTTTAAAGACTTATAAGGTTAATGTTACAGCTGAGGGCTTCCTTGAGATTGAGGAGTAGCGCAGCCAGCATATTTAGCGGCTGCACATAGTATGTTAACTAAGTCACTTAACTTTAATCTACCAGTATTAGTATTCCTTGGACTTGGGTGATAACTCATGTAAACTGCAATGCCATTAACCATAATAATCTCCCCATGCTTAAAACTCCTATGCAAACCAAGAGCTATGGATACGCCCCTCCAGGCGATTTCACCAAGCACCACTATTGCCTTAGGCTTAACCATGGCGATTTCATTAATTAGCCACTTGGCTACGCAAGTCTTAACTTCACCTAAGGTTGGTTTATTATCTGGCGGTGCGCATTTAACAACTGACGTAATGTAAACGCACTTAACCTCAGTACCATCATCTCTACTGATGCTAAAGGGATTATTAGATAACCCACATTCATGAAGGGCCCTGAAGAGGAATTGAGCACTGGCATCACCAGTAAACATTCTACCTGTCCTATTACCGCCATGGGCAGCTGGAGCTAAGCCAACTATCATTATTCTTGGATTGACTAAATTACCCCATGGTGGTACTGGTTTCCTCCAGTATTCATCATTACTAAACCTAGGTAATGGCGGTACGGTTTCCCTATACTTCACTAACCTTTCACAAGCCCTACAGTTTATTAGGTTCCTTATAAAGTCATGGTAATGTGCATTAATGCTCATTTTCAACCTAAATCACCTTATTAACCTACTTAAGCCACTCATCAAGGCCAGTGGCCTTAGAGGTAATGGCCTTACCACGCGCATTAATTTCCTTACACCTGCTGTATCCTTCTGGTTCAATTACATTAACTTCACCATTACTGTAATCTATTATGAATGGTGAATTAACGTTCTCAAAGGCCACGTTAACTATTATTGAGCTGCCTAGCTTCACGCATCTGGTTCTTGAACGATGTGCATGGCCGTGTATTGCAAGTATTTTACTACTTGATAATACTTCATCAAGCCTTCTAGTACCCAGGAGTGGGTAATTGTACTCATTCTCACCCTCCAGTGTTGCATAGGATGGTGCATAGTGAGTTAGTAGGATGGCTTCATTAGTAATCTTAATTTCATTAATTAACCAACTCAGCCTCCTTCTATATAACTCATCAATACCCTTAATATTCCTCTCCTGCCACTTAGTTGGCTTATCCAACACGCCCCTTGATCCAATAACCTTAATCCCATTAACGGTGAGTACTTCATCATTCAGTAGGATTAAGCCGCTCGCTCCCTTCAGGGCTCTTAACCTATCATCATACTCCTCATTACCTGGTACAGCCACTATGGTGTTAGCCTTATCCCTCAGTAAATTAATTATAACGCTATAGTACTCAACCTTACCCCCATCAACCATATCCCCAGCCAATAAAGCTAAGTCAATATGATTAATATTCACTAGGCTCTCCCTGAATTCACTTAAATGCTTAGGTGAATGAACATCAGAGGTTGCAAGTATCCTCACAGGCATAATATTAGGTTGAGGTTAATTAATACTTCTGCCCTGTTTAATACCAGAGTGTTAGGCTGCATGCATTGCCATGGATTCATCAATGGCTTTAATGATGCAGTTAAGTAAACTTTACTGAATGCCGCAGTGAAGCTACAGTAATTTAAAGAATACATTAGCCACTTAACTCATGCAAACTGAACCCGGTGAGCTTAGGGATTTTGCATTTAAGCTAGTTAATCAAATCATTACGCTCTCAGACCCAGCTCCGGTAGTTAAGAATTGTATTAAGTGGGTGAGTAACCGCATTGAGGTTTGCGGTAAGGGATTTAATGTGAAGGATGTTGCCGTGGTTGCTATTGGTAAGGCTGCACCAAGGCTCATTGATGGTGCATTAGCCTCAATGAATGCGGTTAGGTCGATAGCAGTAATACCTAAGGGTTGGGTGAAGCCTAGATCAAGTAATGTTGAGGTTATTGAATCAACACACCCACTACCAAGTAATTTGAGCATTAAGGCTGCTGAGGAGATTATTGAATTATCAAGGACCCTAAGTAGGGGCGACTTAGTCCTATTCCTAATCAGCGGTGGTGGGAGTGCATTAGTTGAGCTGCCTAAGCCACCATTAACCATCGATGACTTAATAGAGTTGAATAAGCTAATGCTTAATTCAGGAATGAGCATTAGTGAGATTAATACTGTGCGTAAGCATGTATCAATGATTAAGGGTGGGCAATTAGCTCAATACTTCACTAGGAGGGGTATTATGGTTATTGGATTATATGTTAGTGATGTGCCTAGTGATGATCCATCATTAATAGCAAGCGGCCCAACAGTACCAGATAAATCAAGCTTCACCAATGCCGTAAGCTTCCTTAAGGCAAGGGGAATCTGGGGTAATTTACCGAATAAGGTTAAGGTATTCCTTGAGGATGGGGTAATGGGTCTTATACCAGAAACCCCAAAGAGGCTTAGGGTTATGAATAAGGTAATATTAGCTAATATTAATGTGCTTAAGAACCTAAGAATGAGGCTCAGTGAACTTGGCGTTAAGTCAATAATATTAACCTCCAGGCTTGAGGGTGAAGCCCGTGAGGTTGGAAGGGCATTAGCCTCAATAGCCCTTGACTCATTAAAGAACAGCCTACCGCTTAAGAGGGGTGTAATATTAGTTGGTGGGGAACCCACTGTTACCGTTAGGGGTAATGGTAAAGGTGGTAGGACAATGGAGCTTGCAGCATCATTCGCTAAATCAGTGAGCAAAGAGGGCCCAGTGGCCTTACTAGCCTTAGCCACTGATGGTATTGATGGCAATACTGATGCCGCAGGTGCATACGCAGACTACACCACTGAATCAAGGGCAATGAGCATGGGCTTAAGTATAGATGATGCGTTAAGTAGAAATGACACGTACACTCTATTTAAGGCATTAAACGACGCCATTATAACAGGTCCAACGGGAACTCAAGTTAACACGGTAATAGCCATATTAATTAATCCCAAGATACAACACACTTGAAGGCCCACCTCTTTTTAACTTAATAAACAGCATTAGGTGCTCATGTTCTTGGCTAAATTATCAATAATTCGCCACTAGATCATTAGCATTTCATCCTACTGTAATTAAATTCAGTACAGTACTTAGCTACTTACGCTTATCTTGAGATTAGTAATAACCATATATAATCATACTTCCACAGCATTATCAATGAACCTCCTATACCACCTCTCATACTGCTCCTGAGTTACAACATGAATTTCAACTGGAGCATCAATCTCACCATATATCCTTGCCTTAAGGGCATCTGCAGCCTCCTTACTTACATTAGCAATTATGAGTATATCAATATCGCTTGCCGCCGTATATTTTCCCCTAACCACTGAACCAAACACAAGAACCCTAGCGCCACTCACTGATTTACTGATAAGTTTCTTAATTCTCTCGGCTACCTCCATGTAATTATTCATAGCTTCTAATGCCCTCTTACCCTCTTCAATGTACAATTCAAAGCTCATCCACAATCGGTTTAAACTTCTCCTCAATATATTTAAGCATAACCTCAACCTCAGCTCTCTCATACCTCCTCGGCAAGTACCTAGAGCCTATGTATGAGTCCTCTATTTTAGTAATCATTATTATATCATCTATTAATCGCTCAGCATCCTTAGTTACCTTCGCTAATTCCCTAATAAGCCTTATTAATGAGTATGTACGCGGATACGTACCAGTCTTAATGAGTAGCTTATACTTAAGTATTAATTGGCAGTACTGCTCCATGTTAAACGCCGCTAAATCGTACTCCCCTTCCCTCATTAGATTCTTAGCATTCCTAAGAAAAGCCTCAGCCCTCTCCCTAAGCACCTCAGCCTCCTCTAAACTCATATGTAAAATATAGTTAATTCATGGTTCTTAAATTTCCCCCTTCTCAATCAAATATGGGGTTCTCAAATTAAAGCGTCAGTAATTGAAAACCACTCAGCTAACCGTTCGCCTGGGAGTGGTTTTA
>NZ_DAXS01000006.1:19117-23943 GCF_002506515.1 Caldivirga sp. UBA161
CATTAACCCATACTAATGGATTCTTTAAACCCTCTTCGCCATATACTAGCGCAGAATGGGCTATGCTCAATACTTGTAAAGCCTCACCCAAACCCCTCAAGAGAAGGTAACTCACCTTGGGATTAGGCATATGTGTTAGGATTTGATTTTTAATCAATGCGTTTTTAGCTTGCTTAATATTTTTATTCAGGTGGTATTTCCTTATATGCTAGGGTTATGTCTATCCCCCTCTTAATGTTAATGTACTTAGACGCAGTGTAGATTACCGCGCCTAATCCTATGAGGCCGAGTACGTAGGCTAATCCAGGGTAGTATGGTTGCAGTGGCTTTAGTGACTCAATAACGCCGAAGTATGGGTTTGTGAATGCCTCATAACCTAAGAATGCTAGAGGTATTAGTGAGAGTACTGATGCAGTAAGCATCCCCCTATTCCCCTCTCCCCTGGCGGCCTTAATGCCTGCTACTGATACTAGGATTAAGTAAACTATGGCTAATGGTGTGTAGCTATAGAGCGCTTCATAGCCATTTGGGCTTATTATTGGGAACGCCAGGAATACTGCAGTGGCAGCTAAGTCAAGTAGATGAGCATACATTGGTGACCCCCACCTGTTGAGCCTTGAGAATACCTCTGGGAATAGCCTATCAAATGAGAATGCGAAAACATAACGGGCGAAGACTATTACGCCAAAGGCCATTACGAAGAATTCCCAGGCTATTAGGCCTAGGCCAATGAACCACTGTAGGGCCTCATTGTGGGCTAAGTATATTGCCACATTCCAGAAATTATATACGTCAGTTGGATAGTAAGTCATATTGAATCTATAGCCTGCAGCTAGGTCCATTAGTAGGAAGGGTAAGGTAATGAACACAACCGTTATTGCACTCCCCAGGATTTCATTATACATTAATCCCTGCCTATCCCTAATCTCAGCAGCAATCGCTGGCCCGGCGTAAAGCCATATGTAGGCATATGATGCGAAGTAAGGTATCATGTATAGTGTTGCAGGTAGGCTAAATGAGGGGCCAGTATACATGCTTTGGTTAGTTAAGTTAAAGTAGCTTAAGAATTGCCCAATATCATGGTGAAAGGTTGGTATTGAGAGCCCTAGCGTAATCATTGCGGCTGCAGTACCTATTATAGCTAATGCACCTAAGGCTGTGGTTAACTTGAAGCCAGCACTGGGCCTAATTATATTAATCAGTAGTATGATTATGAATGCCACTAAGGCTATGGTATAGTCAAACCACACATTACTGGTACTGAACATAGTGTTCGCTAACTTAATTAAGTACTGTTGGTTATGGGAGTAACCTATAACTAACAATACATTATTCACCGCGGTAACTGAGAAGAAGGCTGAGAGGGCGAAGAATGGAGGCATATTGAAGGCTAGGGCAATACCCATGATTGAACCCAAACCCCCATGAAGCTTTCTAGTGATCCAGACGTAGTCTCCACCAGTCCTAGGTATCCTAACAATGAAGTAAGTATAGAGTATCACCAGTGGGAGGGTTAGTATGAATGTTAGTATACTTGATAGCCACAGTACTGCACCAGGCACCACGAAGGGGCTGATACCTATAAAGATTGCTAAGCCAGCACCCATGTTTGCAACATTAAGCATTGCAGCATCCCACAGTGAAGCCCTCTTAACAAGACCTGAGCTTTGCCTAACAAATAACGCCATAGCTACTGAAGCCCATGCTAGGTTATAATAACGCAATGGTGCAGAAAAGAGTAATATAAGCTAAATCCTAAATGATGATATTGTGCAGAATTAATGCGGAAGCATCAGGAATACAAATCAACTAGGCTTCCCTAATATATTAATCAGCATAAAATTAAGTACTGAGCTTCCACATTATTAAGTGAGCAAGCTGATGGGTGGTTGATTTAAGGTTATGGGTATTACCTTTATCACGAGCTATGGAATCAGTCTTCATTAGAATCTTAATTATATAATAGTCTTTACGCTTAATGCGCTTAACTCGAAAAAGGTGTTTAAATTACCTTAACTTAACGTAGTTGAGTAATAATGAAGCCGCATAGGGAGTGCCCACTCTGTATAGTGAGTGTTAGGCTTAATGAGGTTGCCTCAGCCCGAGTGAGTGATGATGAGGTTATTGAGGCATCATCACTAGTATTAGAGGAATCCGCTAAGGCCTTTAGGAGTGAAGGTGAATTAACTAGGATTGCCTCAAGTATATACGCTGAATTGGTTTCAAGATACCCTGAGGTTATTGAGTATTATAGGATTGCTAAGCGTAAGAGCATTGATAGCGCCAAGGCTCAAGTAGCATTAATTAAATCAACCTTAAATGGCTTAAATGGATTTAACCTGTTTAAGGCTGCTACTAGAATTTCAATAGCAGGTAATCTACTGGACATGGGTGTAGCCTCCCATAAGCCACCCAGTGAATTGCCATTAAATTCAATCATGAGTATGCCATTCTCCATAGACCACACCAGTGAATTATATAACATGCTAAGTAATGGTGGTTTAAGGGTACTGTGGCTTTTCGATAATGCAGGTGAGGCATTGTTTGACATTATTCTAATAGACTTAATTAGAAGTATGGGTAATATTGTTATTGGTGCAGCTAAGGCTGAGCCAGGTTTTCAAAATGACTTAACGATAAGTGATGCTGAGTACGCTGGGTTAAGTAACCACCTAGATGAACTGGTATCAACAGGGTATGCTGGCTCAAGCATACATTTAGATAAGGTTAGTGTTGAATTCCTAAATAGGCTAAAGGCCAGTGACCTAGTGGTGGCTAAGGGTATGGCTCACTTCGAGTACTTATCTGAGGTTGATTTAGGTAAACCAACAGTATTCCTACTGGTGCCTAAGTGTGGGCCTGTTGCTAAGGTACTAGGTGTTGAGAAAGGTACCCTAGTAGCAATGTTGAGGCAAAATTAACTCCTAAAGGGGGCACGAGTTATATTAACTAATGAAGTGTGTATTATTAGTTAAGGTAGTATATTCATGAGTGATCATGCACCTATATTTAATAAGAGCGTTTAGAAGCCCTTGCATGCATGTGGGTAATTGGGTTAATGTGCCTCAGCAGGATGTTTCAAGCCTGCTTAAGGGAACTAAGGGATTCTACGTACAGTGGCTTGTGGCTAAGGAGCATGGCTCAGTAAAATACGCTGTGAGGAGGTTCGTGGTTAAGCCAGGAGGCTACATGCCCCTTCATAATCATAAATACACAGAGGCCGTGGTTATACTTAAGGGAAAGCTTAGGATTAGGGGTAATGGCGTTCTCTACGACCTTGGGCCAGGCTCCTTCTTCTTCACAGGGCCTTATGAGCCTCATTCATTGGAGAATATTGGTGATGAGGATGCTGAATTTATCTGCGTAATATCTTATGAGGATGATATGAGCTTGAAACCCCTTGAATAACGGCATTGCAATATGATTAGTTACCACGTTTAAACGTTATAAACCAGGTATCATTATTAAGCTATGCCTAAGGATTTGTCGGAGGTTTTAGTGGACTATGCAATGCGCATAAGCTTTGACGACTTACCCACTAATGTTGTTAAGGAGGTTAAGAGGAGGATACTTGATAGCCTTGGTGTTGCCCTAGCCTCATACTCAGCTGAGCCCGTTAAGTATGCCAGGTTAGCTGCATTGGGTTTCAGGGGTAATACGCCTATAATTGGTTCAAGCCAATTAACCACAATTGACTGGGCAGCATTCATAAATACGCTTATGGTTAGGTACCTTGACTTCAATGACACCTACCTATCAAAGGAACCACTACACCCATCGGATATAATTGGTACAGCCCTAGCTGTTTCACCTCACCTAAGCTCAAGTGGTAAGGAAGTTATTACAGCCTTAGCCATTGGATATGAGGTTGGGGTTAGATTATGTGATGCCGCCTCACTTAGGGCTCATGGGTGGGATCACGTTAACTACACCGGCATAGGGCATTTGCTTGTTGCTGGTAAATTAATGAAGGTTAGTAGGGATGCATTCCTTAATGCCATTGCAATACACGTAACCTCCCACTTATCTACAAGGCAGAATAGGGTTGGTGAATTATCTCACTGGAAGGCAGCCGCTACGGCTAATCAGGCTAGGAATGCAGTATTCTCAGTAGTGGTGGCTTCCCATGGTTTAACTGGGCCTGATAAACCTATTGAGGGGGAGATGGGTTTTATTAGGCAGCTCCTTGGTGGTGAGTTTGACTACAGCCCCATGAAGGATCTTGAGAACCTTACTAAGCCATCAGCCATATTAAGGACCTACATTAAGCCCTATCCAGTGGAGTATCATGCTCAGTCAGCTGTTGAGGCCTCCCTTAAGATCCGTAGTGAATTAGGTGCAATTGATCCAAGTAGTGTTGAGTCCATTAGCATTAGGACCTTTAAGGCAGCCTATGATATTATTGTTAAGGACCCTGAGAAGTGGGATCCTAAGACCAAGGAAACCGCTGACCATAGTTTAATGTGGGCTGTGGCAACCACCCTAATTAACGGTGACTTATGGTTAAGCCACTATGAACCATCTAGAATCAGGGATCCTAGGGTGCTTGAGCTAATTAAGAAGACTAAGGTTACCGTTGACCCTGAATTAGATAAACAGTACCCACAAGCCACACCCACTGTGGTTAATGTTAAGTTAAGGAGTGGAAGGGAAGTTGAGGTTAGGGTTGATTATCCAAGGGGCCACCCAATGAACCCCATGAATGATGATGAGGTTGAGAATAAGTTCAGGAGGCTTACCACTGATTTACTCACTGTGAAGCAGCAGGATGAGGTAATAAGAATGGTTTGGAATCTTGATGATGTTAAGGACTTAGCATCATTAAT
>NZ_DAXS01000006.1:23976-58013 GCF_002506515.1 Caldivirga sp. UBA161
AAAATATATTAGTAATCCAGCAGATTATGGTGGATAAAGACACCTATATCGCAGTGCTAGCTGGGTTAGGTGGTTTTTCAGATGGCTTTGCACTATTACTAGGTGGTGCCGCATTATTATCATTAAGCCAGTACTTCAAGTTAACTCCAGGAATTGAGGGATTAATAATATCAATACCATTCATAGGTTCAGTTATTGGTTCATTAATCTTCGGTAGGTTATCAGACGTATTAGGTAGGAAAGCAATATTTCTGAATGTCTTAGTGTTCTTCGCCTTAGGTTCATTTATAAGTGCAGTGGCCTATACTACATTACTCGTAATCATTGGTAGATTATTAGTGGGTATTGGAATAGGGGGTGATATACCATCTGGCGCCAGCCTAGTGGCTGAGTTATCTAATGAAAGTAGTAGAGGTAGGTTGATTTCCATACAGAGTATACTGTGGGGGCTTGGTGGTGCCATAGCGGCATTGATAGCATTACCATTACTTAACTTAACGGGTATTGAGTCATGGAGGATAATGCTTGGGTTAGGTGCAATACCACCCCTCATAGTATTAGCCTTAAGGAGGGGTATAAATGAGAGCTGGGTATGGGAAATTAAGAGGAGAAGCAGCAATATTAGACTAAGTAATCGTAATAAATACGCATTAGTCTTAGCCTTCACTGCAGCATCATTGTTCACTTGGACATTCACCTTAGCTATATTCGCTAATTACACACCCACCATATTAGTTAATACAATGAGTCTTAATAAGGCTATGGCGTTGCTTATAAGTGGGCTTCAGTGGATTGGCTTTGTAATTGGTGGGTTAATTGTATTTAAGTACTGTGATAGGCTTGGTAGAAGGATACTTATAATACCTGCAACAGTGGGTGAGGCAATATTGCTTTATTTATCAGTAATAATGGTTAAGGATCCACTAGCATTATCACTAGCTTTAATAACACTGTGGGTACTAGGGGGCATTGGCTACATTGTAAACAGTATATATTCAGCGGAATTATTTCCTACACTACTTAGAGGGACATCAAGTGGCATCAGCTTCTCTGCAGGGAGGTTAGGTGGGTATATAAGTACACTTATATTGCCAATACTGCTTTTGAATGCTGGATTAAGTAAAATACTCCTAATTCTCGCAGTTATGATGACTCCATTAACTGTAGTATGTATGTTTACTGCACCACGTGGTGAGAACAGGAGTTTAGAGGAATTAGAGAAGGATTATTTTAAATAACCTTAATCCCCTGGTTAACAATCCAAGAAAAATACCGTATTATTAATTAAGATACTTGAATCACATGATCCATAAAGGGTGAAGTGAATACCTTGGAGTATAAATAATCAAGTTGAGGCGCATTTTTCATTTAACATACTTAAGCATACTTCCCTGCTCCTTAAGCTTACTAATTATAGCCTTAACCCTATTTAGGAGTAGGTTCAAGTCCCTTTCATCATACTTCCTACACTCCTTCTCATAAACCTCATCATCCGGATGCCTCTCATTACTTAATGCCTCCTCAATAGTGTTCTTGGCAATTATCTCATAAACCCTAGCCTCAACCTTACCCTCAGTCTGCCTAACCACACGCCCAATCCTCTGTATCATTTGCCTAGGTGAACCCGTTCCTGAAACCACTATGGCTACATCAGCGTCAGGTACATCAATACCCTCATCAAGCACCGTTGTGGTGACTAGTACCTTAACGTTACCTACCCTGAATCTCTCAAATATTTCATCCCTATTACTGGTCTTGGAGGTTATTAAAGCTACCTTAACCCCAAGCTCCTTCTTCAACTCCTCATAAATCTCCTCAGCCTGCTCAATATACTGCGTAAACACTATGACTTTGCTCCCCAATGAGTACTCCAGTTTAGTTAATTGAATGGCCACAGGCACCTTAGCCTTAGCCTGGGCTGCAGTGTTCCTAAGCATTATGGCGTTATCCTCCCCAATGGACTTATATTCCTTAACCTCATCTTCACTTAACTTAATGTAAATCCTGAAGTGCCTTATTGGAACCACTAGGCCTGCATGAACCATGTCTAGGTAGGTTGCCTTATGAACCACGCCACCGCTGGTTAAGTATATTAATTCCTCATTACCATCCTTCCTAGTTGGCGTTGCCGATAAGGCTAACCTATATGGTGCAGTTAACTTAAAGGCCACGTTCTTAAAGGTCTCAGCTGGAACATGATGGCAATTATGCACCACTACTCCATTAGCTACGAAACTATGATCCTCCTCCACTTCGAGATCATACACAAATTCCGCACCTCCCTCATAACTAGTGTATAGGAGTGATGGTAATTGCGGTAAAGCGTAATGCTTAACACTATGCTTAGCCTCCTCTTCAATCATTACGTCAATGTATTTCTCATTACTGGGATAAGCCTTCCTATCCACTGGTGTATCGTTAAGTAGCCGTTGCTCAGTAATTAAACCGTTAAAACCGCCAGCAATATTATTAATCCTTACCTCATATATCTTACCCCTTCCCCACCCCAAAGGGTAAGGTTTACCATTCGCCACATCACTTTGAGTATTCTCATTAATTTTAAATGGTAAACTGAATGGGGGTGGAACTTGGTTATGCACTTGTGGGCTTAATGCCTCATTATGCTGTGGGCTTCTGATGGAGGTTCCCCCATATTGCTTAGTTTCAATTACTTCCACATTAAGCACTTGTACAGGAGTAAAGAGTGTATTGCAATTATTGCATGGTGGTTCTTTAAGGCTTGAATCACTTAAAGCCCCCTCCTTTACATTCTGCACCTGTGCGTTATAGAAGTATAGTACATCCCCCCTCTTTAGGGTTATTGCGGGTTTCCACCCATTCTTCGTAAGGACTAAGTGATCTTCAGTTAATGTTAATTCCCCCCTCTCGTGAGTAACCTTCACTAGCCTTTTTATGAGGGGTATTTTGAAGTATTTAGTTACACGCATGAAGCGCCCTTTATGCGTAAGCACCTTAATGGGTAGTTTCTTCTCCACAATTTCCCCTATGGGCATTAATCCCTTATCAGTAACAACTAGCGCATCATAGGGTAAGCATTCGTCGAAAACCGCTAAGTCGAATCTATCCCTAATGTCACTTATGTACTTAACCGCTGAATTATATATGGCCACTGTTACATCCTTAATTTCATTAAAACCACCACCAAGCCTACCTGCCTCTATGCCTAGCATCCTCCTAATCCTATCATGCCACTGATTCATTAATTCCTCCGTGACAACTAGGATTATTGTAGGTACTTTAACCGCTGCAATGGCTTTTAATGCAATAAATGTCTTGCCGCCGCCTGTTGGAATAACCACAGTCCCCTTATAGCCATTTTTAATCCACGCCTCCAATGCGTTTCTTTGGAAATCCAGTAGATTAACATCATCCTTAGGTACTGTAATGGATCTAGGCTTCCACTCAGCCTCCCTAACAACGTAACCCAGCCTCCTCAGTAATGATGCTATGGTTTGTTTTTCAAATATAGGAAACCTAATGACCCACTTGTCACCATCCCTGTATACGTCATCCTTACCTATAACTGGTATCTCGTATCTGTTCAAGTTACCCTTCTTATCAACAGTGTTGTAGGGTACCCTAATCTCCCTTAGGCTCTTAAGTAAGCCCTTAGCCAGGAAGTTTAAGGTTACCTTTCCATTATCCATGATGGCAAGCCTCCATTCAATCCTCCTACCGTAGGCTTCCCTTAGGGATTGATCATTAAGGAGTATTCTCATAGCCTCCTCAACAGTACCATTATCCTTAACCCCAAGTTTCTCCATAGCCTTACCCACAAGCTTAGTAACGTATTCATTGAAGGTCTCAGCCTCAATGTACTCGCTCTCCACCATGAGCTTAACAACGCAGGGTACGTTAACCCTATTACCCATTGCACATTGCTTAAACTCCTCTGGAACCTTAGGAACCTTAACGGAAGCCTTCAGTAGCGGTTTAACGATTAATTCATACTCACTGGCGCTTAACCTAAGTAGTTCCCTAAGCTTCTCAAGGTCATTAATTCTACTTAATTTACCCACCCAGGTCGTATTAGCGGCATCCCACTTAAACCCCATTTTCTTCAACTCATCCTTAACCTTAACTACAGTTCCCCAGTTCCACTGCCTCTTAATTAATACATCATTAACATTAACCTTAAACTCCACCACTGAGTAACCATTCCTAGGGCGTAAGTTATAAACCTATGGTTACTGATTATTCATATGCCTTCCTTAACTCATCCCAGGGAATCTTCCTACCACACTTGGGGCAGTACTCCCAGTCCTCGCTCAATAATGCGCCACAGTATGGGCACCTATACTCCCTCGGCTTCTCAGGTTCAGGTTCAGGGCGCTTAACCTCCTCAACCTTCACTTGGGCTTCAAGGTACTTACTCACGTACTTCTCCCAAATACCCCTAGGATCCCTGGCGTATATTCTGAGTCTACGGTATGGTAAATTACTCATGGGCTTCTTAAGAACAATCTCCACGAACCTCCTCTTCTCATCAACCATTACACTATCAGCATCTAAGGGCGCCTTAAGTACATAAAGGTCATCAAATATTACTGCATCCTTATAGAAGGCAACGCTCTTAGTAGGTATGTAAGGCATGTTCTGCATCATTGAGGTATTTTGGCTCAAGTAGGGTAAGCCAGTGTACTTGGCTACGACGTAGAAGACGGCGAACCATATTCCAAACATTATTAGGTAGGTTATGAAGTACCTTAGGAACACTGCAGTTGATTGAGCCATTGTTGTATTACCTAGTAATGCTGATATGACTTCAGCTATCTTGTTAAATAAGGTTGAGTAAACTAATAGTACCGCAACCAGTAGCACTATCATTATGCCCAGGTTAAGGAACATCTTCTTGCTTAAGGCCGAGTACTCCTTAGGTAACTCGTAATCCCTCTCCATGGCCTTCCTAATATCATCACCAGTTAACCTACTGAGGGCCTGCCTCCTCCTATACTGATCTCCCTCCCTCCTATTCCTTGAATATGACTTGTAGCCAGCGTAGGCTGATATGCCGAATATTAGTATGAAGTAGGCTATGAATAGGCCTATTGGCATCCAGTAATTCTTAATCACCTGCCCCCATGCGAAGAATGCTGCAAATGCAACTGGGGTAACTACCCAAAGTACATACATCATTGTCTTAGACGCCATTGTGTAAGACATAGCCAACTACCATGTGTGTTATCTCGTTTTAAACTTTTCCACAAAATTAACCTAATTATTTAAGCCACCTTTACTAAGCCTAACCACAACCCTGCGAAGTGCCTTAGCCTCCTCAGGAAAGTCACTTAGGCTAACGCCACCATTCTTAACAGCCTCCTCAACCCATGGGCAATCCTTAGAAACCACCACTTCACCGGTCCTTGGGTTAAACAATAATGGGTACATTTTACAGGCAAGGGGCTTAACAGCATGTATTGTGCATAATTTACTCCCCCTATCATAGAATGGGCAGTAACCCAATATGACCCACCTATACATTGTAACACCATTAACCTTAACCTCCCTGAAGGTTAACTCAACCCCCCTCTCCTTAGCCAGCCTCCTAAGCCTCTTAACCTCATCACTAAACACTAAGGGCCCCTGCTCCTCACGCTCAAAGTAGCAGCAGCTGTCGCAATGAAGGCACGTGAACTTACCCACGCCAATACTCATGCAGTTTACCTTAATAAAGTAATTCACGTTAAGAAATCTAGTATTCCCTTAAAAATAACGAGAAGAGTTTAAAATAGGCTTCGATTTCACTTAAAGCAGGTGGTGAAGAATTTGCCAACCATTAGTAAGGATAGGTATATAGGTGCCGTGGACCTACCAATAATGATATTCAACACCGCCACTAAGATGACTGAGCGGTTTAGGTTAATGAAGGCTGGGGTCGCTAGAGGATATGTATGTGGTTTAACACCTTATGATGAGGCGCACGTGGGTCATGCAAGGGTAGCGGTATTCTTTGACCTACTTAGAAGGTACCTAGAGTACTTGGGTATTAATGTTAGGTTAGTCACTAATTTCACGGACATTGATGATAAGATAATTGAGGCTGCCAGAAAGGAGTTTGGGGATGATTTAATCAACCGCTGGTATGAGGTACCTTCAATGTACATTAAAAAGTACCTAGACTACATGGATGCACTCTACGTTAAGAGGGCGTACGCCTACCCTAAGGTTACTGAGAATGTGCAGGATATGGTTAAGTGGATTGATGAATTAGTGAGGAGGGGTAATGCTTATGTTGCTGATGGTTCAGTGTACTTTGATGTAACTAAGGTACCTAACTACGGTGAATTCTCAGGGCAGAAGATTAATGAACTAATGGCTGGGGCTAGGGTTGAACCTGAGCCAGGTAAGAGGAATCCACTGGACTTCGCCCTCTGGAAGGCTTGGAAACCCAATGAACCCTGGTGGGATAGCCCATGGGGGCCTGGTAGGCCTGGATGGCACCTGGAGTGCGTTGTCATGTCCTCTAAGTACCTTGGAGTACCCTTTGACTTCCACGGTGGTGGGCAGGACTTGGTGTTTCCCCACCATGAGAATGAGGTCGCCATAGCCAAGGTCTATTATGGGCTTAGGCTATTTGCAAGGTACTGGATACACGTTGGGCTAGTTAACATTGGTGGTGAGAAGATGAGTAAATCCCTTGGCAACATAATACCAATAGGTGATGTCCTCAGTAAGTATGATGCGGAGGCAGTTAGATTATACTTCCTAAACACCCACTATAGGAAGCCCATTGACTTCAGCTTCAGCGGCATTGAAGCTATGGAAAACACCCTGAGGGGCATTTACGCAAGTTTCGATTACTTGATTCAATTAATGAATGAAGCCCCAGAGAAGGGGCCTAATGATGAGTCGGTGACTAACGATGCATTTAAATTCATGGCTAATTTCGAGGATGCACTTAACAACGACTTCAATACACCTGCAGCCATATCAGAGTTAATTAATTTAAGTAATTACATTAATTCAAGTATAGTTTACCAGCCTGAGAAGGTTTCCAAGTACTCTATCTCACAATTATTAAACATCCTATCATATATGGGTCAGGTACTGGGGGTGCTTAATAGGACTAGGGTTAATCCAGTCCTCGTTGATTTAATAAATACGTTAATTAAGGTTAGGCAGAGTTTAAGGGAGAGGAAGCTTTATGATGCCGCTGATTTAATTAGGGAGGAGTTGGGTAAGTTGGGTATTGTTTTAGGCGACTACGGTGGTAGGACTTACTGGTTCATTGATAGGGGTAAACTTAACCTACCTTAACCCTGGGTCTTCTCAAAAATCAGTAAGTCATCTGAGAATTTCACCACGCCCCTCCTTTGTAATTCCCAAAGAACATCAACAATCAGTGGCCTTAACCTAGCTTCATCCTCATCAGTAAGCCTACTCCCCTTACTTAAATTAGCTATAATACTGTTAACGAAGTCAATTGTCCTAACCTTATCCCCAGGCTTAAGCCTACTTAACTCCTCATTAATAACCCTACTGAGGGCCTCGAATTCATCACTAGGCACTAGCCTACTGCAGCTCCTCAATTTAATAATCTAACTCAGGGACATATTTTTAAACGCAAATTAACCGCAATGGCAATGCATTACTACGCCGAGGTTCACCCCAGGGTTAGCGGGAACTTAGCCTTCATAAGGGGATTAGGGGTGTATGATGGATTCAATATACCTGATTCACCCCTTGGTGAACCAGCACCATTACCATTAGTGGCAGCCTGCCTCATTAGGAGGGTTCATGATGATAAGAGGATTATGGTTAATCAAAGGCTACTGGATATTAATGAACTCCACTTGATCTCAATAGCTCAAGGTGCCTTAATGATTAATGCTGACTTAGTGTTAACCAGGGGGGATAGGCCTAGGATTGGTAAGGAGGTGGGTTACTTGACTTCAGAGGATGCCCTTAGGTTACTTAAGGGGAGGGTTAAGGGTGTTAGGGTTGGGTTAATGTTAAGTATGAGGTATGGTAAGGAACTTATTGATGACAGGATGAGGAGTGGGGCTGATTTTTACCTAGTCCTTAGGTTAAGTAACCCAGTTGAATTAAGGGGATTAGACGCCAGTAGGCTAATACCGTACGTGCTTGTTGAGACTGAGAGGAATAGTAAGGTGATTAATAGGATTAATCAACCGCACTTCAAATTAAGCGAATTAGGGGAATTGCTCAGTGGCCTTAGGGAGATTGGTGTTGAGGGTGTATTACTATCAGCACCGGGGGATCATGAGGCTTTAATTAATTTAACAAGGTACTTCACCTAACACTATCTAATAGGCATATTCCTATTTCTCCAAGTGGCTACATTTTCAAGAACAATCATAGTCTCCGACTTAACCACATCTGGGTGTGTGGGTAGGTATCTTATTAGGAAGTTTGAGAGTTGTTTAAGGTCCTTAGCCCAAACCTTAAGCACCAGATCATATTGCCCAGTAACAACCTGAGCCTCCTCAACCCAAGGTAAGTCCTTCTCATTATCTGAATCATATATTATCCTCTCAGCTAAGGCGACTTGACTGGGCTTAGCTGCCCCAGGAATCCTCCTGACCGTTAGGAGGACGTATGCCTGTATTGTGTAACCCATTTGAGCTGGATCAATGACGGTCTTATAACCCAGTATTATTTTGCTTGACTCCAATCGGGCTAGCCTACTCATTATTGTTGTCCTAGGCTTATTAAGTAACTCGGCTAGCCTGGATACTGTTATTCTCCCATTCCTCTGTAGGGATTCCAGGATTTTAATATCCAATTCATCCATCATTAGCTAGCTTAAGATCCGGAGATTAATTAACATTATGTTTCACAGAGATAAGCCTCATCATTCCGTTCCCTCAACCTTAGTCGAACCACGTATGAATTGAACGGGATTCTTGACACCACAGCCTAGGTTAGTTGGACATAACCCTAGACTATTCAACTCTTGGCAGGAGGGTGGTGTATAGAACTTCCTACCACCCCTGAGGCCAGCCAGGTGCTCCACCTGGTATCTGGCTATCTTCTCATTATAATCAGCAGCATGCTTAAATGGTTCTAAAACCTCCTCGACACACTCCTCCCTCCCCTTACCCTCAGCCACGCACCTGTGGAGCAGGTATGTGGCTAGGGCAAACCTAGCCATGTGGCTTGGGTTACCACCAGCCTTAAGTTCATTAATTATGGCCATTATGCATGGTGGATCACCCTTAGGTAAAACCCTCCTGGTAACCCTATACTTAACCTGAGGTGAAGCCTCCTCAATAGCCTTAAGCCTATCACTAACGCTACTTATAAGTGGCTTAAAGAGGTCCAGATTACTGTTTAGCTTACTTATCATTGTAATGGCCTTATTCTCCACGGTTTCCTCAATAATCCTGTAGGCGTCATGCTGCGTTAAAAGGACGTAACCGTGAATAATTGGTCTAGTGCCCAGGATCCAATTTGGGTCATTCCTAGGGCTATTCCTTAAGTAATCCCAAATGGAGACCGCGTATAGGAATGGCTTAGGCATTAATACTTGACCCTGCTGGTTAAGCAGCTTAGTGACTAATGATGATAATTCACCAATGCCTATAATCCTTAATTCAAGTTCCCTAGCAATCTCCTTAAGGCATTCTAGGTTAGGCTTACTTAAGTAACTTGACTTAACTGCACTTGAAAATATTTTACTCTCTGAATCAGCAATCCTCCTCCAAATCCTCTTATCCATTGAGGCTGTTAAGGCGTATGCAATGTACCTAGACACAGCAGCTTCCCTCACCTTGAAGCTTAACTTAGCGTGTTCACCATCCTTAATCAACGCCTCAAGCATGCTTAATGCATCATCAATAATTGGCTCAAATTCCCTGCTCGTTAACTCACTAACCCTAACACCCGCCTCCTCAATAATGCTCCTCCCACTCCTGGTGAATGGGTACTTGCTAGTCAGTTCACTGATGCTGCATGATTCAGTACGCATTAATTATGTGGCTCTAAGCCACCTTTAATAACCAGTGGATAGTTAACTTAAAGTATTATGAGTAAGTGTTTGCTTAAGGGGTAATGCACCGTGAAGTTGCTTAATGTAATTAACTGAAGTGCTTAGCCATCTCCTCATTCCCAGGCATCTTAAGTATTGCATCTATAACTTGATTCACTTGATCATTGGACTTCGTCCTTGGGTCAACTATAAGCCAGTTAAATAATGTATCCCTACCACCCCCTAGAAACGCCTCAATGCTCCACTCACCCCTAATCACCCTAGGCATTATAGCGTATTTAAGCACCTTACCCCATGCCTTGGGTAGGTTACTGAAGCTTAACCTATGAACACCCTTAGCATCCACCCTAGCCGGCATTTCAACAGCCACATCACCTGGTATCCCAGGTATTGAATCCTGGTTAGGTACATTAACCTCAATTACCTTACCACTATCCTCAACAATAGCCTCAATAACCATTGTAACCGGCTCACCCTCACTTCTAACCGGCGGTATATAGTCTGTTAATGGCTTGGCCTCATTCTCAAGCGCCCTCTTAAGCTCATTGAATTCAATCTTATGCCACGTCAAGTACATTGCCCACCCAATCTCAGAGTCAGGCCCACCTAATGGCCCATACCAGTATTGCTTAGTCTTAAGGTCCCAGTGGTACTTCCATGTACCACTCCTAACAGTGTCCCCTATTGGCCATAATCCATACATCCTATACATGTCAACGGCAACTGGTGAGACATGGACATCAAATGGATTACTCTGCTCCTCCCTCCACTTCTCGAAGTATTGATTAGACTTATTGCTAATCCACTCATCAATTAAATGGTAGGCGTCATCACCATTATACTTAAGCTTAGTTAACCAATCATCATGATTAACGCCAATAACCTCAACCTCAGCCTTACCCTCCTCAAGGCCGAGAACCCTAAGTAAATCCTTATAGGCGTAGTAGCCGTCACATAACCCAATTACCTTAGCCTTAGTCTCCCTACTAATCAATGTAGTTAACTCAAAAACTGGATTAGATACGTTAAGTAGCCATGCGTTCGGTGCATAATCCACCACATCATTAGCTATATCTAAGGCTAGTTTAAACTGGTAGTAACCCCATATTGTGTGGTAATCAGACACCATGTTCCACTCAACACTATTAATACCCCTATAATACCCATACTTCTCTGAAATCTCCCTCATCCTCTCATAGTGCCCATGCCCCTTAGCTAAGGTTGAATTAACCACGAAGTCAGCATCCC
This sequence comes from Caldivirga sp. UBA161, assembly GCF_002506515.1. Taxonomy (GTDB): domain Archaea; phylum Thermoproteota; class Thermoprotei; order Thermoproteales; family Thermocladiaceae; genus Caldivirga. Next base: position 35,198 of record NZ_DAXS01000006.1, read on the forward strand.
TAATGGCCTCCCTCCTATCAGTGGTGGTAACTATATTTAAGTTACCCTTAACCTCAGAGACATACCTCTTAGCAAACCTACTAACCAAAGCCAACCTATCCTCATCAATATCCATTAAAACCACGGTACTACCGCTTAAGCTTGGTATTAGGGCCAAGTCCTTAACGAGGCCAATAGCCCAAGCCGCACTACCAGCCCCTATTAAGGCTATTTTAAAGCCATGCTTAGATGCCATAAATGCAGCATACTTAAACATTTTTAAAGTTAATCATATATAGATTAAGAGAATAATTAGAAATATTACATAACTAAGCCATTAAATATATAATAGTTTATAGTTTAAACTAAGGCTATAAGCAACTATTAAATTCACTAAATGATAAGCTCAATTACCATTACCACACTCTAATAAGCCCTGGGAATAATATAATTCATCAACATTACACAAAGTTAGTTCCCCTATAGCCATAAGGCTATCCACCTGCATACTATGTTAGGTATTTAATGAAGTTAATTTAATTAAGTACGGTTTATGAGGGGATGCTTATGGTGATTATTGCACTGGATTCAGGTAAGACTAGGACTAATGCTGCAGCAATTAATGATAATCTTAATGTGCTGTGTAAAGTAAGTGGTAAGGGTGGTGGGTTAATTTACAATGATGAGGTGGTAATAAATGCCCTAATGAATGTTATTACGGAGTGTATGAGGATGATGGGAATTAAAGCTAATGACATTAGCATTATTACTATTAGTTGGGCTGACTTAGATACTGAGTATTATTGGGTTAAGGCAAGTAGGATTATCGATGAATTAGCCGGTAAAATAAACATACCGCGTAGTAGGCTGGTGTTTGATCATGATGCTGTGGCGGCATACTATGCGGTAACCCTTGGGGAACCTGGCGTGGCTGTTATAGCTGGTACTGGTGCCATTGCATTAGGCATGAATGCACGAGGGGAAAGGGCTAGGTCCAGTGGTTGGGGTTGGTTAATTGGGGATGAGGGTAGTGCAGGTTGGATAGCATTAAAGGCATTAAATGCAGCCTCAAGGGCATATGATGGTAGGGGTCCTTGGACAAGCTTAGTTAATAGGCTTAGGGATTACTTTAACGTTAAGGACCTATTAAGTATACTTGACGTAATATATGCTGAACCCCCTGAGATTGATAAGTTGGCTAAGTTAGCTACATTAGTTTCAGAGGAGGCTGAGAGGGGTGATGAGGTTTCAATAAGCATACTTAAGGAGGCTGGGAGAGAATTAGCATTAAATGCAGTAACAGTTGCTAGGAAGTTAGGCATGATTAATGAAAGCATCGTGGTTGGAGGTGTAGGTAGTGTGTTTAATTCAAGGATCGTTAATGAGGAGTTTAAGAATGCGGTAACTAACATGTTAATTAAGGCTAGGATCAAGGAGCCCCTCGTAGGTAATTATTCACTATTAGGGCCCATAATCATGGGTCTACGTAAAATTGGTAAGGAAACAACTAGCATTAATGTGGAGAAGCTATTAAAGGAACTATGATCCTCATTAAGTAGGATTCATAATAATGGGTGTGATTCAATTAGTATCAGTAAATTAGGATATGTTTTTAATAGGAGCACACGTTAAGGTATGTGCTTAAGTTAAGTGAGGTACTTGGTAGGCTTAAGGAATTCCCATGGGTGAACTATCCTTTACTTTATGTAGTGCTCTTTGGTTCATTAGCTAAAAGGGGCATTGGTAATGATGTTGACTTAGCCGTGGAGTTTACAGATGGTTTAAGCCATGATAGTTACCTAAACCTCTACGTTGATTTAATGGATCATTTAAACACTGATAAAATTGATTTAGTGCTTATTAATGATAATGTGGACTGTTACTTAATTCATGAAGTCTTCAATAACTCAATAATAATATACTCACCTAATGCAGATAAGGCCTGGAGTATTATTCACAGGAGGGCTATATTATGCGAGGACTTCCTAATAGATGCCGGGAAGCTAAACCTCACAGAAATATCGGTTAAGGCGGTGGTAAGTAGATGGGAATCCTAGATAGGTTACTTAATGAGATTAAGGATATTAGTGTTAAGCTTGATGAGGCCTATGTCAATGATTGGTTAACACTAATGGGCGCCACACATGCGCTTCAAGTTCAGTCGCAGGCTTTAATTGATATCATTGAGCGATTACTGGCTAATATGGGCATTAGTGTAATGGGTTATAGAGATGCAGCAGTGAAGTTACGGGAGTTGGGATTACTTAATGATGAGGAGTATCGATTCTTACTAACAGTAATAGGGTTTAGAAACATTGTGATTCATGAATACACTAGTGTTGATTTTAACTTAGTTAGAGGAATACTAAGTAGGAGGGAATATAGGAGGTTACTGGAGCTAGCCTTAAAACTTAGGGAGAGGGCTAAGAATTATTGGGATCCTTAATTAATGGGCATTTAAAAGTTCTTAACAACCCTAGTTAAGTTCCTTGGCTTCTCAAGATCAATACCCATCCTTAAGGCATATTGATTAGCTAATAAGTATATTGGTAATATTAATGCTAAGGCATCCCACTCCCCAGCTCCAGTTCTACATGGGACATGAATAACGTTCCTTAAGCCCCTTAAGTCATCATCATTAGTAATCATGATTACCCTAGTCCCAGTACCTTTACTCCTCTCCATTAATTCACTAAACAGCTTAACGGCAGCATTACTCATTTCCCCTAATTGATTAAGCATTACTATAGCCTGCCTCTCACCAACAGTGGCCACTGGCCCATGCCTAAACTCAAGCGTGTTTAATGCCTGAACAGCGGAATATGAGGTTTCCTCAAACTTTAATGCTGCTTCAAGGGCGATGGGATATGATGAACCATGGCCCAGGAATATGAACCTCTTAACGCCATTATCAACCCAATCACTGGTGATTTCCCTTAATTCACTATTCAAATCATAATCCTTAACTACATTATCCATGCAATTTGATAACTCCCTAATAATGCCCATAAAGTCTTGATTAATGCCTGCAATGGACTTTAGGAGAATTGCATCAGCAGCCGAGAGTGTTATGAAGCTCTTAGTCATGAACACGCTCCTCTCCTGACCAATATTAACGAAGACGTAATAATCAATATACCCCACATTACGCCCACCCTCACTAATACTCACCATCATTGCCCTAGCCCCATTACCCTTAGCAATCCTCAAGGCCTCAAGGGTTTCAGCAGTTTCCCCTGAGCGGGATGATGCAATCACTAGGCTTGATGAATCAGCAATCTTTGAGTAGTTGTATATGAATTCTGATGATGGGACAGCGTAAATGCATTTACTTAACCCACCACTTAAGGCATGGGATGCGGCATACATTGAGGCATAGTACGATGAACCAGCACCAACTAGGAAAATCCTACTCACACTACTGTGCAGTGAACCAAGCCTCCTAATATCATTAATCATTAATGAGAGGGAATTAAGTGACTCTGATGCCTCTAAAATATCCTGAAGCATACTTGACATGAATTAAATGCATTAGGGCAACTTAATAAGTATTAGTGTAAATATATTATGGCTAAGGCTATATAGCCATTACACTATCTTGTGGTCCTCATAATACTTCAATAGCCAATAGTTTAGAGGTGTACCATAATCACCAGTTACAATATAGGAACTTGGTTCAGGGTTCATGTTGGTGGATAACGGCCGCTTAATTCCATTAGTTTAGCCATGACTTTCGATGTTAATTCGTAGGTTGCTGAAATATTTGAGTTAAGCACCTGTAGTTGATTAATTATGAAGTCAAGTTTACCTGCTAAGTCCCTATGCATATTATCAATCCTACTACCTAAAGTCTTAACATCATCCCTAAGAGCCTTAATATCATCTCTTACCGCCTTAATATCCCCCCTCAGTAACTTAATATTATCAGACATGGAGTAGAGGAGTATTAATTCAATATCCTCCCTGGAAACTTGCTTGCTGGCTATTAGGCTGGGCAGCTGGGACACGAGGTAATCAACACCCTTACTGGTGAGCAGTGAAATTAATTCACTTAAATCCATAATTGATTAAACGTCTACATGCTTATAAACTTTATTTTAACACATAGGGGAGTGCCTATGAAAAATACTTTTACTAAACTCTTTTCGCATAATATTCCATAATAGTAGGCGTCTACCACCTAGAGTGCAGCGTTAAGAATAAACATTGATTAGAATCATAATATTGTAAATTATTAATATATAACTTACATATTGCATATAAGAATTATCAATATGCATATACAGGAAGTCTTAAAAGTATCTACATTTAATAGTAGTTATGGTTAGGTTGGCTGTTAATGGTGGTGAGGCTGTGGCTAAGGATCTTGGGAGGCTTATTCCCAAGTGGCCTATTTTTGATGAGGATGATGTTGAGGCTGTTGTTGAGGCTGTTAGGGGTGGGCGTTGGTGTAGGCTTTACCCCGGCTCCTATGCTGAGCGTTTTGAGGTTGAGTTCGCTAGGTATCATGATGCTAAGTATGGTATTGCCGTGGCCAATGGTACAGTATCCCTTGAATTAATATTGAAGACCCTTGGTATTGGCCTTAACCTCGGTGATGAGGTTATTGTACCAGCCTACACATTCATAGCCACAGCCTCAGCGGTAACTGAGGTTGGTGCAATACCAGTATTCGCGGACGTTGACCCAAGTACCGGTAATATTGATCCTAAGGATGCTGAGGCTAAGATCACTGATAGGACTAGGGCCATTATAGCAGTACACTTCGGCGGTTACCCAGCTGACATGGATGCATTAACCAGTATTGCTAGGAGGCATGGATTATACTTAATTGAGGATGCGGCCCATGCCCATGGTTCAGAGTGGAGGGGGCGTAAGGTTGGTGCTATTGGTGATATGGGTTCATTCAGCTTCCAGGAGAGTAAATCATTAACAGCCGGTGAGGGTGGTATGGTTTTAACTAATAGTGATGAGTTGGCTGAGAGGGCTAGGCTAATACACAATATTGGTAGGGTTATTGGGAAGCCAGGCTACATTCACTATATTTTAAGCTCAAATTATAGGCTTAGCGAGATTCAAGCAGCCCTACTACTCTCAAGGCTTAGGAAGCTACCCAATGAGGTTAGGGTTAAGCATGAGAATGGTAAGCTACTGGCAGACATGATTAGGAGGATTGGGGTTGTTGAACCAACTAGGAGTGATGATAGGGTTACAGTGAGGGGGTACTACTACTTCGTAATGCTCTACAAGCCCGAGGAGCTTGATAACATACCTAAGGATGTATTCATTGAGGCGCTTAGGGCTGAGGGTGTTCCAGTGGGTGAATCCTACGGCCCACCACTATATAGGCAGCCAGCCTTCAGTAGGGGGAATTTAATTAAGGCAGTCCCAAGGCATATACTTGAGAGGATGCCGAATTACGAGGAACTCAACCTACCGGGCGCTGAGGAATTCGCTAGGAGGGAGTTAGTACTACCACACCAAATCCTACTAGCACCAAGGGAGGCATTGGAACTTGTGGCCGCTGCAATAGAGAAGATTAAGGAGCATGCAGACGAATTAAAACCACTCGTAAGTAAATTTAAGGTAAGCGACATAACACACCGTAGGTGAAGCATCTTGCATGTTGAAGATAAGTTAATGGAGTACATTAAGGGTATTAGGGTTAATGAGAAATTAGTTAACCTCCTTAAATCAGCCAGTAATATTATTGCCTTCTCTCCTCATCCAGATGATGTAGAGGTTATCGCTGCCGGTTACTTAGCGATGATGGTCAGTAAGGGTGCATTGGTTAAGGTTATTGTGGTTAGTGATGGTAGAATGGGTATAGGTTCCATGGAGTATGCGGTTGATGAAGTAATTACGATTAGGAGGCGTGAGGAGCTTGAAGCTATGAGAATGCTTGGTGTTAATGATGTTGAATTCCTGAATTACATTGATTCCGAGATTCCTGAACCAAGGATCCTTAGGAGGGATTTCATTAGGATAACCAGGGGTTTTAAACCAGATGTAGTCGTAACAGTGGATCCAACTTTACCTTATGAGGCTCATCCAGACCACGTGAACACCGGCCTAGCTGTAATGCAAGCTGTTTTATTCCACGGTATTCCAAGGATTTTAAGCGAGTATAAGGTTGAGTCCCAACCACCAGTACTGGCTCTCGGCGCCACTGCTAGGCCTAATGCCTTAATCTGCATTGATGATTACGCTGATAGAAAAATGAATGCATTAAGGGCGCATAAATCACAATTCAATGAGGAGTTGCTTAAGGTAATTGAGCTAATTCACATGAAGCTAGGTAATGTAGTTGGATGTAAATACGCCGAGGCCTTTAAGGTTTTAACACCCGATGAATTACACATGAATCCACTGGCTGAATATTCGGATGATTCCTAGAACGTAATTTTTAAACACCTACCCTTCACTTACCCTCATGGATCTTGGCTTAAGGGGGAAGGTTGCTATTGTTACCGCCTCCAGTAGGGGTATTGGTAAGGGTATTGCTAGGGTTATGCTTCAGGAGGGGGCTAGGGTTATGTTATTTGCTAGGAGCGTGGATGAGCTTAAGAGTACTGCCCTTGAACTTAGTAAGGAGACTGGGGGTGATGTGGCTTATGTTCAAGGTGACTTAACCAATAGGGGTGATGTGATGAGGCTCATTGAGGAGACTAAGAAGGCAATGGGTCCTGTGGATGTTTTAATTTACAACACTGGCCCACCTAAGCCTGGCTTGTTCAGTGAATTATCACTTGATGATTGGGATTACGCAGTTAAACTCCTCTTGCTTTCAGCTGTTTGGTTAACTAAGGGTGTTGTTGATGATATGGTTAAGAGGGGTTGGGGTAGGTTAATCTACGTTACATCATTAACCCTCAGGCAACCTATAAGTAACCTTGTGCTCTCAAATACAGTGAGATTATCCTTAGCAGGCCTAGTTAAGTCATTGGCCAATGAATATGGGCCCAAGGGGATTACTGCTAATGGCATTATGCAGGGCTACGTGATGACTGATAGAGTTAGGAGGTTAGCTGAGGATGAGGCTAAGAGGAGTGGTGTACCTATTGAGGATGTTTTAAGGAATATGGCTAAGGATATACCAGTGGGTAGGTATGGTAATCCTGAGGAGATTGGTTACCTAGCAGCTTTCTTGGCCAGTGATAAGGCATCCTACATAAATGGCTCAATGATACTCATAGATGGAGGTTTTGTTAAGTGCGTCCCTTAACCTTAATTAAACTAAGCAGTATCCTGGCGCCAATCCTTAACATTGGGTTCATTGAGGCAAGCATGGCCTCCTTAATAACCCATTTAACCGTTTCCTTAGGCATAATGGTAATTAGCTTAGCTAATGCATACTCATCCTCAAGAATTGGGTCAGCTAATGCCCTAAGCCTCTTAACACTGCTGAGGAATGAACCAAGCACCCTCCTCATCTCGGCGCTATAGCTTAGGTCCTCCTTAAGCACTCTAGCTAATATTAATCCACTAACCATTGCGGTGTTAATACCTGCCCCATTGGTTGATACAACAGTACCTGCGGCATCACCAAGCAGGTATGCTCCCTTATAATCAATTCTGGCTCCAAGTTCACTCACTGGGATCGTTTTAAGGAGAACTGACCTTTGGATTGGTTTAAGATTCATCACCTTCAAGAACTCGTAATGTAGGTTAACTGGGTTAATGCCTCTAACCCAAACATCATAACCCCTAACCCCCAATCCCACGTTACTTGAGCCATCACCCCTTGGGAAAATCCAGGCGTAACCTCCAGGTGCTAGAATTGGATCCATTACCACGATAGCCTCATCATAACCTCCACCCCACCCTATAGCTCTTTGACTAGTGGCCACTGCGGTATCCATTGGGTTAAAGGGTGGGTTACCGGTTAATTCCCCAACTATTGATGAGTAGCCATCAGCACCAGCCAATAGGCTTGCCTCAACGTAGCGTTCACCATTATCATCCATTACCCTGCACTTGAAGCCACCTCCATGCCTAATGCATCCTGTTACCGTTGATGAGAAGTTAACCCTAACACCCCTATTGATTGCATTATCAATAATGTTACTTATCATTAACCCCTTATTAACTATGTATGCTGGAAAGTTAACGCTACCTAAATCCACCATAATTCCCTTAACCCTAATTAATATTCTAAGTGCCTTAATGTGGTTAACAATAACGCTCCTTTTAATTGACTTATAGAGCGTATACTCGATCATGTTCATTAATTCACTGGGTAAGTAATCCACCAATAGCTCAGCCTTCGGCATCATTTCACCGCATATCACTGGACCATAGTTAACCTTCTTCTTATCAAGTAATGTAACGTCACTTAAGTTAGTTTCACTTGCTAGGAATGAACCAGCTGGTCCACCCCCCACTATTAGGAGTTCAGTGCTAATTGGAATCACCCCTTCTCAAGCATCCTCCACTTAACTCAATCATTAATTCTTTAAACACTGTGATCTTACTTTGCGGTATTAATGAATCATCCATTAATTTACGTAATGCTGCATCAACATTAAAGTTACTGTATATTAATGCACCGCCAATAACCCATAACACTGCATCAAGGTTAACTTGGGGTATTCCAGAAAGCCTAGCAACTCTCCCCCAAGCCTCCTGTACTAGGCTTTGCTTAGCCATAAGTACCTTAGCATCAGCCTTAATTAAGCCACTGCAATTCGTTAGGGTTGCTATCCTATAATCCACCGGTATAGGTAAGTCCTCAGGGGGCCTCACATTAACTCCACATGCCCTGTATGCGTAGTAAAGCATCTTAACGGCAAAGACTATAGTCTTACTGTTAATGGGTGAATGCAATCCATCGGCTAAGAGCCTCCATGCATCATTTAAGTTAACTAAGTTCATTAACCTCCCATGGAGATTAGCCTTACAGAACTTATCAATCCTATTAATCTTAGCCTCCCTACCTCTTGCTAGGTAAGGGCTCTTCATTACGTATACCTTAAAACCTCCACATACATCATTGGGTTTATTACGGCTGAAGTATTCACTAAAGTATTCCCAATGCCTCTCCCCCCTACCAGTTAACATATAGCTCACTATAGAGTTCATTGCAACTAATACGGCCACAAGTCCTGGATCATTCAATGCAGTGCATAGTTTCTTAACAACAATGAATTGCGGATCCCCCTCCTCGAAGGCTAATACATCACTTAGGCTTAACCCCCTCAATACATTACTTAGCTTAATTACCTTCCCCTCACTTACCTCCACGCCTAATCTTGATTAGGTTGTTTTTAAAAGCCCTCCAGAGTGCGTAAATTAGGGCTAATTGCCCAACATCAATGAAGAGTAGTGGTTTACCTATTGTATAGAGGATGTAGGTTAGGGGGAGCATAATAATCCTGGCGCCAATTGAATATAAGTAAATGTACTCTGATGCAGCGAATATCACTGCAAGTAGTATTGATAATGTATCCGCGGTCTTAAGGGGCTTGATGGCGTATATTATGATTACTGCTATCCAAAGGAGGAACATTATTGCTGAGAATCTCCAGGCGTAGATATAGAGTGGAGTGTAGGTTATCCAGTATATTGAATTATCCTTGTAGGCTACATATATTAGGTTACCGTTTGGGGCTATTAACCTAGGCTCCACTGAGAATAATAATTCAACTGGGGTTGCTGTTGATACAGCTATCGTCATTATAACTAGGATTAATGCTATTATTAATGAGTACCTTAACTCCCCCCTCATGGTGGGGTCACCGCAATCCGCCAGAGGCCTGAGGATAGGCTTATTACTAGAGTGAATATGAAGAGTACCCATAAGGCAGCGCTAATAACGTATATGACCCTACTAGCCCAATCCTCCTTGAATCCAGGTATGCTTAGGAGTATGTAGTATAGGAATTGGCCACCGTCAAGAGGCCATGCAGGCATTGTATTGAGTAGTATTATAACCACGTTTATTGTCCATAACCAGTAGATGAATTGGTAAAATAACCTATCATCAATGGTAATACCAATGAAGGGTAAGCTTGGATCACTTGGGTTACTGGAGGTAACTATTGTGTAGGTGTGTATTATGCCTGAGTGAAGTATTGTTAAGGTAACTTGGCTACCTGGTTTAATTCCCTCAAGTACGTAAAGTAGGGTCATCGATGATATTATTGGCTTCCCATTTACAGCGAGGAGTATGCTATTGGCCGGTATGTTAGCGTAGAAGGCCGGTGAATCCTTAACAACACTTGTTATGAGGATTCCTGATAAGTATGGTTGAAGCGCAGGTATTAGGGCTAGGTACATTAGGCCAATGGCCACTATTGACAGAATCATGTTGGCGAAAACCCCTGCAGATAACATAGCTAACACACCCCTTAATCCAGCCTTCTTCCTAAGGTCAACTTCATCAACCTCAACGAAGCCTCCGTAAAGAATGAAGAGTGATAGAAATACACCACCAGACTTTATCCTACCACCATACCTAAGTGCAACTATGCCGTGGGAAACCTCATGGGCAAGTATACTTATGCCTATTGCAATTAACACTATTATGAAAACGTTAACACTAATCGTAACACCAGGTATTAGTGGTGTAGCTGGTGTGAACCTACTCTCCACTAATTGAGTTGCCGCCTGCTGACTTGATACAGTGTGTAGGCTCGTTAGGACGCTTACAGTTGCGGCCATATTAATGCCCAGTATCCTAATGAATGATGGTACGAAACCCACTAATTCACCTATAACTTGAATAGGCATGGGTAATAGGACTGGTACTGCGTAAACCATGGCTAATACAAAGAAGGCAACAACAATCACAAATATTATTATTGTGGGAATACCCTCTATTAAATCAGCCAAGGGCCTAAGGGCCTTCTCAACACCACTACTCCTAACTATTAACGCAATGTAGTAGTAAACCTTACCCTTATCCCCTAATAGAAGCTTAACTAATCCAATGAAGACGAACCAAGCAACCACAAACCATACCAATGGCGATATGTTCATCACCAATCCCTTATCCTTAGCTTAATATATTTTATTCCCAAGTAAATCATAATTCCTCTCCACTGGTGCATGCATTATTTCAACTAGTTGTACTGATGCGCCTCCCTCATCCTTATTTCCCTTACTTCATCAGGCCCCACCTTCATTAGGTGTTTAGAATTGGCCCATACTTCACATGCGCTTATAATGTCTCGTGCCTTGCCTACAATTGAAAGCCACCATAAATATGAGAAGCACTTAATAAAACACCTTAGCTGCTATTAATGCTTAATCACGGTTTAAGCATAAAAAGTGAGGCTTAACAACCCCCTTATGGGTTACTGCGTATATTTAACTAGGTCAACCTTCCCTAAATTACTCTATGATACCTTAAGGGATGCGGGCCTTACCCTTGAGGTTTGGGATAATAGGGGTCATGGAATGTGGGATAAGGCTGCGGCGCCACCGAGAGATGTATTGAAGGATGCTGCTTCAAGGTGTGATGCATTAGTTGTAACCATTGGCGATAGGGTTGATGATTACGTGATAAGTAATGCTAAGGTTAAGGTGATAGCCACGTATAGCGTTGGTTACGATCACATAGACCTTGAGGCAGCCACAAGGAGAGGTATCCCTGTCGGCTATACGCCTGAGATATTAGTTGAGGCTGTGGCTGACTTAGCGGTGGGCTTAATGATAACCCTAGCCCGCAGGATAATAGAGGGTGATAGGCTTGTTAGGAGTGGTGAGGCGTATAAGGTATGGGGTGAATTCCTTGGCACTGAGGTTTGGGGGAAGACCATTGGTATACTGGGCCTTGGTAACATAGGTGCTGCGGTGGCTAGGAGGGCTAAGGCATTTAACATGAATATATTATATTGGTCAAGGACTAGGAAGCCTTGGGTTGAGGTTGCCTTGGGTTTAAGGTACGTTAACCTTGATGAATTATTTAGGCAAAGCGACTACCTAATCATAACCGTGGCCTTAAGTAAGGAAACCCACCACTTGATTAATGAAGATAAGTTACGGATAATGAAGAGGGGGGCCTATTTAATTAACATAGCTAGGGGAGCCATTGTTGATACTAATGCCTTAATCAAGGCCCTTAAGGAGGGTTGGTTAGCTGGCGCTGCGTTGGATGTCTATGAGGAGGAGCCATTACCTGTTACACATGAATTAGTGAAGATGAGTAATGTGGTTCTCACACCACACATTGCATCAGCCACTGTTGAAACCAGGAATAAGATGGCTGAGGTAACAGCTCAAAATGTAATAAACGTACTGCTTAAGGGTAGTAAACCAGTTTACCAGGCTAACCCCATTTAATGTTTGCTCATTAAACGCTAATTAAAGTACATGTGGAAAACTTAAAAGTAAGCAACATAACCCTGAATCATGCCTAGAATAAGTGAATTAACGTTAATGGTTTCAATATTAGTGTTAGCCATATATGTAATGAGTGTTCATGTTGTGTTAAGCGTGCAGATGCCTACGGTACCATCATGCCCACTTAACTCAAGCACCATCCTAATGTTGACGACAGAACCCATTTTACCCTCGGCTAACATGATTGTTACTTATGGTCCACCCGGCCCATGGACGATAGTTAGGTACGGCAACCTAGAGTACTTGCTTCAAATTAATATGTGGAATCTAGCAAGTGTGGGTTACGGGAATGAAACCTTAACCTTCAATAATGAGACTGGTGAAATATGCTTCAGCTCCTTCATAAGTAACGTCACGTTAATAAGCCCTAGCGGTGGTGTTTGGGGTTATCCAGGCATTTACCTTGTTGGAATTTTCCCCGGTGGCCAAGTTAACATTCGTAACCCCTCATTACCATTACCATTAACGGTCAGTGACTTAGTTAATGGTTCATACTCAAATAGGTTAATAGCCCTTAACTACTCAATGTGGGTTCCTGATGATGAGCCGATGGACTGGTCCTACGACATATGGTTAACCACAGCACCAGCCCCATCAGCTAGTTTAAATCATGGTGCCGAGTTAATGATTTGGCTATACACTACGACGCCTGTATTCTCATGGGCTGACACTGGGATTAAGGTTAATATCCCTGTTACGGTTAATGGTTCACTTATTAATGAGACATTTGATATTCATGTTGACTGCTACCATGGTTCAGGCAGCACGTACTGGACCTATATAGCCTTTGTTCCCATTAATGGCGGCTTTAAAAATGGCTACGTAAGCATATCACTTAAACCATTCCTACAGTACATGGTTAAGGTTTTCCCTAAAATCTGCCCAAGCCTCTGGTCCTCCCAGAGCCAGGTGGCTAACTTATGGATGGATGTAATAACCTTAGGCAGTGAATATGGGAATAATCAATGGGTTAATTACCCTGGATGGGGAGTAATAGCCTGGAGACTTTATGAGGCATCAATATTAACGCCTGGCCTTACGCAGGTTACCAGCACCACCACTACAACCACTACGGTAACTTCAACAGTAACCACTACTGTTACTTCACCTAGGCTAGTTACTTCAACATCACTGGTAACTGAGACCTCCACCCTAATTGAGACTTCCTCATCAACAGTAACGCTGGTTACTACATTAACTAAATTAACTACAGTAACGTCAACTATAACTATTATTAGGCAAGCCATTAATGAGGCGGTGGTTTGGGTGATTCTAGTAATAGTGATAGTGGTGGCGGTGGCTTTGGTGGCGGTAAGGAGGATATGATTAGGTAGGGTATTATATATAATGCGTTTTTAAATTCTCTTTTACATATTCACGCTCACTCACTAATACTTTCTTTAACCTTATCCAATTCAACCCCAGTATTATCCCTAGTCACCGCTACGCCGATTAACCCAATTACGTAGCCGACTATTAGTAATATTACATACCCATTTATTGCGCCAAAGGCCTTTAACCAGTATTGGGAAGTCAATAAGGCTCCAGTGGCTCCAATACTGGCCATATTCCATAAGAAGCCAACTGCACTCCCTCTGAACCTTGTTGGGAATAATTCAGCTAAGTAAGCCAGCATAACGCCACCAGTACCTATTACACTTGTTAATACGCCAGCTGAAATTATAAGTGATGTGTAGCCTAGTTTAAGAGCTATGGTTAATGGGTATGCTAACACTATACCTATTACTATGAGTATTAGGAAAGCCGCCCTCCTCCCAGTGTAGTTACTTAGCACACCACCAATTATGGTTATTACCCCACCTAGCAGAGATGCATATGCTAACCCCCAGAATGCTTCATTGAGTGGTAGCTTTATGAAGTTTGTAAGATATGTTGGTAGGAAACCTAGTGTTGCGTACGCTACCCAGAAGATTCCAGCCAATAGGAGTAGAGCCACTAAGGCATCCCTAGTACTAGCCTTGAATAACTCAGCTATGGGTACCTTTGCTATATTGCCTGTTGCCTTAGCTCTCTTGTAGATTTCAGGGTCATCAACCGTTAACCTGAGAATAACCCCAATTAGTGCAACCACTAGACCTACTAGGAAGGCATACCTCCAGCCGAAGGCAACGAAGTTCTTTGTTCCAAAGTAGTCTCTAAGCATTGCGAATGTTAATGCAGCCAATGCGTAACCCCAGTAGTAGCCGCTTTCAATAACGCCACTAACCAAGCCCCTAAACCGGGGTGATGAACTCTCCACCGCTATTAAGTGTGAGCCTGAAACTTCACCACCAACGAATATTCCCACAATAAGCCTAAGGGTTACGAATAATGCAGTTGCAGCTAAGCCTACTTGGGCATATGTGGGTAATGCTCCTGTTAATGCTGAGAATACGCCAAGGCCAATTAGGGTTATTAGCATAGTGATCCTCCTACCAACCCTATCCGCAACATGACCAAACACAATACCACCCAATGGCCTAGCTAAGAGGGTTAATGAGTATGAGGCAAATACGTAGAGTAGCTGGGCAGTGGGGTTGGTTTTAGGAAAGAAGGCTTCCCCAATTATTGAGGCTATGAAGAGTATGAGGGTTAAGTCGAATACATCAACCATCCAACCTATTGTACCACCCAATAAGGCCCTAACATTTATCCCACTTACCTTAAGCCCACTACTCATATAAAATAGGGGGTGTGTAAATATTAAAGTTTTACCCAGTATCATGCTTAATAGTTGTTTAGAAGTAATTTAGTTAATTTAAGTGAATTAAAAGCGTGTTAATATTAAGCCAACCAACATTATTAATAAGTACTTAATGAATAGCTCATTCATTAATTAAGATATGTGAATGAGCGTTTAGGGAAGGTTTTAAATCAAACCAAGCTAACCCTTAACTTTAATGCTTGCCCTACTATTCCACGGTAAGGGTTCAAGCCCGGAGAAGATAAACTGGTTAACTAGACCCTTTAGGAATATGGGGTTTAGGGTTGAGGCACCTAAAATAGATGAGGTTGCTGATGGTGTCTCAGCCGGATCCAGGATAATTGAGGATGAGAGGGATCCAGTAATTACAGGTGGCCACTCCATGGGTGGTACCGTAGCCCTACTATTAGCCGCTAAATACCCTAAAAAGGTTAAGTGTGTTGTTACCGTTGCGGCGCCAGTTGATAGGGTTCTTCAATTAAAGTGGCTTGAGAAGGGTGAGGAGGGTTCAGTGAGGAGGGCGTTGTATAATGATATAGTGGCTAGATTAAGCATGAGGGATCTTGAGGAGTCTTCACCAATCAGGTACATTAATGGTGAATACCCACCAGTAATCTACATTAGGGGTAGTGCTGATGATGTGGTGCCTGCGGAGCACCTTGAGTTACTTAAGAGGAAGGCTAGTGAGTATGGGTTCAAGGTTATTGAATTAACAATAGAGGGTATGGGCCATACCCCCAGGTCCCAGCATGTTAAGGTGATTGAAGGCTTCATTAGGAGTAACATCAATCAATGTTTAACTGCTTAAACGGAATCAATATCAATGCCGTATAAGGCGGCGTAAACAAAATCAGACACCCCCCTAAACTTCAGGGGTACCTTATGATACTCAATAACTAGGGGGAATTGAGCCTTATCTATACTGCAGGGTGCAACCATGTACTGAGCCCCAGTGCGGTAAGCATCATAAACTGATGGCCAACCTGCCCAAACCCTTAGGGGCATCAATTCATCAAGTAGTAACCCACCACCAGCCCCACAGCATAGGGTCCTCTCCCTATTATGCTCCCTCTCCCTGAATTCCTTAACAGTTGACTTAAGTATCTCCCTAGGTTCCTCAATTAAGTCCCCTGCCCTGGCTAGGTTACATGGGTCATGATAAGTCACCACTGCGTCAACCTTATTGCTTAGCTTCAGTTTACCCTTTCTAAGCGCCCATGCCGTTAACTGGGTTATGGAGATTCCATCAATACCATGCTCAGCAAGTCTGGGAACTACGTAATTCTTAAAAGCCCTCCATCCATGGCCACATTCACCGAAGATAACCATTTTAGCCCTCCTTCTTAAGGCGGCGTTAACAATATTATCCCCAAACCTCCTCAAGTGGTATTCATCCTCAAAGAGCCCGAAGTTACCTACCTCAAGGGCCTGGGAATCCATTGTCCAATTGAGGCCAAGTTCAGTCATTATTGCAATAGCCCCCTTTAATGTCCCAATATTTGTGAAGAAGTCTGTGGAGGAGGGTATGTAGAGTACATCAGCCGTATCCTTATCCACTACCCCCTCCATCTTCTTACCAGTCTGCTCACTTATCTCACTGACAGTGAAGTCTATTACGTTAAGCGCAGCATCCTTAGTAATACACATATTGTTGCCAGTCTTGTAAACGCACTCCATGGTCTTAGCTATGAAGGGAGGCATCATACCCATTTCAACGAATATTTGCCTAATGGACCTAGTTATCTCAGCTTGGTCAATACCGAAGGGGCAGAAGTATGCGCACCTCCTACATTCAGTGCATTGGTAATAGTAGGTCCATATTTTATCTAAGTCAATACTATCCAGTAGCTGCTTTAATTCCTTTTCATCACTGACCTTATCCACTAGGCCGAAGGTTAATTTACGCATTCTTCTGTAAATATTCCTAATTAAGTCAGCTCTACCAACGGGACTATTATTGGGATCCCTTGTTGCTAACCACATCTGGCATTTATCTATGCAGAAGCCGCAGTGGGTGCATGACTCCATGTAGTTTCTAAAAGCCCT
The DNA here is from genome assembly GCF_002506515.1 of Caldivirga sp. UBA161. GTDB lineage: Archaea > Thermoproteota > Thermoprotei > Thermoproteales > Thermocladiaceae > Caldivirga. The sequence continues at coordinate 52,272 of NZ_DAXS01000006.1, forward strand.
ACTACTCCTTGCTAATTCCCCTATCCTATTAATGAAGTAAAGCTTCCTATCGCTTGGATTAGGCTTAACCTTGGTTAACTTATTCACCTCTATTGCACTTAACGTACCTTCATCAGCCTCAACTCTAGCCTTCAAGTGCCCACTACCGTTACTGAACTCCTTAACCCACTCACTGTAACGTGGGCTAGCCTCCAATATATCCTTAACCTCACCCCTATACTTAACCTTAACATTAACCATGATCACCACCCCAATTTCCTAATAACCCTCCTCTCAATTTCATTAATATCCTCAAACCTACCGTATAGGGCTGGGTTAACAGGCATTGAGAATGGGTGAATCATCTTAGCGAAGGGGATATATACCATGAATAACTCCACTGCAAGTACATGAGCGTAAAAGAGTAGGTTACTGGGCGGGGGAGTGTATTTAAGTGAGGTTAAGCCAAGAGCCCACTTAGTTGCTTCACTGAATAATGAGGGTGGTGCGGTTAATCTAAGGGCTAACCCAAGTACCACTATTACTATGACCCATGAGATCGCTACGTAATCATCAAGGTAATTAATGAGCACCCTATAGATCCTTTGAACCCTAATCCTCCTCACAAGCAGGAATATGCCTGCTGCAAGTGTTAATGCGCCTACCGTGGTTCCTAGAATGAACATTAATGACTCGGAGATTATTAATTGAGGTAACCATAAGTGCAGGTGGAAGGCAATTAATAGAAATATGCCCCAGTGAAATAGTAGCACGCCAAGCCATGTTGAGTAATCCCTACGGTAACTGGAACCTAGTATTGTGTAGTATGTGAACATTCTAGCTAAAATATGCTTAACTGAGCTTAGGAGGCTTTCCTGCCTTGGCTTAATAACAAGCCTATATAAGCCTAGGTAAAGCCCAAGTGGACCCTTACCGGCATTAAGCCATAGAGTAATCCTATACAATACTCCACACACCAGTATTATTAGCGATACGTATGGTAGTATGAAGTATAAGGAGTACGTTACCACATTGTACATTTAAGTCACTGCCAAGCCTCCATTGCCTTATTCAAGTCCTCAAGGTACTTCTTCTTCTGCTCATCACTCATGTTGAAGAACGTTATGCCGTAGGTGTAGTATGGTTCAGTTGGCTTAACCTTAGTTATCTTAGATGCCAAGTCTGGGTCAAACTTAGCGAAGTCACTTAGGAAGCGGTGCCAAGTTACCCTTATCAACGTATCCCCAATCCTCTCCCTCCTCCAGCCTTCCTCATCCCACTTAGGCACAATCCTATCCCTAACTATCTGGAACATGGTCATTAAAGCCTCCTCCAATTTATCGGGACTAGGTAGGGGTATGAATGGTATCAGTACCTTAGCTAACTTAGGTCCATTCCTACTCTTAATAGTACCACCCACCAGTACGGTTAATCCCCTCTCCTTACCAGGTTTAATGGCTGGGTAGGCTCTCCTAATACACTCCATGCATTTAACGCACTTTGATCCATCAATGCTTAACTTTGATCCACCCCAACTAATAGCGCCAGTGGGGCATGATTTAACTAATTCCTCAACATCCCCACCCTCCTCAATCCACTGCTTAAGCCTCTCATCATCAACATCGGGGGCCCCCCTCCACGTACCTATCACTACGTAATCCGCCCTGGCCTGAGCCTTAAGGCAGTCTATTGGGCAACCTGAGTACTTGAATTTTATCTTATATGGGAATTGGGGGTAGGTCGCCCAATCTATCAGGCAACTGTAAGTGAAGTCCCTAGCCTTTAATGTATCGTATACTGCGTAGGGGCATAGTAGTGGCCCTGGGCATGATACTGTATTCCTCATTACATCACCTGAACCACCTATATCTAGTCCTATCCTCCTTAGGAATACATTTAATTCAATCAACTTCTCCCTAACTACGTTTAAGACTACGTCACCGGTTCCTCCTATGAACTGTAGTAAACCCCAACCGTACTTCCTGGAGGCTTCAATTAGGAATCTAAGCAATGTGGTGGTGAAGACCTGGGCCGATGGAATTAAGACACGTGCATGATCCTCAAAGATGGGTGGGCTTATCCTAGTCCATGGGTGGCTCATCCTAGATAGTACACCTGAGTATATTCCAGGGGCCTTAGCTGCACTGGTGGCCCATGGGGTTACACCAGCCACAAGCCCCATACCATATATGTAAACTGGGTACTTCGTCTTCTTTAGCTCAGTGACGTGGCTTGGCCATGGTCCCTTTTCCAATTCAGCTAAGTACTCCTCAACCTTTTCTTTAGGTGGTGGTTCAGGCCATAATGATGGGTCTATTGGCAATTCTTCAGAGGCCATATGAGGTATTTTAACTTTGTTTAAAAACCCTTATTCCTCATTAAATGTGAAATAATGCTAATATAAATGTCCATAAACACCTCAAGTATGGGTGATGCCGCAGATCAGAGGACTAGGATAAGGGTTGTGGTTCATAAGTTAGCCTTCAGGAGTGGTGACTTAACCCCAGTTAATCACCCTGAGAAGCTTGCCCCAATACCGTACACTAATTACGTCCCTGAGACGTTGCTTAGGAACATGGGTAAGTGGGTTAAGACTGAGTTAATAACCCCAGCCATAGTTAAGCATGTTTCAGAAACAGGCGATGAGGTTTACTCAGTTAAGGTTATTGGACCCCCAAACTCAAGGTTTAGTGCAGATACCCTTGAGAAGCTTTGCGACTTAGCTGACATGTACGGTATTGGTGTAATTAGGCCTACACCGCAGGGTAATGTTGAGATACTTACTGATGATGAGGAGAAGGCTAGGAAACTTGAGGAGGAGCTTAGGAGGAATGGTTTCCTAGTGGGTGGATGGGGGAATCACTTGTGGAATATTCAACCATGCACAGCCTACTTAACGTGCACTACAGCTGTTATTGATGCGCCAAGCATAGCTAAGGCACTTGGCGACGCATTAGTGGAGTATGTTTACGAGAAGGAGACGCCAGCCCACTTATCAATAAAGGTTTCAGGCTGCCCAAACGCCTGCGGTGGCGCCATTGATGTAGCTGACGTTGCGGTTGTAGGTTACCCTGCACAAACACCCATGGTTGATGATAAGTGGTTCTCAAGCATTGGGTCACCACTAGATGTAACCGCAGCGTGTCCAGTTGGCGCAATAACGCCTAAGAGGGATCCATCAACAGGTAAGGCGTATGGCATAGTCATTAGGCCTGAGCTATGCATAGCCTGTGGTAGATGCCGTGATACTGTGGACGCCATTGTTTATGATCCTAAGAAGACTGGGGTAATGGTGCTTGTGGGTGGTAAGGCATCTAACACTGGGCCTAATGGGCAGTTAATGAGTAGGATAGTGGTCCCATATATACCGAGTGAACCGCCAAGGTGGCCAACCTTAGTTAAGGTTGTTAAAAGGATAGTGGATGTTTGGGTTGTTAATGCTAATAAGGGTGAACGTATTGGAGATTGGATAAGCAGGATTGGTTGGGATAAGTTCTTTGAATTAACCGGGCTTCCTGACGTTAGGAAGTACCTAAGGTTCTCGGAGAAGCCTGGCCCACTATACCAACCCCTCTACAGGAGGAGGTTAACTGAGTCATATGCATACCTCTTCAGGGAGTACGCCAGTAAAATCTAATTCCCAGTGCTCCTCTGTTTATCATTATTCTTAAGCATATTGTAGAGCCTACATAGTATCCTCCTGGTCATGCCCCATATAACCATGTCCCCTAGAATTACGGCTTTCTTAACATTACCCTTAACCACAGTAACCCTATCTGCATTAGGTAATTCACTCAATTTAACCCACTTAAGGTACTCAAATTCCCCACTAGCTGCATTAACAACATCAACATTGCAATCAACCTTAAACACTATGGGTAAGACATTAAGGTTAGGCATATTCTTTGGGTGTTCAATATTAAGTACTGTTATTATTTTACCTACCCTCCTTAAATCTATTCCAGTCTCCTCCATAGTTTCCCTAATTGCAGTATTAAGTAAGTCACCATCATTGGTTTCATAATGCCCACCAGGTAGCGCCGCATCCCCACTCCACGGGTCCCTTGGATTAGTAACCCTCTTACCCACAAGTACCATAGCGTCTGGGCACTCCTTCAATATTACGGCAACCGCTGCCCATGCTTCTCCATCACTTGGCTTAAGCGAGTTAAAAGCCATAATTCATGCTTTAAAATTGGGTACTCATTTTTAAATTTTTAAAATTAAACACTTTACTTTCATTAATAAGGCTTCTTGATTTTAAACACACCCAGTGGGCTTAGGTGCACCAGCAACCCTACATGCTCCCTTGGCTGGTCCATTTGGGAATAATTGGTATATCCTCTGTAGTGGTATTCCTGTTTCCTTAACAAGCATTCTTATTGGTGGGCACATACCAAACCTCTCCCAGTATTGCCTTAGATACTTAACAACCTTCCAATGCTCATCCTTCATAACACCCATTTGCCCAGTATCTGGATCACGGCACTCCTCCTTGCATAGTATTTTAGCCACCTCCTCATTCCATGTTGATGGATCCTTTAGGAAGCCATCTTCATCCAACTCAATCTTCCTCCCACCTACCTCCATGTATTTGAGGGACATGGGTGTTTCAGTATGGTTATTAATTAATCCTTAACTATTGTGAGACCTTATGTACTCTTTTACGAGTATTCCTTTTTTAAACCTGGGTACTTATAAATACTTAAAATATCACTTAGGATGGATAAATTAACGAGAATAATCTTTAAGGCAAGCAATACTATATTGAGCATATGGGTAGCGTAGGTGTGGTTGATGATTATAGGGAGGAATTGAATGAAATAGCCACATTATGGGGCAGAGTAATACCCTACCTAGATGAACAAGAATTAAGCATCCTAAAGGCGGTGGTGGAGAATAATGGCATCACACTATACCGGTTATCTAGGGTAACTGGATTAGCCTTCAGTACCGTATTTAAGAAAACCAGGAAGTTAAGCAGTAAGGGTATAATAACCATATCTAAGAATGGTAAATGCAATAGCTACAGTGCCACCATTCTAGGGCTTATAATATGCCTAGCTAAGTCCTGCCTGGATAAGGAATATATTGCCTTTAAACTACTTAGAATAATGAGTGATTCAGGTATAAGCAACATAAATGAATTACTTAAGATACTTAAGGTAGCGGGATCCTCAGCATCCACTAAGGATGTGGCTAATATTAGGAGCCCAAGCGACTTACTCTACATGGTGTTAAGAAGTACAGCTAATGTTGATAAATCAATAATAAACCTAATAAGATACCAATTAATGTACTCATAATGATATCATCGATTTCCTAATCTCAATAATTAATGTAGATTATTAGCGTTAAGAATACGTAAACGCCAACTACATTAAGTAGATCATATACCCCACCTATTATAAGCGGAGCTTATACCACTGGAGTTGCATTAATGTGCTAAGAATTAAATCATCATAGGTAATGCCTAATCATCTGTTAATACTTAAGCTACTGCCTCATCAGCATTTTAATACGCAACGCTGCAATTACTTGAAGGTGTTGTGAATTTCCATCACCACCTATATCTTCGTAAATCTCCATGGGAATTACCCCATCCTATTACGAATGAATGCTGGTACTTCCGTAAAGATTACCTTAAATATTGTACTCTCCATAATTCCTACTACGTGGAGTTCGTTTAACTTACCTAGAATTAACTAACCCATTAACGTTGATTCCACGCCGCATAATTATTCTATTAAGTTAAAACTATTT
>NZ_DAXS01000022.1 GCF_002506515.1 Caldivirga sp. UBA161
AATGAACCATTAGCAATAGCTTGAGCTAATGGAGGTACAACACCACGTGGTGCTATTGCTCCGAACATCTCCAGTATTACAGCACCATAAGTATACCAGTTTGCTGAAACTAACAGTAATGGTACCTCATAAGGTAAGCAATCATACATCCAGTCTGGGTCAGCTATTGGCGTGAGGTAGGTGAATGGGTCAATCTTAGCCGCCAGAGGCACTATTGGTACGAAGTAATGATACCATGCAAATATTAAAGCCAGCGCAGTATTGTAATCTTGGCTACCTGGCACCGCCGCATTGAAGTAGTTTTGCCAGTTAGTTAAGTTAATGTATCCGAGTGTTGAATTTACACATGCTACAATAGTGCTATTAGGTAACTTGAGTGAAGCCGGCGCAGTTACTGGTGTGCATGTTCCATTAGGCCACTGGAAAGGCCAAGTATCACTACCCTTAACATTAGCTGAAATAGCGTTACCAAAGGCCCACCATGGCCAACTTAATGCCTCCCAAGCGGCATAATAAGATGGAGTAAATGCTGTAGTCCACGTTAATGCTGCAACATATTGGCCACTAGGTATTGTTGTTCCCCAATATGCTCCAGCATCTTGTGCTATTAACTTGGCGTCTAAACCAAAGGCCTGCATTTGAGTAATCGCCTCTGAGGCCATTGTATCCCAGTCAATCCAACCGCTTGGTGCAAGAACCTCAATCGATAATTCAGTACCATTAGGCAGATACCAGAATCCATTAATTTCTTTGAATCCTAAACCTTGAAGCATTTGGGTAGCTTCAGTGGTATTGTATGCACATGGTAATAGATATTGCCTAACACTTGATGGATATATATCGATTGTTTCAGGTGCAATTGGTTGTGGATAGTAATTAGGGTAATTTAATCCCCAAGCCGCAACAACAGCGCTCCTGTTAAATACCATGCATAATGCCTGCCTTAACTTAACAATGTTAAATGGGTATACATGTGGGTTAAATGTAATGCCCCACCCTGATAAGTCTGGTGCAAAATAGGCACTGAACCCACTACTGTTAAGTAACGCCACTTGCTTAATTGATGCAGAACCACCCGCCCAAGTTGCCTTATGGGCAACTAATGATGCAATGTATTGGCTGCCGGTGAAGTACTCCTCAAAGGTTGGATTATAGTAATTCCAGGAGGCTAATGGGAATATTTCCTCCCACCTAGCCAGTAATGGAATATTATTATAATACATGGGTTCTAGGGTTATTTTAAGACTTGATGTACTAATGTAGGATAAACTGTAGGGGAATATTCCCCAGTATGGTACGTTAATCCTACTTATATTTGTTGAGTATATTAATGCTTGTGAGGAATTCATTCCCCTAAGCACGTTAACCACGGGCTTCCAGACTTGCCATGGAGTAGGTATGCTAGCAGTAATGAATAATATCCACTCTATTGGTGACCAGGTTTGGAATAAGAATTGAATTGTATAATTATTAATTACTCTTATGGATTCATCAGCGTATTGAGGCAGCATGAATGGTGCATATGATTGGAATGCCTTATCCTCAATGTAGAAGTAGGCGTAGACATCCCATGCAGTGAATGGCATTGCTGCTGAACCATTAAACCAGTATAAATCATGCCTAAGGTAAACAGTCAAAATACCTGAACCATTAGGAAGAACTTGAATACTCCAATTCCTAGCAAGAACAGGATAGAATTGATTATTGAATGGATTATATAAGGCTAATGGCGCATATGTCATTATACTTGTTACTGAATCTGCTGCAAGTGTATTTGGATAAAATGGGTTATAAATAGGGCCGGTTAACACTAAAGAACCATAGTCAGCCCATATTATTTGAGGTTTCTGAGTTTGTTGAGGTAATGCAATAACCGTGGTGATGATTAATGCTATTAACGATATCATTATGGTTAATTTACCCATGTGCTCCATATATTACCCCTCGTAACTTAGCATGTAATAATTATTAAGCATTATTTGCAATTTATTGCATTTAGCTACATAATACTCATTATGTAGTAAATTATCTTACGTATAGATTCCTTAATTTGCCTATCCACGGTTGACTTATCCTTATTAAGTACCATTGATACTTCACTTAGTGTTGCCCTATTATTTAGGTTAAAGTATCTAAGTTCCCAAGCACTTCTCAAAGTCTTAAACTCATTATTAGTTAATGCTAGTTTAATGTAATCAATTATATTATTCTTGTTTATTACCTGTATAATATCCCTTATACTTACAATGGGTTGGATTTTAAAGTTCATTAACTTACCTATACTTTTTAATGATTCCTTAAAATCATTCACCTTGCCTGATGGTGCTAGTATTAGCCAATCTTGAAAGCCATTGCGTATTGATGATTTAAAGTATGGTATACTGTTCGATACTAGCCTTTCCCTAACAGTGTTTCGGTATGGGCCCATGAACCCCACTAAGTATATATTATCAGTAATCTTCTTCACTAAATCAACATCGTAAATTAAGCCTCTCTTACTGAGCTTGGTAAAGTATTCATGTATGTTAGTTCCCTTATCCACCCACTTAACATTAATTACCTCAATGTTAGCATAATCAATTATTGGGTACCAGGCAGTACTTATGAAGTGTGCATTAATCATCCTAGTCCATAATGTCCAATCACCCCTATGCCTAAACCTAAATGATACTAAGGCTGGTTCACTAATTTTACTTAAGCTTTCCGGAATCACCTAAAATCACCACCAATAATTCAACTTAATCACCTTTAAAGTTTAGATCCACTTGCTTCAGATTACTCGGCTTATTCCCCTTATCCCTAGTCCCCCTATGCTTGGCTTCACAGCGTGATAGCTTAAAAACTAGGTGTTACTTAGTGCCCTTAATGATTAGGGGCATTAATGTGGAGGGGTTACCTAAGGCTGGCCCATACTCACATGCAGTAATTGCTAATGGGTTAGTCTTTGTATCGGGGCAGCTGGGTACTGTTCCAGGTAGGGATTTATCCTTTGAGGATCAGTTCAGGAATGCTGTAGGGAAGATTAGTAAAATACTCACTGAAGCAGGTTCATCACTTGATAATGTTATTAAGGTCACTGTTTACTTAGCTGACGCTAAGTACTTTGATACCATGAATAAGTTATTCAGTGAGTACTTCACAAGTAAGCCAGCTAGAACCACTGTTGTTACTAGTATGATTGATCCCAGGGCATTGATTGAAATAGACGTGGTGGCTGTTGTTAAGAGTTAGGTTTACTCAAATCCCTTATAGTCTTGCGTTAAAATACCCTTAATACCTGGCTTAATAATGGTATATCTTTCACCGATTAAGTCATCAATGAGGGCTTCATCAATGTTAAGTTCCCTAGCATAATCCAGGAGTATAGGCTTTAATTCCCTCACCTCATCTTCAGTTAATTCCCTGTAATCAGCCATTGGCCTTGGTACATGACTAACCTGCAGGACCCTGCTTAACCACTCATTAAATGTGTCCTCAGGATAACCCTCCTCCCTTAGGGCTTCAGCTAATACTTTAATTTCATGCTTTGATGGTGCTAAGCCGACCTTACTGTAATCAACCTTACCCCTAACATATATCCTACCGCCAACCATGCCGCTTCCCACGTAGTTACCTGTTAATTCAAGCTCCCTACCAGCCTTATAGGCGTTAATGCCTAGAATCATTATGACTCCACCAGCCATGTATTCACCCAGGTAATCATCCACCCTACCACCAATGATTAAGTATGGCCTCTTACTGGAGTACTCCCTCATCTGTACACCAACCCTATTACCAGCATTACCTCTAACGAATATTTTACCACCCTGGAAGGTTTGCCCAAGAACGTCCCTAGCATCACCATGAATAATAACCTTACCATCATGCATTGTGTCAGCTACATCATCTTGAGCATTACCATAGACCACGAATTCAATACCATTATTTAAGTTAGCTAATGCATTGCCCGGTGTACCATATATCTCGACCCTAACACCCTTAAGCCTATACCTAGGTAAGTTAACGCCTATGAATCTTTGGCCATTAACGTTAATTACCTTAACGAGCCTACTTCCATTCATAATCCTCTTAAGTATCTCCTCATTAACCTCCCTATACCCTAAACCCTCAGCATTAACCACATCCCCACTTATTTGCCTTGGCCTTGGAAATGACCTAATTGGGAAGAAAACATCCAACTGCTCCTTAGGCCTACCCCAGGATATTACCCCCCTCTTAAGGGATACTATTAAGTAACCACCAGGCGAGAGGGTCCAGACCCTTGCATTTGGTGAGACTGCCCTAATTTCAGCCTCCTCACTGGCGGCATAGTAATACTGGCCATCGTAACCAACCACCACAGGCCTTAACTTAAACCTATCTGCAAGGGCTATTAGGTAAATGTCATTCATGTGGTGCACCATCATTATTATTGTGAAGGGCCCATCAAGCCTAGCCCATCTATATTCGTTAAGTAGCCTTATTAACCACGGGTCAGTGACTCCCCTTAGAGATGGGTTAACCAGAACCTTCACTGCAGTTTCAACATCCAGTCCAATTACCTTAACTAGGTAATTGAACATATAGGCCACTACCTCACTATCAGTGCCAACAAGCCCCTTAACCCCCATTGTGACCCCTAGGTGCACTGCGTTTACACCATAGGAGCTTAATTCACCATTATGAACTACTGCAGTATCGTTTAAGGCGAATGGATGTGACCAATAAGGTAAGTGGCCTGGTGAGTTAGTTGGGAATCTTGTATGCGCTATCCATGCGTCAGCCTCATAATCATTAACACCATATACTTTAGCCACTTCATCAGGATGCCCAATACCCTTGAAGACGGTTAAATGCTTCCCCCAGTAGTAAATCCTACCTATTCCTCCCAGTTCCCATAACCTATTATTGATACCATGCATTAAATCATCAATATTACCATCCACGCCCTCCAACTCATATTCAATATCAATCACTTTACCAACCCTACCCCTCACTTTAACATTAACTACCTTAACTCCACCGTTATCTAAGTGTTCGGTGATTAAATTTTCAATATCGCCATAGTATTCATTAACGGCGAATAACCCAACCTTATACTTATTGTGGCCATTAATCCTCATTGCAGCGTAACCAGCCCCAAGCCCAGCCCCTCTATACTTGACTGCACTTATTGCCTCAACGACATCACTACCCCTTATGCCTGGGGCATTGCTTGCCCTAATAATGCCTAGTATCCCGCATGATGATGGGTAATAGTTCACTATTACCATTCCCCAGCCACCTTAACCTTAAGTAGTTCCTTAACCCTTGGATCAAGGGCCCTCAGCAACTCCCTATTACCAACAATTGTTGAGTAATAGGTGTATACGCCTGCCGCCCCAAGGAGCTGAGCCATTTCCCTCCTTAAACCATTAATAATATTTATTAACTTATCCTCAAAGCCATCTATGGTAACTGCCTTACCTATTATTGAACTTACCTCCACAGCATCGGCACCTAATGCAGCTAGCTTAACGGCATCCCCTGAACTTCTAAGGGATGTCATGTGGGCTATCACATCCATACCATACCTAATTCCCCTCCTCCTAAGTTCAAGATCAGCATTAACCACTGAAACCTCCAAGTCAACCTCACCGCTTAATGCATCATCTATTATTATACCTGAGACTTGGTTTAAGTAGGGTTCAATGGGCTTAATTGGATTTAGTAATGGGGGTAATCTAATGTATATTGGTGAATCATACTCATATACTGCCTTCATGCCGTGTAAGTCACTTAAACTAAGTACTATTGCCCCAATTCCACTAGTCCACTTATTCCACATGATTCTTGAGGAATGCCTACTTGATGGGTTATCAAACCCATATAAGTCTATGGCTAAGTCCATTAGGTGAGCCACGAACTTAGCCTTCTCAATTTGTTCAAGGCCCCAACCGGTAAGTGGCCTAATTATTAATGGCGCCGACATTTGCAGCCTCCCTCCAGCTAAGTAAACCGACATATCTATATCCTCCCTATAGGGGTCTATTGATGGCTTTGTAACCTGGGCCCCATCTAACCTAAGCCAATCAATAAGCCTCTTAGGCGGCTCAACCTCAGGGGGCCCTGTACTACCCATACTACTTATCACTACGTCGCCCTTCTTGGCTAATTGGCTTGCATATATTGAGTAGTCGGGGGTCCATACTGAGCCGCTGTTCTTCAATGGTAATTCACTGGGGCAGTCCCCTTCAACATCAAGTATTTTAGTTAACTCATTATTAATGCAGTATCCCCTAAGTAGGTCCCTCCTTCCAACGAGTTCCCTTACACTCCTTAAGCCTAAATTATCAAGAATTAGCCCCAATTCTGCTTGGAATGCCTTAAGGTAATTGATTACCGCCCTCTTGGCTAAATCATGGTCAACCAGCACTGAGCCGTCAGCTAACCTGCTGGTTATGCCTGCTGGGCAATTGCCCGTGTGGCATGTTCTAGCCATAATGCACCCCATCGAGTTTAAAATCGATGTACCTAAGGCAACTACATCAGCGCCTAAGGCCATAATCTTAGCTGCATCGTCTGCTGATGACACTCTACCTGATGCTACTACAGTAAACCCATCCCTTAGCCCCTCCCTCCTAAGCATCTTATCCACTGAGGCTACAGCTAACTCTATGGGTATGCCCACATTATCCTTAACAACATGCGGTGCGGCTCCAGTTCCAGCGCCGTGGCCATCAATTATTACCCCATCAGCCCCCATTCTAGCTATCCCAACTGCAATGTAGGGGGCGTAATTAGTGGCAGCTATCTTAACTAATACCGGTTTACCTGTAGCCTCCTTGAGAGCATCAATCCTCTGTTTAAGGTCCTCTATTGAGTATATATCATGGTGAGGGGCTGGGGATAGGGCATCAACACCAATGGGTATCCTCCTAACCATTGAAATGGGTCCAGTTACCTTACTACCAGGCAGGTGCCCACCTATACCAGGTTTAGCACCTTGCCCAATCTTAATTACTATACCTAAGCCCCTCATTAATACATCTATGTCAACCCCAAACCTGGCTGAGGCCCATTGGACAAAGATCCTCCTATGCTTAGCAACGTCAGGATGAAGACCCCCCTCCCCTGTTCCAGCCACTAGGTTAAGTTCATCAGCAGCCTCAGCCACAACAACATTAGGAACCCCTGAGAGTGAACCAAAGGACATATCGCCAATATATATTGGTGCCGCTAACTCAATATCACTAATGTAACTTGTTAAGTCTGAATTATATGTTTCATCCCCCTTGAGCACCACTTCATCTTTACCGAAACTTAACCTATCAAGAATCCTATAAATCCTAGCTCCCCTCCTAAATATCCTAATAGGCCTTCCTGTTACAGCCATTTGCCTAATCTCACTAACAACATTACTACTCCAGAAGTCCCTTGTATAATCTTTATTGAGTATTTTAAGGAAACTATTTATAATCCTTACATTATCAAGGCGCTCTACGTAGTGCACAGTATGCTAGCTAATAGGGTATATTTAAGCATTACCCATAGGGTTAATTCTCCTTACATTTTGTATAGTGCAAGTATAAAACTTAGCATAGTATATAGAGTTAGTTTAGCTGATTGGAGTCAACGCGTGGAATGCTTAATGTTAATGGCCTACTGAGTTATTGATGAATCATTAGGTGCAGATCAGGTGAACTTCATGATTCATCATCTTCCATTTATTAAAAATGAACCTGCCGTATACCCTTCGCCCACTTAGGATTAAGGGTAGCCAGAGTGAGTCATCCTCCCACATTGAGTTAAAGGGTATTTCATTAATGTTAAACCATAGTGGCTCAGCTTCATCACTTTCCTTAGGTTCACCATCATAATCACCGGCTGTGAACACGTGAACGAAGTGAATGGATTCAACACTATTATTATCGTAATTCCAGAACTCTAAGAGCCCCATCCATTTTAATCCCATCGGCCTAACGCCAATTTCCTCAATGCATTCCCTAATTACTGCATTGTAAACATCCTCATTATCCTCAACCTTACCACCAACCCCGTTAAAGTAACCGGCACCTAATCCCCTCTTCTTCCTTATTAACAGTACTTTACCATTCTTAACTATATATAGTAATGTTTCCAGAAATATCATAAATGCTTAATAACCCTGAGATTATTAAGGATTCTCACTGTAGGTTAGATCTTAGGCTGGTTGAACATGGGTGCTCATTCCTGCTACATTAGGAAAGGTTTATATAGAAGCGGTTTTAAGGGCACGTATGAGTCAGCAGGCCTACATTGCTCAGATAGGTGGAGTCCCTGTACTGGTGCTTAAGGAGGGGACGCAGAGGGCCTTTGGTAAGGAGGCGCTTAGGATAAACATAATGGTTGCCAAGGCGGTATCAGAGGTAATGAGGACCACACTGGGGCCTAAGGGTATGGATAAGATGCTTATTGATAGCCTCGGTGACATAACTATAACCAATGATGGCGCAACAATACTTAATGAAATGGATGTACAACACCCAATAGGTAAGTTACTGGTTGAGATAGCTAAGACGCAGGACGATGAGGTTGGTGACGGCACAACAACCGCAGTGGTGTTGGCTGGGGCGCTACTTGATGAGGCGGAGAAGTTAATTGAGAAGAACATTCACCCAACAGTCATAATATCAGGCTTCAAGAAGGGCCTTGACGCCGCAATTCAGTACTTAACCAAGATAGCTACTCCAGTGGATAGGGATAATATTGATGTTCTTAAGAAGGTGGCTGCAACATCAATGCATGGTAAGATTAGTGAAACGGTTAAGGATCAATTCGCTGAGTTGGCGGCCAAGGCAGTTTCAATGATTAAGGAGCAGAGGGGTGATAAGTGGATTGCTGACTTAGATAATGTCCAATTAGTCAAGAAGCATGGCGGCAGCTTACTTGATACTCAGCTTATTCAGGGTGTGGTTATTGATAAGGAGGTTGTCCACGCCGCAATGCCCAAGAAGATTACTAACGCCAAGATAGCCCTACTTGACGCCCCACTTGAGGTTGAGAAGCCTGAAATTGATGCTGAGATTAGGATCCAGGACCCAACTCAGATTAAGGCATTCCTAGATGAGGAGGAGAATATACTGAGGGGTTATGTTGATAAGCTTAAGTCAATAGGCGCCAATGTAATCTTCACAACTAAGGGTATTGATGACATAGCCCAATACTACTTAGCTAAGGCTGGTATTATGGCTGTTAGGAGGGTTAAGAGGAGTGACATTGAGAAGCTTGTTAGGGCAACTGGAGGTAGGCTAGTAACCAATATAGATGACTTAACCGAGAATGACCTAGGCTTCGCCGGATTAGTTGAGGAGAGGAGGGTTGGAGATGAGAAGATGGTCTTCGTTGAACAATGCAAGAACCCGAAGGCAGTAAGCATCCTCATTAGGGGTGGGTTTGAGAGGCTGGTTGATGAGGCTGAGAGGAATCTAACAGATGCCTTAAGCGTAGTATCAGATGTGATAGAGAACCCATTCATAGTACCAGGTGGTGGTGCACCGGAGATTGAGGCAGCTAAGGCTGTTAGGCAATTGGCGGCTAAGGTTAGTGGTAGGGAGCAGTACGCAATTGAAGCCTTCGCCAATGCATTAGAGGCAGTGCCTAAGACCCTTGCGGAGAACGCCGGCCTTGATGCAGTGGACATACTCACTGAGCTTAGGCATATGCATGAGAGTAGGGAGGATGGGTGGAAGTACGGTATTGACGCCTTCAGTGGTAAGGTAGCTGACATGGTGGCAATGAATATTGTTGAACCACTGGTTGTTAAGACCCAGGCCTATAAGGCTGCAGTGGAGGCTACATCAATGATCCTTAGGATTGATGAGATAATAGCTGCAAGTAAGATTGAGAGTGGTGGCGAGAAGGGTAAGAAGGAGGGGGAGGAGGGAGCTGGTTCAACAGGGGGAGGCCTTGAGTAATTAAAATAAATCAACTGGTTAATAGTTTTAAACCAATGTAAATTTTATCACCTAAATTTGGCCTACTACTTATATTACCCTCCATGTGGAGTATGAAGCCGCCTATTGATATTCTCATGAGGTTATCCCCCAGGTAATACACCATACCCCACATGTATACGTCCCAATTCCCCTTGTAATTCTCATCCTTACTACTGGAAAGTGAAACAAGCATTGAGTCGCCTTGCTTAAACTTATTAATAATGGCTGGCAACTCAATAGTAATTAACGCCCCCTCACCCTCAAGCTTAAGCTTAACCACGTTATTAGGCTCATACTCAATCCCCGTAACCTTATACGTACCCCTATACTCGTACATAGGTGGGTTTATACTATTAGAGTTTAAAAAGGCCACTGCATAAGTCCACTGGTATGGCCTTTGGTGAAGGAGCAAGGCGATTCAATGCGGAGGTAATGGGTATGTTGGGTAGGAAGGTCCTAGTTAATCTCATGGGTGGTTCATTCTATAGGGGGCAATTAGTCGGTATAGATCAGGGATTAAACATTGTCTTGGTTGATGTTACTAATGATAAGAATGAAAGGTTCCCGAAGGTTTTAATTAAATCCGAGGCAATTAGGGATATTGCCCTAGTGGAGGAGTACATTGATTTAAGGGAATTAGCTAAGATACTTGAAAAGTACTTCCCAGGAATGGTTAAGTACATTGAGGAGACTAATACCATAATAGTGAGTGAAAACGTCACTGTTACCGAAGAGGGTGTTAAGGGAACTGGGCTGGTGGCTAGGAGGGTTAAGGAAATATATGATGAATACGTTCAGTCGAGGAAGAGGTAATGTTTGAGGTAATAGAGAAGGATGAGATAGCTAGGATTGGGAAACTACGCACTAGGCATGGTGTAATAGAAACCCCTGCATTATTCCCAGTAATAAACCCAAGTAGGCAGTATGTTGATTTAGGTAAGATTAAGGAACTTGGGTTTAACCAAATAATAACCAACGCCTACATTATAAGGGGGGCTTATGGCGATACTGCTAAGGAGGTTGGGCTTCATGAACTCTTGGGTTGGGATGGCCCATTGATGACTGATTCAGGGGCGTATCAAATACTCCAATACGGCAACATTGAGGTAAGCCCTGATGATGCCTTAAGGTACCAGGTTGAAATAGGCAGTGACATAGGCGTCATACTTGATATACCAACCAGTTACCCAAGGCCAAGGGAGCTTGTGGAGGTTGAGGTTAATGAAACCATTAGGAGGGCTAGGAGGGCTATGCTTCAACTTAAGGAGCTGGATCCTGAACATAGGATGCTTATAGTTGGACCAACCCAGGGGGGTGTTTATAGGGATTTACTAGCCTACTCAGCTAAAGCTATCTCAGGATTACCCTTCGACATATATGCAATAGGCAGCCCAACCACCCTTCTTCAAGCCTATAACTTCACAAGCATAATTAAAATTATACTTACGGTTAAGTCAATAGTACCATTCGGCAAACCAATACACCTGTTTGGCGTCGGCCACCCATTAATACTACCCCTGGCAGTGGCCTTGGGTATTGATTTATTTGACTCAGCCTCATACATGCTTTACGCTAATGATGATAGAATAATCTTAAGCAGTAGGACTGTTAGGTTAAGTGAATTAGATAAGGATTACGTCCTTGATGGTTGCGGTAAGAGGGTGGGGGAGTTAATGGAGATGAGTAAGGAGGAGAGGGTTAGGTTCATTGCGCAGCATAACCTATGGTCGCTGTCAAGGGAGGTAATGGAGATTAAACAGAGGATTAGGGAACATGACATCTGGGGTTACGTGGCCCAGAAGGCTAGGCAGCACCCATCAGTTTACAGGGCTTACTTAACATTAAAGGAAAGCCCACTATTCCGTAGGCTAGTCATTAAATTAGCCAGTGGACTTAAGGTCAATGCTACTCAGTTAAGCATCCTAGATAACAGTGACTTAACTAGGCCTGAGGTTCAGTGGGCTAGGCGTAGGTTAAGGAGGTTGATTAAAGGTATGGGTGATTTAACTAATGCCCTCATAATAATTGGTGATTATGAGGAGCCCTTCATAAGGACTCAGGTCGCAAATGAGGTTATTAGGATTGGTGTGAGGGCCTTCACTTATAATGAGGTTTACGGCTTAATCCCCATTGAATTAAGCGATGTATACCCCTTCTCCCAAACGGTTCGGGTAAATGTTAAACCAAGGCCCATTAAGTATACGTTAAGGGATTCAATAATACTAGTGGAGGATAAGTATAGGGATATGGTTAGGTTCATTAAGTGCAGCGGTGAATGCATCATAATTTACATCGACTCACTTAAAAATATTAGAGCCTACGAGAAGTACATAAAACTAGCCTTAATGAAGCACGCCACTGAAGGTGATGCTAAACCTAAGTGAACTTCATGAAGCCACGCTTCAGTTTAAGGCAATAACCTTAAAATCAATTATAGGTTACTGCCACTGTATAGCTTAGCCAGCTCCAGGTAAGCCTTATAATTATCAATTATCCTACGCACATCATCATCAGTAACGCTCCTAATGACCCTTGCTGGTACACCAACAGCCACGCTCCTAGGTGGTATCCTAGTACCCTCAGTAACCACTGCACCAGCACCTATTATTGAGTACTCACCCACCTCAGCATTATTAAGCAGAATAGCCCCCATACCCACTAATACATAATCATTGATTCTGGCTCCATGAACTATTGCCCTATGCCCAATAGTAACACCCTCACCTATAACGGTCCTTATTCCCCTATCAGTGTGAACCACAACGTGGTCCTGCAAGTTACTGAACCTACCTATTGAAATAGAATCCTCATCACCCCTAACAACAGCATAAGGCCATAGGCTAACCTCATCACCAACATCCACATCTCCAATTACATACGCAGTATTAGCTATGAAAACACCTCTACCAATCCTAGGCACCTTACCATTAAAACTAATGATGGGCATAGGGGCCTCTTAAGTGTGTTTAATTATAAGATTTACCCTCATTGCTTCATACCTAGTAAGGATTTTATGCTTAAGTAACGCTAAGCTGCAACGAAATGTCTACATTAAATAGAGCTCTAATGATTACTGGAATATTGATTCTAATCACCGCTACAGTATTATTAGCCTTAACGATACCAATGGTGCATTACATGAGTTATTACCACTGCATGGGTATTATGTGCGGCCCAATACCGTATTACCCATTAATATTACCAGTAACCCTACTTGCCTTACCCTTCACATTACTGAGAATAATGCGGAGTACTTATACTTCTAGGTTAAAAATGTGATGGAATCAATTATAGGGGATGCTGATTACCTCAAGTACTATTAATTGATGCTACCCTTCTTAGTAACAAAACGGCTATAAGCACTATCATAACTAGAAGAGTAATATGAAGAGAATACATAGTAACCACATGATTGATGGGGGCCTCACACCACTCTCTCCAGACCATGGTCCTGGCCCCTACCATCCCATGCCGCACCATGGGTGGAAGAGCATTGGCTCAATCATATACAATAGTGGGATAATTAATAGCATGGCCTCACCTCGCCACTGCTTCACTCTGGTTAGTTTACTTAAGCTAACTACTACGCTGGCTTAATGGTTTCGAGTACGTAAAATTTCGGTTAAACTGGTGTGAAGCTAATTTACCCTTGGTTTCAGGAAATGATACTGGGTGGCGCCTAAACCCTATTGCCTTATGTTGGGAAATTTAATTAAGGTTAGTTAAGGAGGCTTCAGGAGTGATGATTCTAGAGCCCACTGATTAATGAAGATGAATGCCGCTACTGATTATGTTAATATGTCGATTAATTTACCTCTTTTAACCGAGTTCACTATTTCATGGGCTATCCTCTCACCCATGTCCATTGGTTTATCGAAGTACAGTACTGAGTAGGGGCTACCTATACCCATGTAGACGTTTGTGCCGGCAACAATCCTCCCAGAGAACTCGAAGACAATTATTGATAAGTCATCCCTAATTATTGACTCTAAACTATATGGCCCTATCATACCTGGTGGTACTAATTCGGCAACTGCCCTTGAGAAGCCTTCACCATACTTCTGCACAATGGGCAATAGTGATTCCCTTAGAACCACCGGAATATTACCAACAACCACGAAGGTTGGTTCAGCTAGGTTAAATGACCTGCCATCAACGTTACTCTCATATCTTAAATCCATTCCAAATAATTCAACACGGCCATACACCTTTGAGCCAAAGTAATGGTAGTAGGCGGGTACGCCAATCACGTACTCCTGTATTATGTAATCATCCCCCACGTTAATGCTGCTTAACTTACTTACAAGTTCATTAGCATCCTTAGCTATGAAGTAACCCCTACCACCCTTTGCGCCAGATAACTTAACTATAACTGGCCTATCCACTTGAGTTGGATCATTAAATGACTTAGGTATGGGTATCCCAGCGTATTCAAGCAGCTTCATTTTCTTCCTCTGATCAGCCTCCCACTCAATAATATACCTATTACCGAAGGTTGGGATAGGCATATTCAATGCCCTCCTCCATCCAACATACTCCACGTAACTACCGTGGGGTATGAGTATTGAATTATCCTTAACTAAGTCACCTGCAAGCTGCTCCATACTGCCTAAATCCACTTCAATAACCTTATCTATGAAGGTGAAGCGCCTATAAAACCAACCTGACCCAGGCTTAGCCACAGCCACGGTACCTAACCCAAGCCTCTTAGCTCCCCTCAATATTTGGAGTGAGGAGTGGCTTGCTATTGTTACTACTTTTAATTTACTTAAATCGTAGTTCTTTAAGGTTGCCTCAATATTCATGTGGTCACCTTATCAAGCATATTATTGGCTATAGCCTCCTTAATCTCAATGGCTATCCTCCTACCTATTGATATTGGTTTACCGAAATACAACTTACTATACTGCCCACCAATACCCAGATACGCATTGGTACCACCACCTATCCTGGGTGCAACGTCATAAACCACAAGGTCCAATTCAGGGGTAACCATGAATTGAAGGGTGAATGGCCCTATAACCCCAGGAGGCACCATTTCCTCAGCCGCCTTAACGAACCTATGGCCTATCTCAAAGATCTTCTCCAGTAGGCTTTCCCTTATGGTTGCTGGCTCATGGCCAACCTCAATGTACCTAACATCAATATTAAGCCCAATTTGATCCTGGGCCGGTATCCTGTAGACGCCGTCTAGATTTGATTGAATCCTCCTATCAAAACTATGTAATTCAAGCCTCTCCCTAACCTTAGAGTAGAAGTAGTTGGCATTGAAATGAGCGCCAATCACTAATTCCTCTATTGAAGCGTTCCCTAAGTCACTTAACCTTATAATACCCTTATCTGCTAATTCCTTAACCTTCCTCAATGCATCATCCCTATCCCTAGCTATGAAGAATCCCCTCTCAACCCTCCTAGCGGCCTCAGGGAGCTTAATCATAACTGGCCTATCAACCTCATCAATACTATTAAAGGTCCTCGGCCTCCTAATCCCGGCGCTGTCAAGTAGCTTATAGTAATTATACGGGCCAGTCCTCTCCTCCCACCTGAGTAGCCTCCTATTGCCGAAGATTGGTATTGGGAACTTATCCTCAATATTATCGTAACCCACGTATACTGCAAAGGACCTGTTAGGTACGAAGACTGCCTCACTGCTTCTTAACTCATTAATTATATGTTCATTAATCATATCCTTGAAGTCATCAACAAGGATTAACTTATCCACCACTGGGAATTCACGGTAAGGTAAATCCCTACCCCTCTTAGCCACCGCTACTGTGTTAAAACCCTCATCCTTAGCGCCATCCAATACGTCTAATGCTGAGTGGCTTGCCAGTACGGCTATAGTTACCATGTAATCATTATTAATCAACTTGCCTTTTAAATATTTCGCAAGGGCCAGTAATGTTTAATCAATTAATTAAACGGAACTTACCTAAACCCAAGCATACTCATTGCCTCACGCTCCTTGATGCAAGCCTCCTCAGCCTTATTGAGTAGTTTAGTGCATGATTCAGCAATATTCCTTGCAATAACGCCAGCATAACCCACGTAGTTGCCTGGCCTTAAATTCAAAAGCAGTTCATCATTAACACCTAATTCCTTAATTGCGTTAAGGTAATCATTCATGCTCATTCTCGGCACCCTAAATAACCTCAGGGATTTCTCATAGGCATCAGCCTGACCAAGTGCTCTTAACCTAACTTGAACAGCCTCACTTAAGACCTCCCAATGATTATTTAAGTCATTAATTAAAGCATCCTCATTAACCTCAATACCCTCCATAAACTTCCTAAGCCTCCTTAACCCAAGTATCACGTAACCTATGGCTAATCCAAGGTTCCTCTTAATCGTGGAGTCACTTAAATCCCTCTGTAGCCTACTTAACTGTAGGATTTTAGAAACCTCCATGAGTATTGAGGACCCTAACTTCAAATTACCCTCAGCATTCTCAAGGTCCACTGGATTAACCTTATGAGGCATTGTTGATGATCCAATAGCCTTCCCCTTAAACCTAATGTAACCAAGCATTGAATACATCCATACATCTTGAGCCAGGTTAATTAATGAATATGATGTTAAGCTTACCATGGCAAGGATATGAGTTAAGTTATCTGGGGGTAGGATTTGCGTTGATACTGGTGTAGGTTCGAGGTTAAGTGATGATACGAAGTTCATTAATTCCCTCGGCCAATCCAATTGAGCAATCATTGTGAAGCTGGCCATTGAACCACTTGCCCCAGCCACCTTACCATTAATCTTAAGGTTAATTAAACTACTTATCCATGAGCATAACCTATAGGCGTGATAAGCCATTTCCTTACCGAAGGTTGTTGGTGTTGCTGGTTGCCCATGCGTTCTAGCAATCATGGGGGTGTCAGCATACTTATTAATTAAGGCAACCAGCACCCTGCCTAAATCCACTAGGCTTGGTATTAAGTATTCATAAAGCATTCTCTTGAGCATTATCCCCATTGCCAAATTATTAACATCCTCTGAGGTTAAGCCCAAGTGTATTAAGTGAGCGTAATGCTCGAGGCCAATTGCCTTTAACTTACCTCTCAATACGTATTCAATTGCCTTAACATCATGCCCCAGCTCATCTTCAAGCCTCCTAACCTCATTAACATCACCATCACTTAACCTAACTCCCCTTAATCTCCACCTCTCCTCATCATTAATCGGCTTCACTAAGCCTATACTTGATAACTTATCTATGAGGAATTCAAGGTAAAGTAACTCAACCTTAGCGCGGTATGTTATGAAGGCCTCCTCCGAGGCCACCTCATGGTAACCCTTTAATTCATTTCTATACCTGGCATCAAGGGGGCTTAGTAAATCCACTTCAGTTGATCTAATTGGGGTTAATAAACCCTCCCCATCATTTAATTAATTAATGTAATAATATGTTGATTATTAAACGAAAAATTTAAAAATAATCTGAATTATTTAATTAAAAAGTGCCTCTTACAGTAGTTGTAGGTGGTTTCTTCGGTGACGAGGGTAAGGGTAAAGTAGTCTCATACCTCAGCCTTGTTGATAAACCCGATATATGCGTTAGAACAGGTTCAATAAACGCAGGCCACACGGTGAATTTAAGGGGTCGTACATGGAAGGTTAGGATAATACCCTCATGCTTCCCCAATGAGGAGGCTAGGTTAATGATAGCCCCAGGGGCATTATTCAGCATTAGCGTCCTCATGAGGGAAATTGAGGAAACAGGCAGTAGGGGGAGGGTTTGGGTCGACTACTCCTCAGGTATTATTGAGGATAAGCATGTTGAGGCGGAAAGGAAGGATGAGTACCTCATGAAGACTATTGGTTCAACAGGTCAAGGAGTTGGTGCCGCTATGGTGGATAGGGTGCTTAGGAGGCTTAAGTTGGCTAGGGACTTTGAGGAATTAAAGGGCATGTTGATTGACGTGCCCAGGGAGGTTAATGAATCGCTAGAAAGGGGTAGGCTTGTAATTATTGAGGGTACTCAAGGTACGTTCCTAAGCCTATACCATGGCACGTACCCATACGTCACAAGTAGGGATACCGCGGCATCAGGTGTGTTAAGTGAAGTTGGTGTTAGCCCAAGGAGTGTGAATGATATTGTACTGGTCTTTAAGGCATTCGTAAGTAGGGTTGGGGCAGGGGAATTACCTGGTGAATTAAAGCCTGAGGATGCGGAGGCCAGGGGTTGGGTTGAGAGGGGGACTGTGACTGGTAGATTAAGGAGGGTTGCGCCATTCAACATGGATTTAGCCAAGAGGGCTGTAATGCTGAATAAGCCCACTCAAATAGCCATAACGAAGCTTGATGCATTATTCCCGGAGGCTAAAGGAAGGAGGAGGTGGGAGGAATTACCTATTGAGGCTAGGAGGTGGGTGAATAATATTAGTGAGGAGTTGGGTGTTCCAGTTACGTTAATTGGAACAGGAGAGGATGCTTTCGATATGGTTGATTTAAGGGGTGGATCACCGTGATTTACGATGTAGCCATAATTGGGGCTGGGCCGGCTGGCTTATTTGCTGCATATGAGCTTACTAGGAATGCAGATGGGTTAAGCATTGCATTAGTGGATAAGGGTTATATGGCTAGGCAAAGGCATTGCCCACTGGCAAAGGTTGGGAAGTGCGTCTGCGTTCCATGCCACATAACCCATGGCATAGGGGGTGCGGGATTATTTAGTAGTGGCATAATAAACCTAAGGCCAGACATAGGTGGTGACCTACATGAGCTAGTGGGTAGCTGGAGCACCTCAATGAGTATTATAAACTACATTGATGATGTCTTCATTAAGTTTGGTGCGCCGCAGGATAGGGTTTTTGAACCAAGTGGCTCACTCTTTGAGGATTATCAAAGATCCTTAGCTAAGGTTGGGGCTCAATTAGTGCCCATTAGGCAAAGGCACATTGGGACTGATGGATCAATTAGGGTTATTGAAAACTTCACATCATACCTTAAGGAGGCTGGCGTTAACATCATAGTGGGCACCTCTGTTGAGCATATTATACGTAGTGATGGCCTATTTAAGCTTAAGACTAAGAGGGGTGAATTAGAGGCTAGGACAGTACTTATTGCACCAGGTAGGGCTGGTGCAGAGTGGTTTAGGGATGAGGCTAGGAGGATTGGTATTGAGCTTAACCCAAATCCGCTGGACGTGGGAGTTAGGGTTGAAGTGCCTAAGTATGTTATGGACCCATTAACTGAACTATACATGGACCCTAAGGTAATAATGTACACTAAGTCTCATGATGATAAAGTTAGGACATTCTGCGTTAATCCAGGCGGCTTCGTGGTAATGGAGAATTACGATGATAAGACCATTGGGGTTAATGGTGAAACCTACTTAGATAGAAAGAGTAGTAACACTAACTTCGCATTATTAACATCAATAAGGTTAACGGACCCAATGGAGGATACTATTGAGTATGGTAAATCCATAGCCAAATTAGCCACTAAGCTAGGTGGGGGGAAGCCTATAATTCAGAGGCTAGGTGATTTAGAGGATGGAAGGAGATCAACGTGGGATAGGATTAGGAGGAGTATAGTGGAGCCAACTCTTAAATTCACGACACCGGGGGATATAGGGATGGCGTTACCCCACAGGATTATTGATAACCTCCTGGAATTCCTGCATAAGGTTGATAACGTAGTGCCCGGCCTAGCATCAAAGTACACGCTACTCTACGCACCTGAAATAAAGTACTACAGCATGAGGGCTGTTGTGAATAGGCTAATGGAAACCACAGTTGATGGCATTTTTGCAGCTGGTGATGGAGCGGGCTTATCAAGGGGAATTAACGTTGCAGCAGCTACGGGTGTAATTGCTGCTTGGGGCATATTAACTAAGCTTGGTAAGGATGTTAAAAATGAATTATTTAATAAATTAAAGTAATGTAAAATCATAGCCACCCCTATTATTACCATTAAGATTTATTTCAATTAACATGCTTACCATTTAAGTAATTGATTATATGCTTATTATTATCATTTAATTAATTAATCTAATATTATTTTAAAATAAAGGAAAATTATTTAAACTGGTTTACTCAGTGGTTTGTATGGAGGGCGGTAGGGGTTTGTTTGTTAGGG
>NZ_DAXS01000020.1 GCF_002506515.1 Caldivirga sp. UBA161
CTTGGGGATATACAGAATATTTATCATTCAGAATCTAAAAACCTAACCCCACCATAAATGGCGAAACTTACCTTTCTTTTATGTCACTCATTTTATGTTCATTCATGATTGAGTGTAGGGGTTTGGCCCTCAGTCATTGGCTTGGCTTTACGGTGGGTGGGTCATGGGGNNNTTTTGAGTATAGTCCACATCGGTACGAGAGGGCATCCCTTTAACGCAATTAACTATAAAAAGACTCCTATTGAAATGAAAAAGGATTCAGCCCATTGCCTTAAGATTAGGAATATCTACGGTTTAAACCTGAATTGCTTATAAATATGCAGATGCAGTGAGGTGTGGGTGTTGGATGTGTCTACGGTTCTTAATATGGCTAAGAAGGCTTTAGCCATATTAGGTGAGGAGATTTATAAATGCCCGAGCTGTGGGTATGGTTTAACCGTTGAGTCCCAGGTGGTTAAGGAGAGGAGTGATTATTATGTTGTGGAGAGGGTTCTTAGGTGTAGGAAGTGTGGGGTTAGGATTAGGCAAATGATTTACTTAAATAAAATCAACCTACAGTAGGTTTACACTGATGGAAAACACTATGGTTTATTTTAATTATAAGATTACCCACCTACTCCTCCTCCCACTCCTCAAACTCCTCTTCCTCAAACTCCTCCCACTCCTCCTCAAACTTACGTACGGCTGGCTTATTTAGCTCCTCCTGTTCCTTAATCATGAGTCAAGGTTAAGCCCTGAGTTTAAAAGAATTACCTTAATCTAAGTTAATGATTACTTGAGTAATACTTAGATTAATTATTCATGGGTTTTAGTCTTGAATCAAGGTCAATAAGTACTTGCCTCCTTACAGGCCCCTCTATAAGTAATGCTCTACTTCTATTCCCCATCATGTGGGGTGCTAGGCCTAACCTAAGCCACTCGAACTCATTTTGATCAAGCTTAAGGTAACTCATGGATTCAATTATGTAGGAATCGGGCCCACCCATCATTATTATTAAGGGTATGTTTTGAATTAAGCTACTTGGCACATTGGTTAACGTTTGGGTTATCAGCATTACGCCAAGGCCTGACTTCCTAAGGCCCCTCACGTAGAGTTCCATTAACCTACTACTCATGATGTAGTAGGCTTCATCAATGGCTAAAACATTACTTAGCTTACTCACCTTACCGGCAAACATTGAGTAAAGGTATGCTGTAACCTGATTCATGGCGAAGGCCGTTAGCTCAGGGTTAGGTAATATTGACTTAAAGGATAAAACCACACCTTGCCTCAACTCCTCGGGGGTTATGAAGCCCCTTCTACCTAGGCTATTTGCTATAATGCTGTACACGTATGAGAGTTCAATACTATACGTGGCCTCAGCAGCCTTACTAAGTGCTTCCTTAAAGTTTTCATAGTTACTGAGGCCACCTAAATCACCCAGTATTAAGTCTAGGTCACTTATATTGAATGCCTCAGATATTGATTGAGCAACCCTTAGTATAGTCTCCTTACCCTCAATCTTACTCACAGGGTTAAGGAAGTCCACGAAACGTTCAGAAACGTCAATAATAGGTAAGCCTAAGTTGCCGTATTCGCCATGCGGGTCAATTACAATGACCCTTAAACCCATTTTAATTAACCTAGCTAATATCGTCCGCGCAGCCCATGATTTACCCATACCGGTGGGACCCAGTAGTAGCATGTGGCCTGCTGGTAAGGAGTCTAGGTCAACCTCAACGAGCTTACCAATGCTATCAACACCAATTCTAATAACCCTACTATCCTCACTTAACTTTAATTTCCCACCAGTGAGCGGTATGAATACTGCAGCATCGTGCGATAAACCATTTAGTAGGAATTCACCAGGGACCCATAATGCGTAGGATGCCGCCTTACTCTTAGTAGTATCTACGTATTCAAAGTTCCTATTACATAGTAGTGCTAGCCTTAATGGTAATTCGCCTGATGATAGCCTATCTATCACATTTCTCCAGTATAATAGTCCTGGGTAACTCTTACCCCGCTCCTTAACCACAAGGGATTCTGAGGCCTTATGATACTCCCTGGCTGCTAGCATTGATAATTCACTATTCCCTGATAATACGAGGGCATACTCATTAATAGTATTATGGAAGGCCTTCGCCAATGAGTAAACATCAGCCTGCGTTAACCTATTCGTCATGAGTTCATTCCTAGTGCTAATCCTACTGAAGATGAGTCCATTATTAACCGTGAACCTACCACTTAAGTACTGCCTAATCACTATTATTGCGAATGTTAGCCAGGGTACAATGCCTAGTACCCCGAATAGTAGGGGAATAATAAGTGGTATTATCAATACTATTATTAGGCTTGATGTAGGGTACGGTGATTGACTTACAAGGTTCCTAAGTTCATCACCCTTCATTGGCTTAACCATGAAGTAATCCTCCAGTACATTAATTGCATTTGATTGAAATGATTTAAAATCATTAAATGGTGGTTCATCAACCATAGACAACCTAATCATCTTTCTATCACCAATTACTATGAATGTTACATAGCATTTATCACATAGGTTTAACCTAAGCAGCATTTCATTAATTAGGTTAATGAACTTATCCTCACTTAACCTAAGTAAGTCATGAATAGGTTCAGCCAGTAGAAACGAGTGAATAAGCTTATTAACTGGGTCATAAATGTAATTATCCCTCACCACTAACTGTGGTGCTACGCTATGCCTAATGGATAAGGCTAGTAGAGTTATATCGCTCCTAAAGATTATTATTAAGAGCATCAAGGCTATTATGGCGTATTTAATTATTAGGGAGGAAAGAACTACTAGTATTAATGCAGTAATCATTATTCTAATTCTCGTGGTGAAGATCATATTGACCTCGGTAGGAAGTTCCACTTAAACATCCTTAGGGGTTTACGTTCAACACCCTTACCATTCAATAGGCGTTCAGCAGCATCACTACTGATCCCCAGTTCACTCGTCAGTAATTTAATCACCTTATTCTTATCGAATGAACCACTTGAAACATAGTTAAGTAAGCTACCCTCATCATCAGCTAAGGCCATTAACACTATTACGCTTAAACCCTTAACCTTAATTACCTTAAGTAAGTTAACCACATCATACCACCTATACCTACTCAGCAGTATCCTTAACCTACTAATGCACCATTGCCTTAATTCCCCACAATCCCTAAAGTAAATAATTAATTCCCTAGGTATCTTACTATCATTAACCCTATACTTACGTAGGCTAGACTCCTGAATTGCCTCATGGCTCACCAGTGAGTTAAGGGTGCTGTTCACGAAGCTACTGTACTTGGTTATGCTTTTCTTCACCATATGGCTCACATTTACTTAACCTGAACCTTAACCAAGTCTTTATGAAGTCCGCTAGCCTTGAATTATACTTACTGACTTCAACACATATATCATCTATAGTGACCTTATTCAGTATCTTAGTCACTAATTCATCATCCTCACCGAATATTTCAGTGAAGTTCTCGAGGAGTTCAATGGCTATGTCGGTCTTACTCCTCTTCATTGATACTTGTTGATTAACTTGAGTGGCGTTAACATCATCATCCATTATTATTCTCCTAATCCTATCAATATCCTTCATCATCTAATCACCCCCATGTACATGCTGACTTGGTTAACCACATCCTTAGTTAATTCATCAATGGATTTCCTGAAAACAGCGGCTTCCCTATACTTAACCGCTAATTCACCCTTCAAGGTAAGAGCCATGGCTATTGGGTCAAGCCTAACTAGGTACACCTTACCCCTTATTACGTACCTATTAGCCTCCTTCGGGTAGCCGTCGAAGTACTCGTGATACTTATTAACTATTACGTTAACCATGGCTTCATCATCAACCACCTTAGTTAACCACTTGTATAACTCACTCAATACACCCACGTAGACTTGACCAGGTTCAATAACTACATTAATAATGTCACTATAATAGAGTAGGAGTGGGTAGAGTGGACCTAGGAAGCTTGGGTTTGATGGAAGATCTATGAGCAGTATTGATAACCCACTCTTAGCCAGTAGTGCAACCATGTTTGAGAGCCTATTAGCCATGGCTTCAAGAGGCATGGAGAATACAATCTTAGGTATCTTCAAGCTTTTAAATGAGCCAGGTGGAATGAATTTTACGTTAGGCTCCTCCTTAGATTCAACCATGTTTAACTCGGAGCCATAGGCAACGTAGTCTATGAAGCCGCCGACATCATCAGTGTACTCAACCTTATGAAGCCTACTGGCTGTTACATTACCGTCGAAGCCTAAGTCAAGTATAACCACTGGTTCATCAATCATTGACGCTATATTAGCCACTAAAGTACTCTTACCGGTACCACCCTTTGGCCCACTGGTGAAGGCTACTGATACTGTTAATGGCCTTAGGCCTAAGCCGCTTAAGCTCATTAGGCCTTTAATGCACTTGGATTGATTAGGCATACTCATGTAGGTGCATGTTAAAAGCAATGATACCCTACATTTGGGTTAATTTTAAATCACTTATAGTGCCTCTTTAAATCCTCGTTGAATGGTAAGTTAAGTAAGTCGTCAATAACCTCCCTCGCCTGCTCATTACTCCTAGTCCTGGGGTCATGCATTAAGGCTTCTATGAGTAACTCCCTGCTCCCAGCCAAGTATGCCTCAAGGGCCCTCTCAGTCACAGCCAGCCTAGGGTACCAGACGTATGAGTACATTTTATTGGGTACATTAACAATGGTTTCAGGCCTAATGGAATCACCCCTAACGTACACTGGCGCCTCAACTATGGCATCACTTGGTAGCCTTGGTAATATACCATTATTGGGTACGTTTAATATTATCCTCCTCTCAACACCATTAAGCACACTATCTATGAAATCCACAATATGCTCACCACTCTTAACAGGTGGGTAAACCTCAGTGGCCTTAACACCTGGGTTAAATGCAGCCCTCTCAAGCCTAGCCTCATTCTCCTGATTCAACAGCATCCTAATGCCCCACCCCACCTCTGAGTCAACACCACCCACTGGCCCATACCAATATATCTT
This sequence comes from Caldivirga sp. UBA161, assembly GCF_002506515.1. Lineage (GTDB taxonomy): Archaea > Thermoproteota > Thermoprotei > Thermoproteales > Thermocladiaceae > Caldivirga. The sequence goes on from NZ_DAXS01000020.1 coordinate 5,032, forward strand.
AGTTTTAAGATCCCTATGGTACTTCCATGTCCCACTCCTAGCAGTATCGCCAAGTGGGTATAGGCCATAGAGCCTATACATGTCCACGGCAGCCCTACTCAGGGTTTCCTCCCATGGGCCAGGCACATAATTAGCCCAGAACTCCTCAGCCTTCCTCTCAATCCACTCATCAATTAGGTGGTATGCATCATCACCATTATACTTAAGCCTAGTTAGGAAGACCACGTGGTTTAAGCCAACAGCCTGCCACTCAACCTTACTTATATCAAGCCCCAAGGCCTTGCCTGCTAATTGCTCAACGCCATGTGATGCACCATGGCAGTAACCCACTAGTTTGAGGTTAGGGTACTGCATGTGGATTAGTGTTGTTGTTTCAAGGACTGGATTAGAGACTTGAATCATCCAAGCATCCTTAGCGTACTCACTAATCAGCTTAGCTATGTTTAATGCAACCACGTACTGCTTATAGCCCGTTAAGGTTGGGTAGCAGCAAACCATATTCCACTCAGTGGAGTCAATACCCCTATAGTACCCATGCCTCTCAGCAGCCTCAACCATCATGCCATAGTGGTCATACCCTATTGCGAAGGCCAGGTTAATTACGAAGGAGGAATCCTCAATACAAGCCTTAGTATCCATCGTCCTCTCAATGCTTATTGGAACCTTAAGTTCATTAAAGTACTTCTGGGCTAATGCATAAGACCTAGCTAACCTATGCTCATCAATATCCATTAAAGTTAACGTAATACCATGGAGGCTACTGGTTAAGGCAAAATCCCTGAGGAGGCTTGCTATGAAGGCCTTACTACCAGCACCAATGATACATACTTTAACACCCTTAACATTGGAATTAACTGCAGCCATGATGCAACAGCAATAAACTACTTTAAAGTATTACGCATAGCTTAAAAATAATTCATGCTGAATTAAATAACTATGGGTCCACCGAGGATTAACCTAGCCTGGTTATACGCAATAACTAAGTATGGTTATCCACCAAGCATAAGTAACTTCTATGACTTCATTAATGATGCGGTTAGGCTTGGTTTTAAGGCCATTGAGCTTGAGGTTTACGGTGAAGATAACTTAAAGGCTGTTGAGGGGGAGAGGGTTAAGTTAAGGGACTTCATTGAGTCCCATGGATTAAAGGTAATTAATGTTGCTGGAATATTCCCCCAACTACTTTCATCAATTGATGGGGTTAGGGAGAGGGGGCTTGAGTTATTTAGGAGGAGTGTTGAGTTAGCGGTCTTCTTTAACGCTGGCTTAACTCAAACAGACACCTTCACTCCACCCATTGAGTTCATTGGCCCTAAGCCCTATTCAATGGGAATAGTGTTCGCGGAGAGGTATAGGGTTAAGATACCCATTGACTTCTCTTGGAGGGCATTCTGGAGGATGCTAGTTAATGTTATGAGGGAGTGTTCAAGGATTGCCCTTGATCATGGTTTAAAATTCGCCATTGAACCTAGGGTTGGGGAATCAGTGGCTAATAGTGATGCAATGCTTAGGCTCATTGATGAGGTTAACATGGATAACTTCGGCGCTGTACTTGATGTTGGCCACCTTAATGCCGCCAAGGAGTTGATTCCATTATCCATAGAGAAGCTTGGGAATAGGATACTTTACGTCCACGCCTCAGACAATGATGGAAGGGATAATTACCACTGGAGCCCAGGTAGGGGTGTTGTGGATTGGGATGCCGTCTTTGAGGAGTTGAGGAAATTTAATTTCAGTGGTTATGTGGCTATTGATGTTGGTGGGCAGGACATTAGGGGGAGGCTTGATGATGAGGTCACGCAGGCTAGGAGGTTTATTGAGGAGGTTGGTTTAAGGCATGGGTTATGGTGAATTTAATTAAGGCCAGTGGTAACTGTTAAATACTGGAGTATTGCTGTAATCAGGATGTTTAACCCCAATGAGGTTAAGAGGATGCTTAAGAGAATGGGGATTAACGTTAATGTTAAGGATGTTGATGCTGTTAAGGTGATAGTGGAGTTGAAGGATGGCAGTAGCGTGGAGTTAAGTAATCCAACCGTGGTGCTTCTTGAAATGCCTGGTGGTGTCCTACTTTACCAAGTTCAGGTTAATAAGAGGGATGTTAAGACCAATCAGCCACAGGCCCCACCGAAGATTATGGTTAAGGCTCAATCACCAAAGTACAGTGAGGATGATATTAGGCTAATCATGGATCAGACTGGGGCAAGTAGGGATGAGGCTATTAAGGCCCTTGAGGAGGCTAATGGTGACTTAGCTGAGGCAATACTGAAGCTGCAGAAGTCAGGTTACCACCCTTAACCCCCATTAGTTTTGAGTTTAGCTAAATGGCATTGATTACGTAGTGGGCATTCAATACACCTTGGAGTCCCCTTAAGGCACCATTCCTTTCCAACAGTTACTACACCGGCATGGAAAAGCTTATACTCATACAATCCCCTGGGTAATAGCCTCATTAACGTAATCCTCCAATCCTCGTAATTACTCCCTGAGTAGCCGTAAACCCTCTTAATTACCCTAATGGTGTATGTTGAGATGGGTATTGTCAACCTATTTAGGGCGAAGAGCATTATTGAGTCAGCAGTCTCATAACCAACACCATCCATTGATAATAACATTTCCCTAACCTCATTGTCATTGAGCTTACTTAAAGCTCCTAATCCACCCATTAATGTTATAGCCTTAGCAATTTTCACTAACCTATTAGCCTTAGTGAATCTAAGGTTAACTCCACTTAAGGCATTAGCTAAATCCACTGGGTTAAGTTCAGCAATTGCCTTAAGTGTATTTAGTTTACCTTGCCTAAGCCTAACCATGACCTCACTAACTATTTCCCACTTAGTTTGCTGAACAAGTATGGCTGATATAATAACCTCCTCAGGGCTTAATACCCCACCCCACCATTTAGGCGACTCTGGTTCACTAATAATCCAGCCATTCTCCTTAAGCTTACTGCTCATTCCCTCAAACACTGTAAGTAACCTCTTAATATCCTCTATCACCTCAATCACCACTACGTAAGGCTTAGTACCTCATTTATTGCCTCTTAAATAATCTACTTAATTATGTGACTGCATTTTTCCACTTAACTTTGCCTTCACTCAATTTTAGGCGGCTTAGTGTAGTGCTCCAGGTAATCTGGTATAGCCTTCTGTTTAGCTATCTCCCTCATAACCAGGGCACTTGGCCTAAAGTACCTCTTCTTGGTTGCATAATCAATGTAAATTAAGCCAAACCTCATCCTATAGCCTGCAGCCCACTCCAAATTATCTATTAGATTCCAGTGGAAGTACCCTCTAACATCCACCCCCTCCTCCATGGCTCTATGAATTTGGTAAAGGTGCGATATTATGAACCATGACCTCCACTTATCGTGTTCATCAGCAATACCGTTCTCAGTAACGTACATGGGCATCCTATACCTCCTCCATAGGTCCATTAAAACATTGTAAACCCCCTCAGGGTATATTTCCCAACCGAAATCACTACATGGCCTCCTATCATTAGACACACCCCCAGGCTCACAGGAGTAGCCAAACCCATCCACTGCAGCCACTGATGCCCGGCCAGTATCCTGCCTCCTCCTCAATACGGCCCTAGTATAGTAGTTTACCCCAATCCAGTCAAGCCTACCCTTCAAGTCATCCCTAGTAACCCCCATGAACTCACCCTTAATTGGGGCATCGAAGAATGAGTAATCAAGCTCCTTAGCCTCCTTAACAGCCTCTTCATCACCCTGCCTAAGTGGTTGATAGTCAGCGAAGGAGTAGACTAGGCCCACTGGCTTCCTTGAGTAAGCCTTAATGGCATCGTAGGCCCTGGCATGGGCCTCAACCAGATGCTTACCGGCAGTGGTTAAGGAGTTTAAGTCCAAGTAACCTGGTGGGAATCCTGACTTAACGTAAAGGTAACCCTCAGTTATCACTACCCCGGGTTCATTCATTGTGTACCACATGTCCGCTAAGTCACCTAACTCATGGGCTATGAAGGCTGCGAACTTAGTGAATTCAATAACAGACCTTTTATCAAGCCAACCGGAGGGGGCTCTATCAGGCCCATTCTTCCTAACCGCTATTGGATCATGCAACCACGTGGGCATAGCCCAGTGGTAAAGGTTAATTATCAATAATCCACCCCTCTCCTTCCAATCACTTAAAATCCCCCTATAATGGTTAACTGCATTTAAGTCTGCTAACCTACGTAACTCCTCTAATGCTGATTCATTAACCTCAACGCCAATCACATTGCCTACACCATCTTCATCAACCTTAACCTTAACGTCAAAGGTCGGCTTCGGAAACACCCTAGCCCACTCAACAGTTATCCACGCTGCATCAAGCCCAAGATCCCTAGCTATTGAGTGATCCTGCTTATACAAATCCCAGTACCCTGGCCCATGTTCAGGTAAGTCACCACTAACTAGGCCTGATGCAATGTTCTCAGGGTCATGAAGCCACACGTACCAGTCACTTACGAATTCAGAACCAGGTGTACCCATTTCGTGTTGAGTACCCACCGTGGAGAAGCCAAACCTGAAGTCGCTTGGAAACTTAATCATAGGTTTAGTGAACGCCTTTGAGTTTAATAATGTTTCTATAAATAAGTCATGGTAGTAGTTAAATTAATTATATAGTTAATTAGTTCACATTAAGTCAATACGCATCTCTGGGTTTAATTTAAAAACATATCCATGAGGTGCTGGCTAATGAGGGAATTAATAGTATTAATCGACAATGCATCCAGTGTAGCTAGGGTTGTGGAATTCGCTAAGGTGGTTTACGGCTTCGGTGTAAAGAACCTAGTGCTTACTCACGTTTACGGTTCAGCAGCGCAACAGGGTGTGCCAGAGGCCTTTAAGATAGCTTTAAAGTATTCATCAAGCCTAATAGTGCTACCAACTATTAAGGATGCTGTGGACTTATTTAAACCCAATAATATTCTAGTAATTAGGAGGCTTGGACCCCAGGTTAAGCCATTAACAGAATTCATGAGTATTGATGGAAGAGTAATGCTTGTAGCTGATGGTTCTGATCAAGATATTAAAATCGAGGGAAGTAATGTTAATTACATTACCCCCATTACACATGATATAGGTAACCTAGGCCAACTCACAATAGCATTATGCCTATTAATGAACGAATGCTCACCAATATTAAAAACATAGCTACACCTAAGATGCTCCTGAAAGCTGTATGAATGTTAAGCTAAATCTA
>NZ_DAXS01000039.1 GCF_002506515.1 Caldivirga sp. UBA161
CCTAACATAGCACCCGGTCTTGGGGTCAGGCCATATGGGTAGCCCCCACTCATCAAACAGGTGCACCGTTGAGTCAACGTGCCTAGCATAGTCGTAAACCAAGTCCTCTCTCACAATACCCATTAAGTCTCCTCTAACGTACTTGACGTAATCCTCAACGGTATTCTCCCTGCATCTTAAGCCTAGGTAAGTGTTTATTGCTGATAAGCCCATTGCCACTGCACCACTCCTATTAATGTTAGCCTTCTCAGCAAGCACTATCCTACAACCCCTACACCAGTACTTAGCCTCCCAGGCAGCCCCAGTCCCAGCCATGCCTCCACCGATTATTAATATATCCGAGTCAACCTGCTTAACCCTAGTCTTAACCATGCTCATCACCTCACCTCAGCCTTAATCACTTCAGGTACCTTGTAGGTGGGTAATTCAACGCCAAGCTTATTGCCGCCTAACTTATCGTGCTCAAAGGATAAGTAGGGTGTCCTCAGCAACTCCTTTGGAGGCTCTGGGTACTCTTCAGGGGGCTTTATTGAATTCCATGGTGTAGTCCTTATTGGGAAGACGAAGTGCTTAACGCTACCATTCCTATACCTAATAGTCCAGTAAACCCTATTAGTCTTCTCATCCCTATAAACCCCAACTGAACCACCTAATGGTGTGAAGTCCACGTAGCCCCTTATCTGCACTGCACCCTGTGGGCAGTGTTTAACGCAATTGTAGCATTCCCAACATGACTCAGGCTCAATGTTAACGGCCTTCCTACCCAATACACCTGACTTAGTGAACCTCATTATGTGGCTTGGGCAAATGTTAATGCAGTCCCCGCATCCAGTGCACTTGGCTGGGATTACGTAGGATGGCATCAGCCAGTCACCTTGGACTTATGTGCCGGGTGATGTGAGTGAAGAGCCTTCTCAGCTAATTCACCGCTCCATGGGCCAAGGAGCCTAGGCTCAATACCCCTCCAAGCCCTATACCTATCATAGGCCTGCCACACGTACATGTATATGGCGTGCCCAAACTTGGTCCAAGGCATTGTGGCGAACATGAGTAGGACAATAATTATGTGAACGCCGAAGGCTGACTCAACAGCCAAATAATTACCGGGTATAGTTAACTCAACGCCCATTACTCCGAAGCCACTTAAGGCTGTTAGGAAGGCTAACCAAAGGAAAACGTCTGTTAACGCTGGTTCATCAATAGGCCTAGTTCCCTGCCACCTAGACACCATCATTAATGCGAAGCCCACTACTATCAATACGCCGCCAAGGCCTCCAGTCCCAATGACTGCGTAAGGTCCTGCTTGACCCAGTTTACCACCGGGTATGAATGTTGTTGAGTTAACCCATTCATCAAATGCGAAGCCTAGTGTTGTGGATACTGCAGCCAGTGCGAAACCCCACCAAATTAACGCATGTGCAATAGCCTTAATCCTAGGCCTACTGAGGTATGATGATTGGCTGTGGCATGAAGTCATTGGTGCACCGTAGAATGGGTATGCAAATGCAGTGGCTAAAGCCGCTATTAAAGCGCCTCCACTACCCCAGTTACGTATGGGTCCTCTTATTGGTATGAAGTTGCTTAGGCTGGATAGCGATAGCATTCCTCTGCGTATTTGTATAATGAATCCTACAGCCATTTCAATGAGGAGCCCAACGGCACCTATTATTATCCATTCATGTGGTATTGGTATTTTTAACTCGATCATACGATGAAGGATTAATTAATTTACCTTAAATGCCTTAACAATATAAGCTTACTCTTAGTGGTTAACATTAAGCCTATTTTAAAGCAGCCTTAACAAGTAGAGCCTTGGCATCATGAATAGCCTCAGCTATCTTAATGCCTGCTGGGCATACTAAGTCACATGCCCTACACCCTAAGCATGTTAATAAGCCCGTGTACTCGTCATTACTTAGCTTAATGCCTTGGGAAAGGAACATAATTATCCATATCCTGCCCCTTGGGCTATAAACCCTACGCCTAAATACCATGTATGTTGGGCAAACAGATTCACAGAAGTTGCAGCGGGCGCACCTGGTTAAGGCGTATTCATTAGTGATTAACTTAGCCTCATTATTAATCAACATCAATCACCTTACCTGGGTTAAGGATATTATTTGGGTCAAAGGCCTTCTTTATGGCCTTCATTAACCTTAATTGGGCTATACCCTTAACCTCAAGTTCATTAACTAATAGGTCCTTCTTAAGAACCCCAATGCCATGCTCGCTGCTCACGGTCCCACCTAGGTTAATTGCAAGCAGGCCTATTTCCCTAGTGACCGCGTGTAGCCTTGATATTGAGGATTGGTCGCCTGGATTATAGATTATGTTTGGGTGAAGGTTACCATCTCCAACATGCCCCCACGTAACTATCCTTAACCCATACTTCTCACCAATATCCCTAACCCCCTTCACCGCCTCAGGCAGCTTAGATGGCGGTACTGATATGTCTTCAGGCATTACCCTCTCATTACTGAATAACCTAAGTAACGCTGGGTAAGCAGCCCTCCTAGCCATGTATATTTTATCCATTTCATCCCTATCGCTAGTCCACTCAATCTCAAAGCCCCCTGCCTCCCTGAGTAGTGTCACCATTGAGTTAACGTACCTATCCATGGCCTCAGGTGGGCCGTCGACATCAATTATTAGCATCGCCTCAGCCCCCTCAGGGTACTTGAATTCCCTCACGTAGTTTGAAACAGCCTCCATTGTTCCCTTATCCAGGAATTCAATTATCAATGGCCTAAACCCCCTAGCCTTAATAACCCCCACCGCCTTAGCTGCATCAACAATACTCCTGAAGTAAACCCTCAACCTAACCACAGCCTCCGGCAGCGGCCATATTTTGAGGTATGCATTAGTAATCACACCCAATGTCCCCTCACTCCCTATTATTAGGCTTAGTAAATCATACCCAGCCCTACACTTCAGTGTCCTGCAACCCATGAAAGCCACCTCACCTGTTGGTAAAACAACCTCGGCGCCAAGCACCCAATCCTTAACCGTACCATACTTAGCCCCCCTCATACCTCCTGCTCCATTAGCTAGTGAACCACCCACCGTGGCTGCTGTGCTGCTTGCTGGGTCAGGTGGGAAGAAGTGCCCATACCTTGCTAATTCAGCGTTAAGTTCATCCAACCTAACCCCAACTTCACTATGGACGTAACCATCCTCTAAATTAACCTTAAGCACCTTATTCATCCTCATTAAGTCAACCACAACAGCACCATTGTATGGTATTGGGCCACCATGTAGGCTTGTCCTACCGCTACTTGGGACTATTGGCACTAGGTATTCATTAGCCAGCTTCAGTATCTCGGAAACTTCGCTTGTGCTTAATGGTTGAATAACCATCCTCGGTATAGCCTGCTCAGCAGGTGAGGCATCATAGGAGTAGAGCATTAATTCACCCTGGGATTCAATAATCCTATCCTCATCAATAATCCTCCTAACCTCAATCCTGAAGGCTTCAAAATTCATTACTACTTCGTTTACTTAAGAGGGATTTAAGCATTAGCCGCAGGCTAACCTTAAAAGGTACGGTAACGGGCAAAAACGTTAAAATAGTGGTGGGGATTAATGAACATTAGTATTGCGATACCATACAATGTGACTGAGGAGTCCACCACCGAGGAGGAGGCTGTTAGGAAGATAGGCTACATAGGTAGGGCGGCGGCAATATTTAGGGTTAGGAGCATACTAATCTACACATTTAAAGGTGATGAACCATTAAGGAAGGCAACCTTCATAAAGAAGAACCTAGAATACCTAGTGACTCCACCATACTTAAGGAAGGACCTATTCGGAATAGACCCAGACCTAAGGCTCGCTGGGTTACTTCAACCCTTAACGCTTCCAGTGTTTGGCCATAGGAAGACTAATCCAAGGGTAAGGGATGTGAGGGTTGGCTTAGTGGTTAGGTGGGAGGGGTATTACTCAATAATTAAGGTGGGTGAGGATACTTACGTTAAGGTACCTAGGCCATACCCAATTAAGACAATGCTACTGGTTTCAATAGACTCAATGATCAGTAATAGGTTTTACAGGGGTCATGTAGTGAAGAACAGTAAAGTGTACGCTGGTTACAGTGTTAATTTAATTGAGTTAAGGGAATTAGTTAAATTGAAGAACCTAATATTTACAGGTAAGGAGGGGAGTAGCGTTATTAATGAGGTTAGTAAATTAAGGGAACTTAAGAATGAGGATGTAGTGGTTGTGTTCGGGTCCCCACGCATGGGTATTGATGAGATACTTAAAGATGAGGGATTAGGGGACCTGCTTAAGTCATCATTATTCATAAACTTCGTGCCTAATCAAGGGCTTGTAACCATAAGGACTGAGGAGGCTATAATAGCGGTCCTATCAATACTTAACATTATTAACGCCATTCCAAGTGAAGGTAAGTGAAGATTGAATCATTATTAATCCCACTGGGTTTAATTCACTACTTAGGAATGAAGTCAGTATTAAAAGCATTTCAGTTAAGCTTTACTTATGGGAAAGGTAATTGTAGTGGGCTTCGCATCACCACTTCATAGGCACAGGATCACTGCATTAAGTGGTGTTGATGCTATTATTTACGAGGAGGGTGATGTAGGTAACGTTAAGGTTGGTGATTCAATACCAATATTATTAATACTATCAGGAGGAGTCAGTAGGATTGTTGAACGTTTCGTTGACCTTAATGGGATTAGAAGCGCAATGATATTGTCTCATCCATCGAACAATAGCCTAGCCTCAGCTATATCGGCTAGGGCACTGCTGGAGGAAAAGGGGGTTGCTGTGTCTGTTTACCACTTAGGCAGTATTGATAATGTACCCAAGGTCATTAAGGTAATGGAATCCATACTTAAGATTAAGGGATCTAAGATAGCCCTAGTGGGTGTTAATGAGAAGGGGGGCGTGGGTGAAGCCTTTGAGAGGAAGTTTAACGCTAAGGTTGATGCAATACCCATGAGCCTACTTGAGGAGGCTGTTAGTAATGTGAAGAGTAATGATGCTAAGTCATTCATGGATGACGTCTTAGATAGGTTAGCCTTCGAGGTTCCACTGGATAAGTTAATTAACGTGGGTAAGATTTACGTAGCCTTATTAAACATGGCAAGAAATTATGATGCATTAGCCTTGAATTGCTTCCCATACTTAATAAAGCATGGTGTAACCCCATGCCTAGCATTAGCTAAACTCAATGAGGAGGGTAAGTTAACAGCCTGTGAATATGACTTAAAGTCACTGTTCCTAATGATGATTTTCCACGCATTAACAGGGTATAGTGGTTGGATTGCTAATGTTAATGATATTGAAGGTAACCTAGTACGCGCGTCACACTGCACAATAGCGCTCAATATGATTAAGTCAGGTAAGGTTGTAACCCATTATGAATCAGGGAACCCATACTCAATATCAGCTGAGATTAATGCCAAAACCGTGACCGCAGCCTCAGTTTCACCAGACTTTAATAACGTATACGTGTTCACTGGGTCACTGAATAGGTCAGGTGACCTGGGCCTCAACGCATGTAGGACTCAGGCGGAGATTAAGGTTAACTTCGACCCCTCAATAATACTTAATTACGCACCAGCGAATCACCATGTTATTGTCCCTGGGAATTACATTAATGAGTTAACTGTTTTCTTAAGGATGCTTGGGGTTAATGTAGTAAAATACAGTAGCTTAATTTAATTGCAAAGGCTTACTAAATAGGTTAGGGAATTAACTCATTAAGTAGTGAACTTAATTCATACACGTTTAATTGGCCTGAACCATTAACTGGATTCCACCCTTACTTAAATAACCCAATATAACCCATTCTCACCACCCAAGCTTCTAAAGAGCCCACCGCTTAATTCCACTAATTACTGTCCACTGGATGCTGTGGAGTTTGTACATAGAATTGGCTTGGGTGGTAAAGTAGGTATAGGCTTGGGGCTACCCCTATAGCCAANNTGCTGGCTCATACACCTAACCCCCTGCATCGCTTAAATCATTCTTAGTTAATATTGGTTAGCCAAGTGGATAAATGAACATAACAGCTTGAGTTAAGTAATCTAAAGTACTTACTGAGGATGCTTAATGCCCTAATGATGAACATTCCCAGCTATTATCCATGGTTGAATAGCCGTATCCTCCTGGAGCGCATTTAATGCATTTTAACGCTTGAAGCCGAGCCCTCAGCTTCAATTATTATTGAGAAAATGTAAATGACCTTTAATCCACTTCCTGTAGGTACTTCACTATACTATTAATGACTAAACTTGGTGGGCAGGATTCCTCATCAAACTGCTGTGGTGTTATAAAGCGGAAGTACTTACTTGAAAGATCATAATGCATTTCATTAAGTAAGCTCTAAACTGTAGCAATATTATTTAAATGAAGCCAAATGATTAAATGTGAAGGGGTACTTGAAGTTACCTCCAGGAACCACTTCACTACAGCTTACTTAGATTAATTCTATGGGTGAGCCTATATTGGCACTATGAGTAGTATCAGTGCTATGATTAATATTAGGCTTATTATAGTTACCTTCGTATTTTAATCAAATTATCCCCCATAATTCTTTTAACTTTTAGAGGTTATTTAAAAATTACTCAATGAGTGGGAGGGGTAGAGTATATAATCTATATTTTTAATAATAATCTATTTGTAGTGTACACTTCACATACCAGAAAGCTATATAAAGCCTTAACCCCAAGGTGTACTTGAGGTGAGTAAAATGAGCATAAGGGGGTCGGTGAAGATCATAAGTAGTACTCTTAGATCAGTAAGGAGCCCAGTGAAGAATACTAGCGCTAGGTCAAGTAATGGTGCATTGGCGGTTAACCCTGCTGGGGATAAGAGGGTAATTATAATACCATCAGTGTACCCATCGCCAATAGTGTTAATGTATGATGAGAAAAGCAGGATGTATAAAGTAGCGTAATGAACGTTTAAATTAATTATGGCCTAATATGTTGGTTTAACTAAATCAACAGGTAGGTTAAGTTTCTTAGCAACCTTAGCAATATGCTTTAAATATGGTTTTAAACCACTATCCTTATTAATATTATCAACAACCCTATTTAAAAGGTCAATGACAGTATCGTAGATTTCCTTACTTATTGGGTATGGTGAACCATCCTTACCACCCAATGCAAATGCGAATCTCCTAGGGTCAAGATTAACTGGGTCAGTCCAATCCACTGGCACCTCATAAATTAACTGCGCTATTAGGGCTAACGCAAGCATGGTGCTAGGTCCCATACCCTTAACTAGCAGTAGGTTCCTGAATGAGTCAGTGCCTCTGGCATTCCTTAGGGCCTCTTCACTTATGCTTAACCCCCTATTCACAATAATGTTGAGCCTAGGGTTATAGTATGATGGTGGTTCATAATTAGCATCACTTATGTAGCTTAAGATAGACTTATTCCCATAACCCCTTAATATGGACTTCACCTTAGCTAAATCCCTAATCACCTTCACTGAGTCTTGGTTAACAATGTCAACTATTGTTGAACGCGCCTCCTCACTAACACTGCTTACTGTGTTTAATGCGTAATTACTCTTAACACCCACAATTCCCTCATGGGGATTATTAATGAAGCTCGTCTCCATCCACCAATGATACCTCCTAGCATACTTAGTCTCTGGGTTAAGGCCTTGTTGAATGACAGCCCATGTCCCATCCTCCCCCACAATCATTGAGTGGTGGTAAAGCCTATGCCCATCCTGAAGGGCAACGTTATCTACCTTAGCCACTAATCTAGATGCTGTTATCAACTCCTCTGAATTAATGTTAAACCTCTTCTCCAACTCCCTTAACTCATCGGGAACCCTTAATGCATACTCCCCCTTACCCCCAACCACCTTGATCCCAATGTTTAATGACCCCAACGCCTCCTTAAGCGCGGCGGTGGTTACTGTGGTGCTGCCTGAGGAGTCCCAGTCCATTCCTATTATGTTATTGAAGGATTGAAAGAATATTGGGTTACTGAAGAGCCTTATTGCACCCTTAACCCCGTACTCATCATGCATTAACCTAATTATTAATGAGGTTAACTTAATCATTCTACTAAATAACCAGGGCGGAACATGCCCCTCATGCAGTGGTAAGTCAGCGAACCCCGTTAACCCCACATTGGTTTTAGCTTAATTAGGCTTAATAAATCATTCGATCAGCAACCTGAAGCCGCCTCTACGTGTAGGGGAAAGGTTTATAAAGCATTATCGTTAAAGGCTGATGGTGTTCTAGGTGGATGCACTGGAATAACTGATGGTGAGGAGTTAAAGGTAATAATTCAATTACTGAAGCGATACAGGGGTTATGCAACAACCCTAATATCACTCTACATTAATGGGGATAGGCCAATACCAGATGTCTTAAACATGCTTAGGAATGAGTGGTCGGTTGCAAGTAACATTAAGGATAAGACCACTAGGACTCATGTTCAAGACGCCTTAGAGAGAATAATTAACGCATTAAAGGGTACAGCTAAGGCACCACCCAATGGTTTAGCAGTATTCGGAGGCTTCCACATGGAGAAGCCGGGTAGCTATAAGTGGGTTATGTACGCTATAATACCGCCGTACAAGGTAAGTACTTACAAGTATGTCTGTGATACGCACTTCCATACTGAGCTCCTTGAGGACATGATATCAGCATCATCATCAGTGTTTGGGATAATAGTTATTGAGAGGGGGGAGGCAGTCATAGCATTGCTTAAGGGCAGTTATTGGGAGATTGTGGATAAGGTTGAGTTCTTCGTGCCTAATAAGCATCATGCAGGTGGTCAATCAGCCTTAAGGTTTAAGAGGCAGACTGAGCACTTGGCTGAGACCTTCTATAAGCTTGTGGCTGAGGATGCTAATAAGATTCTGCTTCAAATACCGAACCTTAAGGGTATTATTGTGGCTGGCCCAGGGCCAACTAAGGAGGACTTCCTTAAGGAGGGTGGTTTAGATAGTAGGCTTATGGACAAGGTAATTGCAATAGTGCCGGCCTGCTGCGCTGACATTAGTGGCGTATTGGAGGCTATTAAGGCATCTGAGGATAAGCTTAAGGAGACTGAGTACGTTAAGGCTAAGAAGCTGATGGAGGAGGTAATGTATATTGCTGTTAAGAAGCCTGACTACATAGTTTACGGTAGGGATAATGTATTGAATGCTATTGAGAAGGGTATTGCTAAGGTAGTGTTAATAAGTGAGGATATTGGTGATGATGAGATCTTTAAGTTAACAACCATGCTCAGGGGTAAGAAAATAGAATTAGTAGTCATACCAAGCAGTGTTGAGGAGAGTTTAACCTTAAGCAAAACCTTCGGTGGATACGTAGCAATACTGGCTACTCCATCCTGGATAATTGAGGAGTGGGAGAACGCCAGCCAAAGTTTAATCCAGTAAGGGTACGGTTTCAAGCAACATTAAGCTGCTTATCTAGGGTTGCCTTATACCTACTCCACCACTCATCGTAATCAGCCTTACTTTCAAAACTCCACTCCTTAGACCCAATCTCCTTAGCTAATGTTGCAACGACGTCAGCGGCTCTACTGCTCTCCCAGGGCTTGGGCTGGGCTCCAGCCTTAATTGAGTATTCAGCCAACTCCCTGTAAAGATCCTTATTAGGCTTCATTCCAGTGAATTCAGTGTACATTTTCTCAAGCATTGGTTCAGCCCAACCCCTATGGAACCTGCATATTCCAGCATCATCAATTAAGGCCTCATTAATAGCCCTATCTAGGGCTGACTTGGCGTAATCCTCAGGCTTCATGAATGTGTTGGAGTAGTTTGTCCAGTATCTACCAAGTATGTACATTGGGGCAACCATACCTGGGGTCCAGTAGAAGTTAGGTGTTATGTACCCTGACTCACCGTAGGCTACGTAAACCACTAGGTCATTGAAGGATTTACCAGTTGCCTTAACCCTATCATTAAACATTTCATTAAGCCTCCTGGCTGAGACCCTAATACCATTCTCAGCAATCATCTTGAGGATTGGCGTTGACTTATTAACTAGGCCATTAATTAACTCACCAGCCAACTTAGCGTTCTTTAATGAATCCCTCTCAGGTACGAATTCATAGGGGTTGAAGGCAGGCTTATCGCTTAAGCCAACCTCTTCAGGTTTAAGTAGGCCGTTTTCAATTGAGTCGAAGATCCAGGCCACCATATGACCCATTTCTATGGCGTCGAAGCCGTACTCATCAATTAAGTCAACGATTTTAACAGCCTCCTGGAAAATGTAATTACCTATGAATGGGCCGGCAGCATGGAATGGTTCATAATCAACCTTCTTACCTCTCCACACCTTCTTACACACCACCGAGCATCCGAAGTCACCGCAATTATACCAGGACTTACTCTTAACGAAGACCTCATCATTAAACGGCTTCCAGAATAAGTTGATTATGGCTTCAACATGCTTAACCCTAACATCCCTAGGCATGTATATTGACTTATAGCCGAAGAGGGGTAGTAGCTCCCTGTAGTGCGGGTAATTCACACCAAATGTTCCACCAGTACCCATGCTTGGATCATACCTATACTTAATGGTCTTCTCACTCATTACCTGTATGAATGGCTTCTTAAAGGATTCCATAGACATCTTATTAATAAGATTCATGTCGGTTACCTTAATGTACCTAGCCTTAGCCGAACCACCAGCGGCAATGGCTACTAAATTATGGCCCTGGGCCATTACAGTACCCGGGCCTCCCCTGGCTGCAGTATCCTCAGCACCAGGCTTAAACTCCCTCCTCCTTGGGTCAACGTCTATTGAGAATAATGCGCCATTATAAGTCTTTAATGATGCCTCACCCACCACAATGGCCCTTGCATTATATTTAATGAAGAAGTCGTTGAAGGAATCCATTAAATACTTAGTAAAGGCGTAAACGCCATTAAGCCCACTGTAGGAGTACACTGGATTAACTTGCTTCATCTCAACTCCATCGCTTGATATGAATAAGGCAGTGGGCTTCTCAGAACGCCCCCTCACAACAACTGCATCAATCCCAGAGCCCATGAACTTATAGGCAACACCACCCACTGCAGCGACATGAATTGTCTTAGTCATTGGGCTCTTAAAAACCGCAATAACCCTATGTACACCAGGTAACTTGCCTCCAACAAAGGGGCCTATACCAATAATGAAGGGTACACTTGGATCCAGTGGATCCTTACTATAAGTACCTTCACTACTCAGTATCCTGACCCCAAGTGTTATTGGTCCCTGAGCCTCAACATTAGTTATGCTTATGCTTCCACTTGATAAGTCAACGTTAAGTACCTTCACATGCCTAATGCAGTTAACTAATAGAAATACCTTTAGGTTATTAATGGTGTGATGTGGAACACTGGGTGTACCCGTTATATATAAATATATACTTGGTTCTTACCTAGCCGTAGTAAGATTTTTAACCATATAGTTTAGGGGTTGGGTAATGGAGATAGAGATCTTCGTGCATCCAACATGCTCAACATGCCATTCCCTAATAAGGCTATTGAAGCAGTGGGGATTCATAAATAAAGTTAAAGTCTACGATACGTCCATTGACCCCCACACAGCCTTAGAGAGGGGTGTTAGGTCGGTACCAAGCATATTCATAGATGGTGATCTAGTGTTTGCAGGCATTGTGGATTTTAAGAAGCTTAGGGAAATTCTAAACACTGGGCTACTTACCGAGAAGGTTATGTTAAGTGATGAGGAGTTAATTGAGAGGTTCCTGAGGGGTGTATTAGATTCCGTGGCCACTGCCCTATGGCTCTACATTAATGTTAACTGCAGGGCATTCACCAATGACGTGAAGTTCCTTAAGGCAATAACGAACCTATCCACCTACGATGACGGCAACTTAAGTAGATTAATTAATATTCTTAATGATAATGCTAGGTGCAGGAGTATTGTGGAGGATCATAAGGAGAGGTTCCTTAGGGTAATAGCCATTAACTTCACTAGGGAGGTTTATTGGCTTAACGGTAAGGTTAATGGTGCTGATATACTAAGTAACTATAATCTTCAGTCAGTGGCCCATTGGGCCATGGTTAGGGGTTCAGTTAGTAGGGTTGGTTTAGTGCCGCATAGCCTTAATGATGGTGGATTCAGGGGTAAGATTGAGGAGCTTTGGTCATACATTAGAGTTCACTTCGATGAATTAATGAGTAGGATTGCTTCAGAGCAGGAGGAGCTTAGGGGTGATTCAGATTGGGTACTGAGGAGTTGATTGTTGAAGCCCCAGCATCAATAGCTAACCTCGGCCCAGCCTTTGATATAGCGGCTCTTGCCGTGAATCCACCAAGTGATATTGTTAAGGTTAAGGTAACTGATGGTGACGGCATATTCATACGGAACAGTGGTGAATACGCATTAAGCCTACCCAGTGAGAGTAATGGGAACTCAGCATACTTAGTTG
Organism: Caldivirga sp. UBA161; assembly: GCF_002506515.1. Taxonomy (GTDB): domain Archaea; phylum Thermoproteota; class Thermoprotei; order Thermoproteales; family Thermocladiaceae; genus Caldivirga. The sequence goes on from NZ_DAXS01000039.1 coordinate 12,387, forward strand.
CTAATAGGGCTATTGAGTTAGCTGGGTTAAGGAGGGGAATTGATATTGAGGTTATTAAACGCATTAAACCAGCCAGTGGGCTGGGGAGTAGTGGGGCAACATCTGCTGCCGTGGCTTATGCATTAAATAAGCTACTTAACTTAGGCTTAAGTGAATGGGATTTAGTTGAATTAGCCTCCTACGGTGAATTAGCATCAGCTGGAGTGAGGCATATGGATAATGTTGCCGCATCACTATTTGGGGGTTTAGTAATTGTTAATCCAATGGTGAGGAGGGTAATTAAGGTTAATTTCCCTGAATTAAGCATTGTGGTAGTTATTGAGGGTTCTAAGCCAAATACTGGATTCATGAGGAGCATCCTACCTAAGGCCTATGACTTAGGCGATGTGGTGGCTAATATGGCTAATGTTGCCCAATTAGTGGCGTCAGTATTGATGAATGACTTAGACTTATTCTCAAAGGTTATCACTAATGATAGGGTTGCAATGCCCTATAGGGTTAAGGCTTATGAGCATTGGGGTACTGTTAAAAATGTCCTTGAAAATCATGGAGCCTTAGGCGTCATATTAAGTGGCGCTGGGCCATCAATAGCAGCATTCTTCAAGAAGGAGCCCCATGTTGGTGAAATTAAGGCTGAGTTAATGAAGGCTGGATTAAGTCCAGTGGTTATTTTAACTAAGCCATCAAATGAGGGGGTTAAGGAGGTTAATCATTATTAAGTATACCCAATTTAACCAGCGTCTCAGGCTTAGGTACACCCCTCTCATCATAACCCCTTAACCTATAGTACTCCTTAACCATCCCCACCCACTCCTCCTCAGTAACAACGTAACTCTTACCCTCATACACCACAGGTTCCTTAAGCCACCTGGGCGGCAACCTGTCCTGTTCTATGGTTGTCCCATTCATGTACCTATGCATCACTATTATTCTTTGGGCAGCCTCCTTAAGGTCACTGATAGTGTAGTTGAATCCTGTGACCGCGTTAAGTACATTACGCATGGCTTCCCAATCATATATGTACCTGCCGAATTTACACAATAGCATTGAATCGTAGAGTGTGCTACGTTCCTCGAAATCCATTACCGCAGCCACCTTCTCACTACCTGTTGCAAACCTACCTCCACCTTGGCCAGCTATATCAATTGAGTACGCCATACTCCATAGGTGATCTGCGCCCCTTTCAGATACAGCGTTATTAAGTATCATGCCCTTAAGGGTCCTTGGGTCATAGCCCGCTGGTTCAAGGCCCTTAACATGAATGGCTAATTCACCTACACCAAGCTTCTCCCCAATACCCTTAGTGCCTAATGCAGCTAATTCGCCTAAACCCCTCCTATAGGCAGCATCAATGATTAGCCTCCTAATACCCTCATAATCACCCCACTTGGGTGCATCCTTGATAATGCCAATTTCCCCAAGGTATATTATGAAGGCTATTGAGTTGCCTAGGCTTATTGAATCAAAGCCTAGCCTATCAGCTAATTCCCCTAATTCAATTAACTCCTCAGGATTATTAATGCCCGTTAATCCACCGAGAGCCATTGAAGTCTCATACTCTAAGTCATAACCACCAGTACTGGATTTAACCACCTTATGGCAGGCCACTGGGCAGTATAGGCATGCACCATTCTTAAGTAGGTACATGGGCTTAAGCACCTTCTCCCATGAAATCTTCTCCCACCCAGGCATAACCACCCTAGTCCAGTAGATGCTTGGGAAGAAGCCCATGTTATTACCCACATCAATAAGCCTAACAGTACCCCCATTCCTCAATGACTGCTCACCAGGATTAGTAACTGCCAGTTTACCCAGGCTCTTAACTAAATCCTCATACTCCTTAACGTTAGCCACATCGACATTCTTTGAGACTGGTAGGAAAACTATGGCCTTAATCATCTTAGAACCCATCACAGCACCACCACCCGTCCTCCCAAATTGCCTCCACTCCTCATGATTAATGGCCGCATAAGGCACCTTATTCTCACCAGCTGGACCAATGGTTAATACTGCTGAGTCCTTAAAGGAACGCTTAAGTGCCCTCTCAGTTTCAACAGTGTCTAATCCCCATAACTCCCCCGCGTCCCTAACCTCAACCTTACCATCAGATACGATTAGGTAAACGGGCTTACTTGATGCCCCAGTCAACACTAACGCATCAAGCCCCGAGTACTTGAGGTAAGCCCCCAATGTTCCTCCCACAGTTGAGTAATTCCACCTATTATTGAGTGGTGATTTGAAGAGTGCAATAGCCCTAGTGGCTAGGGGTATTCTTGTTCCACCAAGTGGGCCTGTGGCTATTATCAGTGGGTTCTCAGGGCCATATGGATTAACGTCGCTTAACTTAAGCCCCATGTCCATTATTAGCCTTAATCCCAACCCCCTACCCCCAATGAATAATCTCGCCCACGACTCCTTAACATTATCAATACTCAGGGATCCATTACTTAAGTTAAAGCGTAAAATGCGCCCTGCGTAGCCATGCATAGGGGCCCTAATATTTTACATATTTAAACATTACTACATCACGTCTAGGACACTGTATATGTTAATAATTATTTTACAATATGCATGCTTAAGGTCTTATTCCCTTAACGGTTAGACCGTTAGCTTACGGCATTAGCTATGGTTAGGGATGATTAATAATTAAGCTAGTGTTGAGGAGTATTATACCTTAAGTCCATAACTTCATGAAAAAGTTTGATGGTTAATGGTGTGTAATACTTTAAAGATATAGAAGTGGAGCTTTCTATATGAGGATATTCAGGTTAACTAACGGGGAATCCACGTTCCAGTACGCTGTGGTGGATGGTAAGGTGTTTGAACTTGGTGTTGATCCCGTGAAGGCCCTTATGAGTTACGCCAGTGGTAAAGTAATAGGCCTTGGTGCTGAGGTTAATGTTGATGTTAATCAATTATTGAGTAGGGACTATAGGAGTAATGGGTTAAGGTTCACTAAGCCCTATGATCCACCTGAGGTTTGGGGTAGTGGGATTAGTTATGAGGTTTCAAGGAGGAGGTACTCTGAGGAGGGTGAGGTGGCTAAGATAGGTGATAAGACGATTTATGAGAGGGTTTATGAGGCTGAGAGGCCTGAAATATTCTTTAAGGCAACTGCCAGCAGGTGTGTTGGGCATGGTGAACCAATAGCAGTTAGGGGTGATTCAGAGTGGACTCTCCCTGAGCCGGAATTAGGCGTTGTGATTACAGGCAGTGGCAAGGTAATCGGGTACACTATTATTGATGATGTTTCAGCAAGGGATATTGAGGCTGAGAACCCACTTTACTTACCTCAATCAAAGGTCTACAATGGGTGCTGCGCCTTCGGCCCATTCATAGTTACGCCTGACGATATTAAGGACCCGTACTCGCTCCAAATTAGGCTTAGGATAATTAGGGGTGGTAAGGCCATTTATGAAGGGGAGGTGAGCACTGAGCGCATGAGGAGGAAGATTGATGAGCAGGTTAAGTACCTTATAAGGAATAATACTGTGCCTGATGGTACAATCCTAATGACTGGTACTGGGATATTGCCTGGGAAGGACGCCGCATTGAGGGAGGGTGATGTTGTTGAAATTAGCATTAGTGGAATAGGTACATTAACGACGCCAGTCATTAAACTTAAGGTTGATAATTAAATAGTGAACCTCCTTAAGGCCCTCCTATAGTATATTACGGTAACCCCATTATCCTCAGCCCTCCTCCTAAGCCCGGAATCACAGGTAACTAGGAATCCACCAGTTTCCTTAGCTAAACTCAATACATCATCATCAGCCTTACCATCCAATGCTGCTATTGAGAAGTAGTGGGGTACTATATTGTTAAGTACCAGGGAGGCTGCCTTACCCCTCTTTCCTCCCCTCTTAGCAAGTAACCACAATTCCCTAACCACACTAACAGTCACTACAGGTATGATTAAGTCTTCAACAGCCTCCTTAACATCATTAATAATATCAATCCTCTCCGTTACGGCTAAGAGCAGCGCACTGGTATCAAAAACCACTACACTAATACCCACATGCATTAACCTAGGGTGGGTTTATTAATCATTACTTTAAAACACCTAGGGTAATTAATGTTAATGATGAAGATACTGCTTGCTGTTGATTACCATAGAACCCTAGCAGATGAGAGGGATGGGGGCTTTAACGTGGATCAACAGGTGGTTAGCTCAGTGCTAAGATTCATTAATTCAGGAGGCATTTTCGCAGTGGTTACAAGTGGGGCAGTGAGGCATGTTAAGGGGCTGGATGCATTAATGGGTAGGTTATTCATGGCCCTTGAGAATGGATTAATAGTAATAACACCCAGCGGCAGTAAGGTGATTAATACACCGGCTGACTGGTGGCAATTAAGGAGCACCATTAAGAGTGCCTTAACCAGTATGGGTGTGAAGTTTAGTGAAGGGGAGGCTTCACTCTTCATTAATTATGATCCTTCAGTCATTAATACGTTACGTACCTATGGGGTTAGGATTGAGGTTAATAGGAACATGGTTTCAATAATGCCTAACGGCATTGATAAGGGTTATGCAATTAATGTGCTTAGGAAAATGCTGAATCCTGGCGTAGTTATTGCCATGGGTGATGCTGAGAATGATGTACCCATGCTTAAGGCTGCTGACATAGCCATTGCGGTTAATAACGCAATACCTGAGGTTAAGAGCATAGCACACTACGTAACCAGGGGGAATGATGGTGATGGTGTTGTTGAGGTTATTAATAAAGTACTGAACTGTAGGCGTGAATTACTAAGGTGCATAATTGAGTAAGTAAGTTTAACTTATGATTCCATATTCCATAAGGGGGCAGCACTCATTAAAGAGGTGTAACCCCAAGGCCTCAGGGTTTGGGAGGAGGTCAGATAATTTACTGATTTACTAACTCCCTACTTAACTCCTCATAAGCCTTCTTAGCTTCATCAATACTTGTCTCATCCTCTAATGTAGTTGTATCGCCGAGGGGCTGCCTCATGATGACTTGCTTAAGTAGCCTCCTCATTATCTTCCCACTCCTAGTCTTAGGTAACTTAGAGACGAAGAATATGCTGGATGGTTCAGCTATTGGGCCTATTGCAGCCCTCACCCAATTCCTCAATTCCTTAGCTAATTCCTGGCTTGGGTTAACTCCACTCTTAAGTACGACGAAGGCCACTGGAATCTCACCCTTAACTGGGTCAGGGATACCTACTACTGCTGACTCAGCCACTGCCTTATGGGAAACTAAAGCCGACTCTATCTCATATGTACCGAGCCTATGGCCTGATACCTTTATTACCTCATCAGCCCTACCTAAAACCCATATGTAGCCATCCTCATCCTTAATAGCCCAATCACCAGCATAATACATGCCTGGGAATCTACTCCAATATACTTGAATATACCTATTTGGGTCACCCCAAATGGTCATTAGCATTCCAGGCCACGGCTTCTTAATAACCAAGTAACCCCTCTTCCCCTGGACAGGCTTCCCTTCATCATCAACCACGTCAGCATCAATACCTGGTAATGGTAATCCATTAGTCCCTGGCTTAAGGGGTATTAGGGCTAATCCAGGTGCGTGGCTTATTAATATGCCCCCTGTCTCAGTCATCCACCATGTTGAACCAAAGGGTACGCTACCCCTCCCAAGCCACCTCCAAGCCCACCTCCATGCTTCAGGGTTTATTGGTTCACCAACACTGTGGAGTATCCTTATGGTTGAGAAGTCATGGTTCTTAACCCAATCATCACCATACCTCATGAATGTCCTTATTGCTGTTGGTGAAGTATACAGTATGGTTACACCATACCTCTCCACAATCCTCCACCACCTATCTGGGGCTGGGTAATCTGGGGCACCCTCATACATTACTTCAGTAACACCCTCCATTAGTGGTCCAAATACAATGTAACTATGCCCAGTTACCCAACCAATGTCAGCCGTGCACCAGTATACGTCAGTATCCTTAACATCGAAAACCCACTTCATGGTTGCATGGAGGAGCGTCATGTAGCCTCCAGTATCATGCACAATACCCTTAGGCTTACCAGTGGTGCCGGAGGTATATAGGATGTATAATGGGTGCTCGCTCTCAACCTCCTCAGGCTTAACGTAAGCATTCATGGGTACGCTATTTAGTAATTCATCCCACCAAATATCCCTACCATTAACCATGGGCGTATCCTTAAGCCCCATCCTCCTAAACACAACAACCTTCTCAACGAATTGAATATCCTTCAATGCCTCATCAACAACCTCCTTAAGCCTAATCACCTTCCCCCTCCTCCAGAAGGCGTCAGCAGTGAATATCACCTTAGATTTAGCATCAATTACCCTATCCGCCAAGGCCTGTGCACTGAATCCTGAGAAGACCACTGAGAAAATTACCCCTAATCTGGCTAGTGCAAGCATTAGTATTGGTAATTCAGGTATCATGGGTAAGTATATTGTTACAGTATCACCCTTCCTTAAGCCAAGCCTCTCCCTAATCGCATAAGCCAACCTATTAACCTCCCTATATAAGTCATAGTAAGTTAGCTTCCTAACCTCCAATGGATTACCTGATGAATCAGTGGGTTCCCCCTCCCATATTATTGCCAACTTATTCTTACGCCAAGTGTTAATGTGCCTATCAACAGCTAAGTACGATGCATTCAACCTACCCCCCACGAACCACTTATAGAATGGTGGTTGAGGATCAGCCGCAAGCACCTTATCCCAGGGCTTAAACCAATCCAACTCCTTAGCAATATTAGCCCAGAATTCCTCAATATTCCTAAGGCTTTCACCATGCATATTCCTGTATGAATCTATACCTGTTGAGTTGGGCCAGGACTTTAATTCTATCTTCTCCTTATAAGGTAAGTTCTCTTCACTAATTGACATAAAATAGTGCCTTTCACATTATGCTTATAAATATTTCTCAAATTGAATAAATAGTTTACAAATATAACATAATTAATAACTATTTAAATTATTATATTTCACTAGTGTAAACAATAGTACCATTAACGTAAGTAGCCATTATTCTCAATGCATCATCAAGTACTATGAAGTCAGCTAAGCAACCTGGTTTAAGGCACCCAATATTATGCTCACCAATTGATTGCGCAGGGTTAGTTGAGGTAAGCCTTAACGCATCATTAATCCTTAAACCAATCTTAACTAAATTCCTTAATGCATTATCCATGGTTAACACGCTTCCAGCTAAGGTACCATCAGGTAATGTTGCTCTACCACCCTTCACAATAACCCTCAAACCCCCCAACTCATACTCCCCCTCACCAAGGCCTGCAGCTGATATTGAGTCAGTTATGGCTAATACCCTATGTAGGCCAGCGTACCTTATTGAGAATAGTATTGTTTCAGGCCTTAGGTGAATTAAGTCGGTTATTAACTCAATGTAAACATCCTCAGAGTCCAGTAGGGCCATGGCTGCCCCTAATTCCCTATGATGTATACCAGTCATTGCGTCAAATAAGTGTGTTGCCCTTGATGCACCCAGGGTTATAGCCTTCATTACGGTCTCATAATTAGCATCAGTGTGGCCTATACTGGCTATTACGCCAATACTGGAGAGGTGCTGAATGAGGCTTAATGCACCCTCAACCTCAGGGGCAATGGTCATTATTCTTATTAAACCCCCTGATGCCTCATAGTACTGGTTAAACTCATTAATGTTGGGTAACCTTATTGCTGATGGATTCTGAGCCCCCTTCCTCTTGGGGTTTATGTAAGGCCCCTCTAGGTTAAGGCCTAGTACCCTAGCCCCCTTAACCTCATTACCCTTATACTGCCTAACAACATTAGCCACATTAATTAGGGTTTCATGAGGCGCTGAAACAGTGGTGGGTAAAAATGAAGTTACGCCAAATCTAGCGTAGCATTCAGCTAACTTGCCTAATTCAGCCACTGTCTTAATTAAGGTCACCTCAACTCCACCACAGCCATGGGTGTGGGTATCCACAAGCCCTGGTGCAGCCGAGTAACCCCTGTAATCGATGTCAAAGGAACCCCCCTCCTCTAAGCCTATTACCTTACCATTATCCACCACTAGGACTGCATCATGGAGTACATGCATTGGTGTGTATAGTTTATCCACCCTAATCCTACGCTGAACCATGTATTAATTTCACTTAACCTAGCTTTAAAGTGTTGATACTAGGGATGCATAGAATACTGCAAGCACCCCTGTGAAGAATATTCCATCAAATGTTCCAGCACCACCAATATCAGCAATCACGGGGGCTATATCTATGACTTTACGTAGATTAAGTAAGTCAGCACCTATTAATGTACCTAAGACACCGGTTATGTAGGCTACCACCGGCGTTACGAATATGTAGGGGTTAGCCATGAAGGCAACTGCCATGTATGATATGAAGGCGGCCAGTATTGGTGGCACAATGGCTGGGGTAACTATGCCTATGGCTGGTACAACCCTGGACACCCTATTGACCATTAATGCAGTTAATGCAACCGATATAATTATGGGCGTAATTAATTTAGGGTAATCTGAGCAAAGTAGGTAGGCTAATGCTATTGAGACCGCTACTGGTATTAATGCCCCACCGGCGTTTAGAGATATTATTGTTCTCCTTGACTGTGTTGAGATGGTGGGTATCTTGAATGTCATTCCAAAGAAGGTTATTGAGGTGAAGGTTGGTACGTAAACCATTGCGTTAACCTCATAAATAACCAAGTGCACTGCACTAGCCACTAGGCTAACTACGGTTATGAGTAGGCCGATGATTATTGAGTAGTATGAGGATATGCCTATTAGCGATAATACTGTGGCTAGGTTAAGCATGTAGACCGGGAGGGTTATTGCAGATAAAATGAAGTAAACTATGCCCCTCATCCTTGTAAACGGCCAGTAAATAAGAACCCTCACGGTCCCCAATTACTGTACTGGTAAGGGGATTTAAATTTTAATTCGTAATCAACCTACTGAGTATGAAGTCATTCAACTCACTGCTAAGTGTTAAAGCCCTTTCAATAAGCCTCTGGCGGTTATGAGGCCCGTATGCTAATTCACCATTAATAATAACGTACTTAACTAAACCACCCGTGAAGGAGAATACTATGTTATTAATTACATTAAGCCTATTCAGGGGGTTAACATTAGGGTTATTAAGGTCAAGGACCGTAATATCACCTAAGTAACCTGGGGCTATTAAGCCCCCCCTTAACCCAACCGCCCTATAGCCATTAACAGTAGCCATAGTTAAGGCATCTGACGCATTAAGTGCAGTGGCATCCCAGTAATTATTCCTCTGCAGTAGTACCGCAAGCCTCATCTCCTTAAATAAGTCCAATGAATCCCCCGTACCTGGCCCATCAGTACCAAGGGTAACGTTACTGCCCCTCATTAACTCCCTTATTGGGAAGAACCCAGCGGTAGCTAGCTTCATGTTTGATGAGGGGCAGTGAACTGCAGTTGCCCGTGACCTAAGTATTAACTCAACCTCCCAATTGGTTACCCAACCTAGGTGGGCTAGTATGGTTTTTGAGTCAAGTAGTTTAAACTTATCCAGAACCTCCACTGGGTAGGCATTATACTTACCCCTAACCCTGTAAACCTCCCACCTGGTTTCACTGGCGTGGGTGTGTAGCCTTAAGCCTAGCTCCTCCTTAAGTTCATGAACCCTCATTAAAGTATCCTCACTATTAGCGTATACACTATGTAGGTTCAAAACTGGCTTAAGTAGATTATGGTTTCGTGAGGCGGCTATGAGGTTCCTTAACCTATTCTCAGTGAGCTTAGGATCCTCGAATTCATCAATGAACGTTGGCCCCTCGAAAACCCTCACCCCATACTTCTCAACTATGTCAATTACATTAGGGTTAAAGTACATGTCAAGCACACTAGCTACACCATTCATTAATGATTCAATTAAACCAAGTTCAAACCCCTTAAGCACAGCCTCCTCTGTAAGCCTCCTCTCCATGCCCCAAATAACCTTCAGCCAATCCTGAAGCTCCAAACCGTCAACAAGCCCCCTAAACATTGTCATGGCTAAGTGAGTATGTGCATTAAAGAGGCTTGGTATAGCTACACCACCGCATTCAATAACATCAGCACCATTAGCGTTAACATCACCGACTCCCTCTATTACACCATTATTAACCAGTACGCTTGCATTTTCCATAACCTTAACCTCACCATCCTCAGTGGGTGTAATAACATACCTACAGTTCCTAAGTAATAGCACGGGGAATTAACCTCACTGCGTTGCCTTAAATAATATTGAGGCGGTTAATGAACTATAGGTCAATGGTTAAGTTACTGTTAACTATAGTAGCTACCTCATCAACCCAGTGAAGTAGTGCATTAATTGACGTATACTCACTGGTAATTACCCTACTTCCCTTAGCCATAGTTAGCACTAGGCTCCTAACCTCGGGGTTACTTAAAATGTCATGTAGGCTTGTTGCGAAGACTCCCTCATCTTCATTAAAGTATCCATCAGGCTCCCTCACTGGGTTACCATTCCTCTCAGTAATGATCATGCCTGCCTCATCACCAGTGTACGTTAACCTACCCCTACGTATCTCATATCCCTTAATTACTTTCCCTGGAAGGGCGTTAAGCATTGCCTTACTGTGCGCCACAATCTTATCCTCATGGTAAACCACCCTGGCCTTAATTAACCCAAGCCCCTTAACGTGGCCGGGATTACCAAACTCAACGCCAGTTGGGTCACTCATCACCTCAGTGATTAACTGGAAGCCGCCGCATATGGCTAATATTGGTGTTGAGCCAGCCATCTTAATTATCTTATGGTCAAGCCCACTCCTCCTAAGCCAATCCATGGCTAATGCAGTGTTCTTAGCGCCAGGCAATATAAGTAAGTCTGGTTCACCTAGGGAGTCAGGCCACTTAACGAACCTAACGTGAACATCCTCCATAGCCAATACGCTGAATTCATGGAAATTCGAGATTCCGGGATATGAAACAACGGCAACGTCAATTGACCCATTACCGAAGTCCACCATGGCCTCTGAGTCCTCAGGCCATAGGTAATGGGCATAATTAACCTCAGGAATCACGCCAAAGACCCTCCTACCAGTCTTCTCTTCAAGCCACTTAACAGCATCATCAAGTATCCTTGGATCCCCCCTAAACCTATTGATAATGAATCCCTTAATTAAATCCCTCCACCTAGCTGGTACTGAGTTATATAACCCAAGGGCGCTTGTGAAGGCTCCACCCCTACTTATATCCAATACTACGTATACGTCTGCATTCAGGTAATCAGCCGGCCTAAAGTTAGCTACATCGCTGGTAATGTTTGGCTCATATGCGCTACCAGCCCCCTCACCTATGATTAAGCCGTTGGTTATGTTCATTAATTTAATTAAAGCATTCCTAATAATCCTCCACTTATCCAATGGGCTCCTACTGTATTCACGATACTCCATTAAACCCACAGGCTTACCCATTACAATAACCTCACTGGTCATGTCCCCAATGGGCTTAAGGAGTATTGGGTTCATTTCAACTAATGGTTCAAAACCAGCAGCATACGCCTGCATGGCCTGGGCTAAGGCTATTTCACCGCCATTTAATGCTGGGTAACTATTTAGGCTCATGTTCTGGGCCTTAAAGGGTACTGTAATCCTACTCCTCCTATTTATTAACCTAAGTAATGCGGTAACTAGTACAGTCTTCCCACTATTGGATTGAGTTGCAAGAATGTAGATACTCTTCTTCACTGGCAATGGGTAGCTTAGGTAATCTTTATTTAGGTTACCTCCTTAACCCCCATTGTGCAGTATATAGACTACGCTGAGTGTACCCTATGCGCCTTAACGTCCAGGCTCAGTGAGTTAAAGAAGTTCAATAGGTCTGATCCTGAATCAGTTAGGAGGATAATAGTTAGGGTTGCTAATGACCTACCCCTCGGTAGGTCTAGGACATTTGCAAACTCCTTTGAGGAATTAACGGGAATAGTTGGTTTAGAGGATCCATATGCCAGTGAGAAGGATCGTTATGAGAAGGTGGCTAGGGAAATCATTGTACCAAGGATTATTAATGCCAGTGAAGTTGAGTTGATTAAGGTGGCTGCGGCCGCTAATTCAGTTGATGTACCAATGTTTAATTACACGTTTAATGAGGGCATGCTTATACGTAGTATTAATGAGGAGCCAATATGGCTTGGCACCAGTGAGGAGGAGTTATCAGAGGTGATTAAGGGTATTGGGAAGGTTACGTATGTTGTTGATAATGCGGGAGAGTTTGCCGTGGATAGTGTATTAATTAGTAAGTTAGCCTCGCACTCGAAGGTAACTATTGTAGCCAGGCTTAAGCCCTATGAAACTGATGTAACCTACGATTACGTTAAGAGGATGATTAAGGATAGTAATATTAATATTGTTAATACAGGGAACCGTTACCCAGCCTTCCTAAGCAGTGAAATCTACAATAATTACATTAAGGAGTCGGACTTAGTAATATCGAAGGGTGTGGGTAACTTTGAGGCATACTTGGAGTCGGGGATTAACCACCCTAATGCATTATTCCTATTCAAGGTTAAGTGCGCCCCACTTCAAAGGATGCTTAACGTTGAGTTCAATAAACCAATAATACTGCATTCAAGGTACTTAAATTCAAGACACTAGGCATTATAGGCTATACTTAATGGCAGCCCTATCTATTGATTCAAAGATCGTTGGGTGGGCGTGGGCTAGTAGGGCAATGTCCTTAACCCTGGCATTAACAGCTATTGCTAAAGCCACTTCATTAATCATCATTGACGCCGCCTCACCGTAAATAACACCACCAATAATCCTCTGGGCCTCCTTCTCAATAATTAACTTAACCCAACCATCCCTCACCCCTATGATTTGTGCATATGAATCATCACTAAGTGGATACTGGACCACAGCGTAGTTAATGCCCTTGGCCTTAGCGGCTTCCTCACTTAACCCAACCATGGCTGCCTCAGGTTCAGTGAATATTGTCATGGGTATTGCATTGAAGTTAACTTCAAAGATTGGCCTACCCATCATTATGTTCCATGAAGCCACCACAGACTCCTTCACTGCGGCGTGGTATAGCATGTACTTACCTATTACATCACCTGCAGCGTAAACATTGGGTACTTTAGTTGCCATACCGCCATTAACGTCAACGTGATTCCTATCAACAATACCCAGTTGACTAAGGCCCTCAACATTAGCCCTCCTACCAACAGCCATTATAACCTCTGAACCAGTTACATAACCCATGCTTCCATCAGGCCTACTGTACTCAACAATCTTCTGCCCACCCTCCTCCTTAATGCCTGTTACCCTTGAGTTAGTTAATATGGTGACGCCCCTATTCTTTAGCTTCTCCTCAATCATTGATACTATGCTTGAATCCCAGCCGCTTAATATCCTGGGGAGCATCTCAACTATAGTAGTCTTAACACCTAATCCACTTAACACTGAGGCTACCTCAACCCCAATGTAGCCCCCACCTATTACAATTACGTCATTGGGGATTTTCCTAAGCTTAGTCCTGTAGCCGAATAACTCCTGGCTACCAATGGTTAAGTCAGCGCCAGGTACAGGTATTTTTACTGGTAATGAGCCTGTGGCTACAAGCAAGTACTTCCCCTCCACTTCCCTACTCCAGGAGCCGTCAATTGACTCAATGATGACCTTATGGTTATCAATTATCCTGGCAATACCCTTAACGAAGTCGACATTACCATGCTCCTTAATCTCCCTAATGTGTTGAAGATACCTGAGGTACTGTACGTTATCCTTATGGTCTATTAAGTTCTCCCAAAGTAACCTAACCTTCTCAGCATCATTATTACCCACTGAGCTTAATATACCCCTCAACTTCTCAAGTAGGTAGAGTGACGCTGAGACTGCCTTAGATGGTATACAGCCTTCGTATAAGCAATTACCACCTAAGTTACCCTTATCATCAACCAGGAGCACGCTGTACCCTCCCTTACTTAACTCAAAGGCGCCATGATACCCACCACCCCCACCACCAATCACCACTACATCATACTTACCGGCTCTTGGTGGGTCCTCAAATTCAGCATCGGTTGGTGGGAAATTCTCATATTTTCCGAGCGACATGAAGAGAGCTGCCATTATTAGGATTTAAAAGCCTAATAAGTCATAAAATTAGCATTAATACATGATGTTTTCATATTTTTGACTTAGATATTATTGCGTGCGGCCTTTATTGGAATTGAATCAAGTAGCTACAGTGATTACACTGATGCGGAAGGTTTTTAAACATGTGACGCTGATGGCACACTATAGGTGAGTGTCATGAGTAATAATAACGTTAACACCGAGGAGGTTAACTTCACCACCAACCTACCCCCAGATAAGGTTAAGAGGATAGTGGAGGCTCTTAGGGATGTTTATGACCCTGAAATACCAATTAACGTATATGACTTAGGCCTAATATATGATATTAGGCTTGAGGATGGGAATAAGCTTAAGGTCAAAATGACGCTAACGGCAGTAGGTTGCCCGCTATCACAGGACTTGGGCTATAGGGTTGGGGAAGCGCTCCAAGCCGCTGTACCTGAGGCTACTGATATCGACATTGACCTAGTCTTTGATCCACCATGGACACCCCTCAAGATGACGCCACTTGGTAGGGAAATGTTTAAGGCAATATACGGCTACGACATAGTGGAGCAGTGGCAAGCACAGCAGGCTCAGGAGGGGTCCCAAAGCCAGGCGTAATTATTGATTACTCATAGGCTTATTATGGATAATGGTACCTTCATCTCATAGTCAAGTAAACCAGCGTGATGACCCTTAAACTTAGCCACCTTATCATCGTTAAGCTTATAAAGATAAATGAGGGCAGTGTTATCAAGGGGAATAACCCATAGATCACCCATCCTTTGCTCAACATAATTAGCGACCCCACCAAGTAGTTCCTTGACTTCACTTGAATTGTAAATAATTAGCCTCTTACCTATTGATAATAAGGTCCTCTTAACCTCACCCTCAAGCGCCTTATCACTTAACTTAAGTTGAAGGGCCCTTGGTTCACCATAAGGCGCCACTGATAATGAATCCAGTAGCTTAGTCATAATCCTCAAGTTCACTACATCACCCTGCCCAACCTGAACCTGGCCATGATCAGCAGTTAACACTACTGTGGTTGATTGAGGCAGATGCCTAATCAACCTACCCAGCGTATTCAGTAATTCAATTAACGCAACCCTATACTCCTCAGACTCCGGACCATACTCATGTTGAATCGAGTCCAGGGTGGGTATGTAAACGTAAACTAGGGTATTATTCTCAAGGGCCTTGGAGGCTAGTACTAAGGCATCATAAGTACTCACATACTCCCTAACCTCAGCACCCCTGTATATTAGGTCCGATAAACCCCCACTTAAGCCCCTTGGTACAATAACCAGTGAATTATATCCATTTAACTTAGCCTCCTCAAATATTGTTGAACCACCATAGAAGATAACCCTGGGGTCATAGCCAAGGTCCTTTAATTCACCCCTCCTTCCATCAGGCATTAAACCCATTGTTAAAGTATTAACCAAGCTACCAGCCTCCTTAACATACATGACGGTACCCAATACGCCATGCACCCCGGGAGGTACTCCCATTGATAATGTTGTTAATACCGTTGATGTTACTGATGGGAATACGCTTGTTAATTCATTAACATTAATAAGCCACTTAGCCTCCTCACAATTACCGCAGTATCGCCTTAAGTGAACATAGCCTAAACCATCAATGAGGAGTAGTAGTATCCTCCTACCCTGAACCCCATCAATACCCCTCAACCCAGGGTACTGATTCTTAACGCCTAGGAAGCTGCATATGGATGATGATAAGTTAAGCAGGCTCCCCCCACTATAATCAGGCTTAACCACGCTCATAATGAGGGTGATGCATGGGCGTTTTTAACATTAATACTACTGCAAAGCGGTACTTCAAGCGTATTAATTTAATTACACAGGATTAACTAAGCAATTACAGAGCCTTAATTATTTACTAGGGGTTGAGAAATAAATTACGGGCTTAAGCACCATTAGGGTAAAGCCTCGTGGTTTAGTGAACTAATGCAAAAGGTTTATTAGTGAGCCGCCGTATTATGCATTGATGAAGGTTACTGTTAAGTTCCTTGCAATATTCTATGAAATGGCTAAGACGCTTAGAATGGAGCTTAATGTACCTGATGGGATAAGTGTAAGGGAGTTGTTGAATATAATTGATGAGAAGGTGAATCCCAATATTTCAAAGACGTTACTTAATGATGATAGTGGATTAAGAGAGGGTTATAATATTTTAATTAATGGGAGGGCAATAGACTACGTTAAGGGCCTAGACACAGTACTAAAGGATGGTGATGAAGTAGTCCTCCTACCACCAATAGGTGGTGGTTAAGGGCCTCATACACATTATGTAGGTGAAAGCGCTCTAAACTATTGGTAAGGTGCATTCAATTTGTTAAGGCTTCCGAATCAAGTGTAGGAGGCATTAATCTCCTTAGTGAAGTGGCTAAATGCTTAATAATGCCATAAAGCTTATATTTTAGTTCCATGCCTTTGCCGTAGTGTAGCCTATGGTTGATGTGGCGACTGTGTTAAGTGTATTGGGTAGTGTTGCAGTTATTGTTGGTCCATTAACTGCATTATTATGGGATAGGATGAATAGGCTTGAGGATAGGATGGGTAGGATTGAGGGTGCTGTAAGTGGGCTTAGGATTGAGGTTAATGAATTATCACGCTCCATGGATAACTTCAGTAATACATTGATTGACGTAATGGCTATTAAGGGCTTAATCACGCAGCCGGAGGCCGCGGCCTTGAGGAGTTTATTATCAACAGTACCTAGAACCAGGACTAAGTACTATACTGAGGAGGATTACCAGAAGTTAAGGTATTTAATAATTGAGAAGCCTTATGAAGAGTACACGTGGGATGACGTAAAGGCGCTTAAGGAGATTGCCGAACACCTTAGGTTGGAGTATGAGGAGACCGGTAGAGTTGAGTTAATTGAGTATAGGGCTAGGCTCCTAGTGTTCGCATCAATAGCTGAGGGCCATTTAATAGCCGGCATCATAGGCCCAAATAGGAAGAAGAATCAACCCACCGAGCAGCCTGGTCAATCAGGGCAGGCTAATCAGCCAAGTAAGCAGTGTTAATCTAGTGAATACTACCTTAGGTTTTTAATCCTCTTAATGTAATCACCCTGCCCCTTAACCCTAATTAATTCAGTATTGGGGCATGTGTTAAATGGCCCCATTATTGGTGAGTACACTATTATCCTTTCACCTATGCATGGGTTAATACCTAGTTTACCCACTAAGTAATCCATGGCCATCATATAGGATTCAGATAACCTAACCACAAGTAGGTTAAACCTGGAATTAATGAAGTGCCTAATCCCGCCATTACCATTAACGCTCCTAACCCAACCATCAACCACAGTCCTATAGTTGCTTAAGGTTATCTTAGCCTCATAGGGTATTATAACCTGATCCCCCCGTATTAGGCCGTATCTGGCAGATAGTATGAAGGTGGAGTTGGGTTTAAGGTTAAGGTATTGGATAGTCTTAGTGAACTCAAGGCCAGTGTACATTTCAAATGCTGGTAATGATGGTAGGCTTAACTTATACTTATCCTCATCATCAAGGTCAAACCCAGGTGGGTTAGGTACATTAATCCTCTTACGGGCGCTGCAGTAGATTAATGCACCGACATTATGATTTAGCATTGGGTAATCACCCATTACCCTTAACGTAAACCCTATACACGTAATACGCCGCCGCAACGTCAAGTGTGGAGAAGCCCACTGACTTATAGATAGTGTATCCACTACCCCTCATGCATTTATAGTCCCCAGAAAGCAGCTCTGAAAGATCCATTAACCTCAAGCCGGTGAAATCCTCCCCAGCCTCATTAAGTACAGCCTCCCTATTATCGGCAATTATGCATGAAGCACCCTCAAGAACAGGCCTACTGACTTCAATTATTGGCTTAGGCGCCCCAATGGATATTACATGTACCCCACCTCTTGGCTTAATGGTTAATACAGGTAGTGTGGAGGTTGTTGCAATAACCACAGTACTACACTTATTAATAATCTCATCCACGTTATCCGCCGCATGAGCTTCAATACCCAATTCCTTGACGTAATTAATGAAGTTCATTAACCTATCCCACCCCCTACTAATGGCGTAAGCTTCCCTCACCTTGAATAGCCTTGAGAACACTAATGCATGATACCTAGCCTGCTCCCCAGCGCCAATGAAGCCTAATACATCAGTGGAGGCGCCAGCGGCAATTACACTTAACGCTGATGCAGCCGCCGTCCTTAACCCAGTTAGGGATGAGCCATCCATGGCTAATAGGGGTGTTCCATCGGTTTCATTGAACAGTATTACTACCCCATGTATTGTTTCAATACCCTTACCTGCATTACCTGGGTATAGGTTAACAATCTTAACGCCAACCCCCATCCCTTCAACGTAGCCAAGCATTAAACCCCACCAATTACCCCTAATGCTTACACTGAATCTGGGTGGTAATTCACCCTGACCCCTATGCAACTTAATTAACGCATCCCTCACTGCCTCAACTAATTCACTATGGTTAATCAACCTGAGTAACTGCTCCCTTGGTATGAATCTGAGCATTACTGGTTGGTTAATGGGTTGAATTAAAGGATTAAGCTACTGTTGCATTAGGATGCTATATCACTATTATTTCCACCACATCATCACTCCTCTTACTTGGTGATAATGCCCTAATGCCTAAGCCAGGTGTCTTAAGGATGTAGGGCTTAACATGCTCATTAATACTAATGCCCAACCTACTGAGTATGCTCTTAGTTTCCTCAGGGGTGAAGCTAACCATAATCTTATTGCCCTCAGGGATTTCACCTACCCTATTCACTACATCACCATACCCACTTATGTCACCGATGATTAATGGGAGGCTAACCACAAGTAGTACTGGGTAATACTGCGAAACCGATATTACGTAGTTCCTAGCCAATTCAGCGTAGGCTTCAGGGTTTTGGAAGAATAACTCAAAGTTATCGATTACGTAACCCATAATTGCCCTACCCCCTGAGCAGGATAAGTCAGCGTCAGGGTTAATGCTCTTAAATGACTTAACCACAACCCTACCACTACTTAACCCAGCAGTAGCCTTCCTAACAATGAGCGTCTTCCCTGACCCATAGTCGCCCATGAGCATGAATAAGCCGGGCTTACTTGACTTGAATATTGAAACAACTCTCCTATAAGCCCTAATTGCACTCTCCCCCATTAACTCAATTCTCTTAACCTCATCACAGCTTAAATCCTCTGAAAACGGCTTATACATTACCCATGAATAATCCAGGTAATATAAGGGTGTATCGTTTAGGATAACCATAATGGAAACGTATTTTAAGGGTTTAGGGTAAGTGGGGTTTTGTGAGTGAGGCCAATAACACTACCGAGGAGCAGGAGGTGGGTGAGGAGGGTATTGAGGAGAGGAAGATCTACATGTGCCTAAGCTGCGGTAAGACATTCGGTAAGAGTGAACTTGAGATATTTGGAAGGTCAGCAAGCACAATAAGGTGCCCCTACTGCGGCTACAATATTGTTATTAAGGTTAGGATCTTTAAGGGGAGTTCAATAACGGCCATTTAATGGCCTATAATCTGCACTTATTAACCACAGTCCCCTTAACGTTGAGGTTAAGGCTAAACACGTACCCATCTGGGCCGCTGGTTTGCCTACTCCTATCCGTGGCCGTGGTTATGAATAGTGTCCTTAAGTCGCTTCCACCGAATGTGCATGATGTTGTGTATTGGGCTGGTAACTCCACCTGCTCAACAACACTACGGGTGTTTGGGTTAATCCTAATAACCCTACCACCACCATATAATGCAACCCAAGGGTAATCCTCTGAGTCAATGGTCATCCCATCAGGCACACCTGGGAGGCTTGATAAGTTAATGTAGCCAATAGTACCCTCCAAGGCCCCCTCACTCTTATCATACTTAAACACTGTAACCCTCCTAGTTGGGCTATCAATATAATACATTACTGAACCATCACTAGACCACGCAATACCATTGGATATGGTTACTGAAGCCAGTATCCTCCTTAGGCCTCGT
This sequence comes from Caldivirga sp. UBA161, assembly GCF_002506515.1. Taxonomy (GTDB): domain Archaea; phylum Thermoproteota; class Thermoprotei; order Thermoproteales; family Thermocladiaceae; genus Caldivirga. The sequence continues at coordinate 32,483 of NZ_DAXS01000039.1, forward strand.
GAATCAAGGATGTAGAGTGAGCCTGTGGGGTTCCTCTCACTCATATCCATTGTACCAGCCACTAGGCGGCCCATTGGGTCGCATTTACAGTCATTAAACCTATTACCAGGGCCCTCATTAATGGTGGCTAGAGTCCTTACCACTGAGCCATCACTTGGGTTAACTAGTATTACCTTATCCTTAATCGTAACAATTAAATTACCATCATCATTAGGCATTACGCAGCTTGGGTATGGGCCAACATTAATTGAGTTAACTGAGCCATCACTCAACCTATATGAGTGAACCCTATTACCGAAAATATCAACCCAATACAATACGCCAGGCTCAGGTAGCCAAATAGGCCCCTCACCCAGTATTGACCTAGGCACATTACTTAGGACCATGGGTTTACTTAACCCTGAAGCCATAAGGCACCCTTAATTTAACCTTAATAAGTATTCGGCACTTAGAGGCTTACCTCATAATAAGGTATTTATCCCAGCCCCGCAGTGAATTACTGTAATGCCAAGCATTATTGAGGTTACGAAGCCTTGGATTGATGCTGGGAAGTATCAGGAGGATAGGTTTAGGGAGGCATTATATGAGGCTGAATTAGCCGAGAGGTTCCTTCAGAATGGGTTATTGAGGAATGCTGCTGGTAAGGCCTTTCAGGCTGTTAAGGCTTATGCGGCTGGGTTAGCCATTGATTATAGGGATGAGTTCGCTAAACACTATACGAGTACTGGGAGGTTATCGCCAAGTAGGGTTGTTAATAGGGTTGATTGAGTAATAGCCATTATGCCGAGTTCAAGGCTTAGGGAGGTGGCCTCAATAATAGGTGATGGGGGTTGGGGCTATACGTTGAATTAGCCTTAAACCTACATGAGTTCCAGCACAATGGCCTTGGCAAGGATAGTGAGGTATTAAGGTATTCAAGTGAGGGGTTCGTGAGTAAGGATATAATTGAGGTTATTAACTTCATAAGGGGGAGGTTAAGGAATAAGGTTAAGTAATTTTGGAAGCCCAACCACATTAATCCAAGGGCACTAAGCCCAATTCACTACGCATATGCTAGCTACTCCTAAGGCTGAATCCAGTGAGCTGACCTCCTCCCTAAAGGGGTTGCCTTTGGGTGGTTTACGGGTTTGTGGTTTACCACCTTCATCCTCA
>NZ_DAXS01000069.1:0-21109 GCF_002506515.1 Caldivirga sp. UBA161
GTGGCAGATTAAGGAATCACTAAGAAGGCTTAACCTAGATTATGTTGATTTATATCAAATACATGCCCCTGATCCTGATACCCCTAAGATTGAGACTCTTAGGACTCTTAATTACCTTGTTGAGGATGGTTTAGTGAATTACATTGGTGAAAGCAATCACCCAGCACACGACATAGTTGAATTCATGGAAATAGCCGAAAGAAGAAACCTAGAACCCTTCACAACAATGCAGGAACCGTATAATTACATTGAGAGGTGGATTGAGAATGATAAAATACCTGTGGCCAAGAGGTACGGCATGGCAATACTAGCCTACATTCCCTTAGCTCAAGGAGTATTAACGGGAAAATACGTTGACTTTCAGAATAAGACCTGGAAGATACCTGAAATGTCTAGGGCAGATTACATAGAGGGTATGAGGCGTAGGTACTTCACTGATAGGAATCTTAAAATACTTATTGAATTCCACGAGGTAGCTAAGGAATTAGGTGTAAGTGACGCTCAGTTGGCATTAGCATGGATGATTAAGAGGGGTGAAAGCCTTGGGGTAACTATAATACCCATAATAGGTGCAACAAGTGTTAAGCAGCTTGAGGAGGACTTAGAAAGCCTAAACGTTAAAATAAATGATGACGTAATGAAGAGGCTTGAGGACATATACAAGACACACACCTCCCAGTAATAAACTAGGAAATGTTACATCATAGAATTACATTATTTACAGGAAAGTAGAATGATTAATGATTATAGGACTTTGAAAACCATTAATGAAGGCGAGATAAAGCTAAACCTAAGTTCATTAGCTTTTACTTAAATTTAAACAAAATATTGCCAAAGAAAATAATGATTTAAATTAAAAATACTTTCTTAGCTTACCTTCTCCTTAGTGTTATTATTGCTGCTACCACTACTACAATAATCACTATGCCTATTATTACTGTTGAAGTAGCAAGTAATCCTTTTTTACACTCACACTCTGCTTTAATGATGTACATTAGCTCTATTTATAAGGTTAATGCTTGGTATTTAAAACCTAAACTCGTATTTTAATCATTATTGAGAATTAATGGAACAAGGTAGAGTATCCTTAAATATTGGTATGCATACAGCTAATTAATGCATAACTTCAATGTTTGGGTTAAGCCTACGGGTTTCATTAGTAGGGGTGGTTTGAGGGGTCTCTTAATATATGTTAGGAATAGGTCGCCTTATCAAGTTAAGTTTACTGTTAATGGCCGTGGATTCACTGCTTCCTCTGGTTTGAATTGGTTCCTCGCTGAGGTTAAGCCTAATGAGCCTGTTGAGGTTAGGTTTGAGGATGGTGAATCCTACTCATTTAAGCCTGAATTCAAGGAGCCTAGGAGGCTTAGGGTTTATGTTGCCCCAACAGTCCACACGGACTACGGCTACACTGACCTCCAGCCTAGGGTTGAGGAGGTTCATAGGGGTAACATGGATATTGCCCTTAAAGTAGCCTCCAGGGGTGGTAAATTCGTTATTGAGGTTAATGAGCAGCCCTTCGGTAGGATTATGGAGCTCCTAGAAGCCAATAAGGGTGGCTTAATTGGTGTTCAGGCATTCCCATTAAATGTGTTAACTGGCTTATGTAGCCATGAGGAGTTAATTAGGTTATTCTACAGTGTTAGGGATTTGAGGAGGGCAGGCTTTAGAATTGAGACAGCAGCCTTAAATGATATACCAAGTGCAGTTTATGCGCTCCCAAGCGTCTTAGCATCATGCGGTATTAAGTACTATATTCAGGGTGCTAATCCAGATAGGGGTCCGTTACATAAGTTGAATACCTGGCTTAAGTCACCCTTCAAGTGGGTTGGGCCTGATGGTAATGGTGTATTGGCATGGTTCAGTGGTGGTTATGGTGGATTAATACCGGGATTCCACGGTTACCACCAGGGTTGGTCAGCTGGCTTATTAACGAGCCTTGATAGGGCTGAGGCTGGTTTAGCCCACTTCCTAACAACCCTTGAGGAGAGGGGTTACCAGTATGGGAGTGTTTTACTCTACGGTATGTTCATTGATAATTGGCCTGCATCGGATAGGTTCATTGATATTGTTAATGAGTTTAATGAGAAGTGGGAGAACCCACAGTTAATAATCTCCACTACGGACGACTTCTTCCATAACCTTGAGCGTGAGGTTAATGGTAAGGTTAGTGAGGTTAAGGGTAGTTTTGGGGCTTATTGGGAGGATGGTGCAGCCTCAACGGCTAGGGAGTTGGCTATGCTGAGGCTTGCTAAGAAGCTACTGTACTTCGCTGAAGTGGCCTACACCTTCGATTACCTTAATGGCTTAAAGTACCCTAAGGATGACCTTAATGAGGCTTGGAGGAGTGTAGTGTACTTTGATGAGCATACGTGGGGTGCGTGGAATTCAGTTAGTGACCCCTATAATTCAAATGCCATGGAGCAGTGGCGTATTAAGGCTGGCTTCGCAGGTAAGGCTCTTAGTAAGGCTATTGAATTGACTAGGGGTGATTACGTTAGTAACCCATACCCATTCACAGCCAGTGGTATTATTGAGAATACTTACGTTGAATTACCACCAATGTCATCAAGGCCATTCGCAAGGAAGCCCCTTGTGGGTAGGAGTGTTGATGCCCAGGATACTGTAATTGAGTCACCTTACTACAGGGTCACTATTAGGGGTGGTAGAGTGGTTAGTGTTATTGATAAGGAGCTTAATGCGGAATTAATAGATTCATCAAAGTACGCACTTGATGAATACGTCTACGTGCTTGGTGGTAGGGGGACTAGTATGGAGAGGACAATATTGAACTACCTATATGAGGGTGAGCCCACTGCCCCGGCTTTCAGTATTATTAGGGAGTATTCAAGTAGGGTTAATGGGGTTTATGAGAATGATGATGTAATTACTGTGGTTATTGAGGGTGAAAGCCACCTTAGTAGGATTAGGAAGGAGATTACTTTACCTAAGGCCCGTAAGGAGATAATTATTAGGAATACTGTGGATAAGGTTGAGAATTACGATAAGGAGGGTGTTTACTTTGCATTCCCATTCAAATTAACTAGGCCTAAGGTGCTTATTGAGGAGCCTGGGGCATTCATTGATGTTGAGGGTGAGTTGGTTGAAGGTGGGTGCGCCAACTGGTTTACTGTAAATAACATTACCCTACTTAAGGGTGAGTTTGATGTGGCGTTCTACACTGAGGAGGCTCCATTGATTACAATTAATAATATTTTCGACGGCATCTGGAGAGGAAGTATTAAAGTGAATAGCGGCTTAATATTCTCCTACGTCATGAATAATTACTGGCACACTAACTATAAGGCTGCCCAGGGTGGCTCATTCACGTTCACTTACCGGTTAACGAGTGGTAGGGGTATTAAGCCAAGTATGGCTCATAGGTTCTTCGCATCACCTGTGATTGGGAGGGTCATAAATGGTGACTTAACGGTAGATCCACCTGAAGTGGTGGTGACTGCGGTTAAGAAGTGGGATTTGGGTGATGGTGTTGTTTTAAGGCTACTTGAGGTTGATGGTGAGGCTAAGTCATTAACCATAAGGTCAAGGATGCTGAATGGCTACACAGCCTACCTAGCCAACCCACTGGAGGAGCCCATTGATAAGATTGGTGAATTCACCAATGGTGAATTAAAGGTGAGTATTAAGCCGAGGTCATACCTAACCATCATCGCCAAGAAGAGTTAAAGTAAAATTAAGTAAGTGGCTTATCAACAGACCCCACATACCTCCTTAGGAGTATTAAGGCGATAATCACGGGTAATATGAGTACTATGAATGTGTTACGTATGCCTATTAAATCCGCCACATAACCTGTCACTGTTGGTGTGGCTATGCCTATGAGCATCATGAATGAGAAGAATAAGCTATTAGCCGCATTCCTATGCTGAGGTTTAAACGCCCTTGATATGGCAACTACGGATAATGGGTAAGTGATACCATGAGGTATACCAAGTAGTAGTAGTGCAATAATGTAGATTAATGAGCTGCTAGTTAACCCAATCATTGTCACGCCAATTACAGTTAATAATACTGCACTACTCATAAGTGGCCAAAGCCTTTCAGCTGGTTTAATGGATAAGTAGAGCCTACCTAGGAATGATGTTATGAAGAATAGTGAGAATAGGGTTTCAACCATCGAGTAGCTTAATCCAAAGGAATCCCTAGCGTAAATACCGCCAAATGCCATTAGGAAGGAGAAGACTACGTTATATGTTGCAATATTTAGGACTGCGGTCAGGAATCCAGGATTAGATAGCACATTATTCACAGTAATTAATGAATCACCACCCCGCTCCTCAGGGAATCTAATAAGTGGAGCTATGGCTAAGGCAAGTATTGGGAATATTGTGAAGAATAGGAAGGATTCCTTTAAACTATAGTGCTTAAGTATTAGTGATTCAATGGCTGGGCCTAATATTAGGCTTATGCTTAGTGATAATGTATATATGTTAAGCAGCCTCTCCCTAGCTCTCCTATCGGGCAGTAAACTTGCTGAAGTTATTATGTTAGGCATTAGGAAGCCTAGGGTGAATCCTGCAATGGCTGAGAGTAGCCATATGGTTAATGGTGATGACAACCAAAATAATGGATAAACCACAGTATATGCTACTGAAGATGCTATTAATGCCAGCCTCCTACAGCATGACCTTAACCTTGAATTAATTAAGCCACTGCTTAGGAATGTCATTAATGCTGTTAAAGCTGATAATAAGCCAATAAGCGTATTACTGAAGTGGAAATCATACCTAGCTAATAGGGGTATTGTGGTCATTAGCATATTGTTAGATGCCCTAACCGCTATTGTCAAGGGTACTATTATTAGTAATGCCTGCACTAATCCCAAGTAATGCCCCCTAATCATTAAGCATCACTATACCTTTTAACAACATTAATAAAATCTGCGTAGTTGCCAGTATCATAGATACCATATTTAACTCTCCTAAGAATATTCTCAATAAACCCCCTAGGAATACTAATTGGTAGCTTCCTTGCAATGTATTCGGCTGCATCAGTTAAGCTTCTTTTAGCAGCCTCAATGCCAGCAGTATAGGTATCTATGAAGTATTGTGGATTACCACTCACGTAAGCACCACAGGCTCCAGGCGCATTAACCAATTCCTCTAGAAATGCGTCATTATGTTCAAGAACCCCTAAATTAAGCACAGCACTTTGGACTTTACCTTCATTAAGCATGTTAAGTATAGAGTACCAGTCATCAGCGTAAACAAGCTCAGCCTTTAATCCAACCCTATCTAATAATGCTCTAGTGAGTAAATCCGCTGCACTACCACGCCTCCAAACGGCAATCCTAGGCCCCTGTAACTTGGGGTAAATGAACATTAGTCCCTTAACGGTTACCACATCTACTCGTAAATCATTCTTAATTAAAGATACTAATGAATCAGCTATCGCATAGGCGCTTTCATTCTCCTTACCCTTAGCGAATACTAAATCCAAGTCGCGGTAATACCTTGAAGCCAGTATTAAAGGGTATGAAACAGGGCCTGGTGCAGTTATTATCTTCATTGATAATATTATCGATATCGAATTTTTAAACATTTCCCGCTACACTAACCAGAACCTTACTAGTCCTTTATTAATAATCATGCATCGTTAATACCTGGCAACTCAATAATAGCTAGCCTAATCTCCTCATCCCCTCCTATCACTCATTACGAAAAGACGTAACAAACAAAAACATAAGTAAAATTTATAGGACTTCCCAGTTTAATTGGTTAATATTATGATTACCTGGTGTGTTTAAGGTTTCTTATTATTAGGCTCGGATTATCTGTGGTTATTTCATCAACACCCATTTCAGTTAATTTAATAGCTATATCAACATCATTTATGGTCCAGGCACCAATCTTTAAACCAGCCTCATGAGTAATCTTAACGTCACTTTCATTAATTAGCCTATATTCTGCTTGAAGCCATTGCGCCTTTAATTTTTTAGCGATGTCAATGAACCATCTGGCTTTACCTATGAATATTAACCCTAACTCCACTGAGTCATCAAGTTGCCTAACTCTTTCAAGCGCATTGAAATCAAAGGACACGATCTTAGCCTTCACATTATGTTTCTTAACTAGGTTAAGTACCTCCTCCTCAATGCTGGGATACACGTCACTACCATGTTTAAGCTCAATTACGAAGCTTGTCTTATTACCAAATTCCCTAAGCACCTCATCGAGGGTCGGTATCTTAACCCCACGCCACTCTACACCAAACTTAACCCCAGCGTCTAGTTTCCTTAACTCATTAATTGTATAGTCCTTAACGTAACCTGATCCAGTGGTTGTTCTATCCAGTGTATCATCGTGAATTACAACTAATTCACCGTCCTTAGTCATGTGTACATCTAATTCAATGCCATCCACCCCAGCTTCAATAGCTAGTTTAAATGATGGTATTGTGTTCTCTGGGGCACAACACCTGGCCCCCCTATGCCCAATAATTAATGCCATAGGGTTTAACTTCAGTGAAGGCTTTTAAGTATACTTAGCATTAAATCTATGTTTAATTCACCAATAACCGTAGGTTTCTCAATACCTAAGTTAACCAGTACCTCTGGGTCAACTTCACCAATACATCCAATCCTAGAATCATTCACCAGCACCTCTACTGCGCGTACAGGTATAAAGGGTTTATCACCGCATTTACGTAGGTTAGCCGCCATTCCCAATGCCTTAAGGAGTGACTTAACTACTGATAATCCATCAGTTAAAGTGTATCCATCACCCATGAGTAGTACACCAACTCTTCTACTGGTGGCTGCAGTATTATCCTTTAACTCAACCACATCGCCTATTTCAAAAGCTTCCAGTTTACCAACAAGCCTCTGATTAACCTTAACCGTTAGGAGCAGTGATGGTATGAGCGAACTACGGAGTGCTGAGTAATCCTTAATCTTAGGGTTACTTAATTTAACGAAGTTAATTAAGCCAATACTCCTCATTACCTCATCACTAATTAAGTTAAAGTTAACCACCTCCTGCAGCCCCATACCCAGCAGTAGGTCTCTAATGATACTACTCAAGTGCTCCACAGGGTGTTTAGAGCCGAAGTGTGTTGGGGGTGGTAGGTTTGGTTCAAGGTTATTGTAACCGAGGCCAATCGCAATGTCTTCAATGACATCAACGTAGCTGTGGACATCAATCCTATAGGGTGGGGCAAGCACATTAATTGAATCACCCATGTCTGAGACTTTAAACCCCATCCTCATTAATACGCTGGTGGTTGCGTTGGGTTCAAGCCTCATACCTATTAAATCCTCAGCATCCTTTAGTTTAACGTTAATATTAATCCAATTAAGGCTTGGGGTAAGTTCACTATTGGCCCCGGTGGCCTCAATGGACTGTATTACAGGGTTCCTAGACCTTTCAGCCACTGAGGTAACCATGATATTTAACACGCGTTTCATTAATTCAGGTTCAACACCAGTTACATCAATTAACACATTCCTAGTGGCCTCAGTTACTTTAGTTTCCTCACCATTAAGTATCGGTGGGAATGAGAGAACCTTACCCTCATCATCAATTAATAGCGGGTACTCCCCAGGCTTAACTAAGCTTGAGTATGCCTTACCCTTCTCAGTTACATTAAGTACATCAGTAAGCGTCATGGATTCGCTGTAACCTAATGGCCTGTAGGTAGCCTCCTTAACAGTAACGTAACTGAAGGGTGGCTTAACAGTGTCAAGGTCGTATAAGCCTATTGACACTAGCCTCCTATCATCACCATAGTCCCTATGTAGTATCTCCTGAAGCTGGAAGAGTTGCCTAATAGCCTCATCATTAAGTTCAACATTCCTTACAATGGCCATGTAGGCGTATGGCCTATAAGCCGGTGCCTTAGTTGCATCAAGTTTAGTGGCTGGCCCATCGACATTATACTCTGGTATGCTTCTTGAACCTAGGTATATGCCTATAGCCCTTCCAAGCCCCTCAGCTGAAAATAAGTCTGGCCTATCGTAATTAAGCTCAATGGCTACATAATCACCCTTAACATCAGTGACTTCACCCTTAAAAACCTCTACAATATCCCTGAGGCCATCAGGTGTTAAATCCACCCGTGCTATTGAGGATAGGTCCCTTAGGGAGACTTCAATGGTTGGCACTTAAACCACCCCAATGGGAGTCTTCATTGAGTCTATTTCCTTAATGTTATTAGTGTAGAGGGTTCTAATATCATCAACACCAAGTACAACCATTGCCAACCTATCTATTCCAACACCCCAGGCCGCAACCTTATACTCACTGCTTAAGCCAACTATCTTAAGCACCTCAGGCCTAAACATGCCTCCTGGGAAAACCTCAAGTTGCCCAAGCCTTGGGTGCTTCACGTAGCCTTCAACACTTGGTTCAGTGAAGGGGAAGTAAGCTGGCTTAAAGTAAACCTTACCAAGCCTAAGCCTATTAGCAAGCTCAGTGAAGAAGCCCAGTAGGTTCCTAAAGGTAACCTCCTTACCCACTATTATGCCTTCAAGTTGGTGGAACTCCATGAAGTGCGTGGGATCAGGTGTGTCAGGTCTATAGACCCTATCAAGTGAAAATAACCTATACTCACCTGGCCCCCTATGGTAAATCTGCCTAATAGTAACCAGCGTCGTGTGTGTTCTTAAAAGTACCCTAAGGGCTTCATCCCTACTCCACTTATATGACCAAACTAACTCATGCTGCTCACTAGCCCTCTCCATAACCTCTACGGGGGTTTCCCTCGGCTTGAGCCTATTCTCAACATAGAATACGTCAGTTTCACGCCTAGCTGGGTGGTATTGAGGCACTAGGAGGGTGTCGAAGTTCCATAAGGCGGCGTCAACGTGTTCATCCTTAACCTCCTCAAACCCCATGGCTACTAGCTCATCCCTAATTTGATTCAGGAATTGAATGAAGGGGTGCTTACGCCTAATAGGCCTTAAGGGTACCTCCACAGCTAAGTCGAATTCCTTAAAGACCCCACTCCTCCAGGAACCTGAGGTTAAGTCGGCTGAGGTTAGGCTAGTTATTACCCTAGCACTTGTCAATTCACCAATCCTGTATAGGTTTAAGGCTTCCTGGGTTATGGTAACCATGAGCTTCTTCACTTGGTGAACCTTAACAAGCCCCCTACGCCTAGCCTCCTCCACTGGTTCAGGTAATTTACCAGCATACTCCATAGTACCCTTAATGCTGCTTAGGAATGACTTAAGTTCATTAATGTAATTCATTAATTCACCCTCATTATCAGTTAAATTAATTACATTACCACTTAGATTAACCACCCTAAGCCTCCTAAGCCTACCTAAGGCTGCTGCGAACTCCTCCCTACTTAAGCCTACTAATTTATTTAATTCGCTTAAACTTGCCTTACCACCTAATTCCCTCAACTTGGCTACAAGCCTCTCCTCAGGTAATCCTAATCTTAAGTACTCCCCACCAAGATCAGTTAATGTGACCCTCGTAACCAACCTATATTCAATACTAATAAGCCCTCTCACCCTAAGTTCCTCAAGATCCCTCATAATATCCTCAGCCCTCTTACCCACTTTACTTGCTAGGGAGTCTGCGTCAATGGGCTCATTAACCTCAGCCAGCGCTTTAATTATACTGTACTGTAATGGTGGTAAAACAACCATACCCTACATCCCCGCTTACCAACCCTTATTAAGCTTAACACCTAGCCGCTGATGAATGGGCAAAATGGGTCAGGGCCATTTAATGAACCATACTTAGCGTAAGCTCTAGCTGGGCACCCTCCCTGGCATAGCTCAAAGAATGGGCACTTGGTACATGATGAATTATGTACCCTATTCCTAAAGGCCTTAAATCCACTTACCCATACCTTACCTAAATCATCCCACCTAACATTACCCTCCCTGAACTCCGGCCTCATTAATAATTCACAGCCGTAAATATCACCATTAGCGTCAATCACAAGCCTACTCTTACCAGCTGGGCATATACCATAGTTAGTGACCTTAAGCCTATTAAGTAATTCCTCAGCCTCACTATAGGCCTTACTCATGAGGTTCATTAACCCAAACCTAAAGCCACTATACACAACCTTAACATTAATGCTACCTAACTTACTTAACTTAACTAATACCTCGTATGCCAACTCATTACTAATACCTAAGTTACCTCCACTGGCTCTACCAAATTCCTGAACCCTAATGAATGTTACCGCAGGAACATTTAAGCTGGCAGCCAGTTTAACAAAGTCCTCTACATAATCAGTATTACTGATTGTAACGGTATATGATAATGTTACGGTAATTCCCGCTTTCTTAAGGTGCTTAATGGCATTAATGGCTTTCCTGAAGGATCCATGGCCCCTAATTATATCGTTGATTACTGGGTTAGGTCCATCAAGGCTAACTTGAACCTGATCCACGCCTGAATCCCTTAGTTTAAGTGCCACCTCCTCACTTACCAGTGTTCCATTGGTACTTAGGGAGATGACCATACCATTCTCCTTACCCCTCTTAATTATGTCCAGTAAACCCCTGTTAAGTAGCAGGAGGGGTTCACCGCCAAGTAGGTAAAGGTACCTTACACCTAGTTCACTTAATTCATCCACAACCCTGATCCATTCATTAGTATTGAGTTCATTGGGTAACGGCCTAGAGGCTGATACATAGCAGGTAATGCACTTGAGGTTACATGCCCTAGTTAAGTAAAGGGTGGCATCCACTGGATTCTCCGAGCTAAGTAACTTAGCAAGGTTCTCAGCATAATCATTGGCATTAAGAGCTAGGATATGGGTTAATGGGGTAGCAGGGCATTCTGTGAGGAAGATCAACCCCATATCCTTAATTAATTCATCAGCCAAGTTAATTCACCTAGCTAACTATTTCTAGATAATATACTAGGTTAAAAATATTTCGTAACCTTACTTTAATAAGTATGATTTATTGAATTAAGGATTATGTAGTTAATTTTGAATAAAAACAAGGTGCCAACTCAATTCAGCCTTCAAACTCATTATGCTATATATTAAATACCATTATGGTATTATTCCATCTGCTATCGCATTTGAGGAAATTATGAGGGTATTCATCAATGGTTAATAAATAATGCTTTAATTTCACATCCCTCTTAAAGAACCCTATATTTATTCCATATATCTTTAAGGTGAGCGCCCCTTCTTAATTCACTCTTAGCAATGCTCTCCTTACTTACCTTCTCAATAGCTCTATTGATTGCTTCATTCATCACTTCCTTAGGTACAATAACCACACCATTAATATCACCAAACACTAAGTCACCCACCCTAACTTTCACATCACCCACAGTTACCTCGATCCCGTGGCCCTTAAACTCACCCCTACCCTTAATATCGTATGGTGTTTGGCCCATTGCGAATATTGGGAATCCAAGCCTTAAAACCTGATTAACATCTCTAACTAAACCATGAACAACAGCACCCCTAGCACCCCTCGCCATTGCCGCTGTGCTTGTTAATTCACCCCAAACAGCAGTCCTGCCTCTAATGGTTTCATTAACCTCAATAACAACCACCGAATCCTCAGGAATAGAATCAACAGCCTCAATGAGTCCTTTATAAGGGTTATCGGGGTTAAGGCTGTTGGCTTCGTCAACGTACATTGGGTATGCGTACCCTATAACCACGTAGTTGGGGTTAATTGGAAGTATACCGCTTGGTAATGCATGATTATGGACACCTATTTCATCCAACACGTCTGAAATAACCGGTGAGTAAAGTATTCTACTTAAGTACTCTAAGTTCACTTGGATTCACCTTAACTGTTTTACACTAATCATACTTAAATACCCTACCTGGGTTTAATCATTAAAGGCACTTAATGGACTTTAAAAATCAGTACATCCTTAAAAAGGGCTTAGGGATAGCTGCACTGGTAATTCATGGGGAAGGTGATAATTATTGATCACCCCCTGGCTCAGGATATATTAACGACGCTTAGGGATAGGAGGACTGGCCAAATTGAGTTTAGGAAGGGGTTGGTTAGGCTTGGTAGGTTAATAGGTTATGAGATAATTAAGTCCTTTGAAACCTATAGTGTGGAGGTTGAGACACCCCTTGGTATTAAGGCTAGGGGGATTAGGATTAAGGATGTTGATAAGGTCATAATAGTTCAAGTACTTAGGGCAGCCATGCCCATGGTTGAGGGCCTTCTTAAGGCCTTCCCAGCGGCTAGAATAGGTGTTGTTAGTGCCAGGAGGATTGAGAATACTCATGTGCCTGGGTCAATGGAGTTTCAAATAGATGTTGGGTACTATAGGATTCCTGAAATACGTGATGAGGATACATTAATCATAGTTGATCCGATGCTAGCCACTGGATCAACAATATTATCCACCTTGGATATAGTGTATAGGCATGGGAAGCCTAAGAGGACCATAACTGTACATGTGATAGGCACTAAGTACGCCATAGAGAGGATACTCGCCAAGTACCCGGATATTGATGTTTACTTAGTTGCAGTTGACCCAGAGCTGAATGAGAGGGGATTCATTGTACCTGGGCTCGGGGATGCTGGGGATAGGGCCTACGGTGAAGCCTAAGACCTCCAACTACTCCCCTTCTTGCCCCCAGCCTCAAGGAAGGACTCAACTGACTGCGCTATCCTCATGCCATGGGATAACGCCTTACCAATTAACGTCGGGCCATTAGTTACATCACCAGCGGCAAAGACGCCAATCCTAGTTGTCCTGCCCTGGGCATCAGTATCTATAGTACCATTATGCCTTAACACTATGCCGCAGCACTCCTTCCTCATGGGTGGTGTTGGTATTTCACCAATAGCTGATATTAAAGTATCTACACTGAGTGTGAATTCAGAGCCAGGTATTGGCTCCGGGGCAGGCCTACCTGAGGCGTCTGGTTTACCCAGCCTCATTTTAATAATCTTAACAGCCTCAACATACTCCTTACCACTAACCTCCACTGGTAATGTTAACTCAAGGAGCTTAATACCCCTCTGGATTAACCTATTTATCTCAGCCTTACCAGCAGGGGCCTCGTTTATAGTCCTCCTGTAGGATAAGTAAACTTCCTTAGCTCCCTCTAATTGGGACTCTATTGCGGCGTCAACAGCCGTTAAACCAGCCCCAACCACCATGGACTTTAAGCCTGTTTTAAAAACCTCAGACTTAGGTAAATAACCATGCTGGCTCGCGTATATTCTGAATAAGTAATCAAGGGCTAGGTATGATCCTTTAAGGTCCTCCCCAGGGATCTTAAGTTTCCTAGACTCCCACGTCCCTGTGGCTATCACTAAGGCATCATACTTATCTATCAACTCCTCCAGGTGAATCCTGCTCTTAACGAATTGATCACCCTCAATCTTATACTCATCATCGCAGATAACCTTAACATTACTGAAGAAGTTAACCCCCAATTCCCTAAGCTCCCTCACACCAGCCCTAATGTTATTCCAAGGTAGCCTCCAGTTGGGTATGGCGAAGAGTGTCATTCCACCTGGTTCAGGCATCCTATCGTAGACATCTACATCATACCCCTTGCATATCAAGTAACCAGCCGCACCTAAGCCCGCTGGCCCAGCCCCAATTATAGCCACCTTACCTTGCCTCTTACTAATCTTCTGACCTGGGCTACACTTTAATGCGAACTTCATGAATTAGGCTCTGTTTCGCTATTTTTAATGTTTTTCACATGACTTTTAACTCAGTATTATGTTCATTTTACACTGTACTTTTAAACTTTCTATGGCATGGGGGTTAATTGATTTTGGTTTTAATGAGTTAAAGGGCATTATTCAGCGGCAATTTGGCTAAGTATGGTAAGGAGCTTAGGCTCATTAACCCAGTGAATGCATCTAGGGCATGCTCAAGGTGCGGCTACATGAATAATGAATTAACACTCAAGGATAGGGTNNTTCAAATGCCCAAAATGCGGACTTAAATATCACCAAGCATGAGGACTAGAAACCAAACTAACCGCAGAATCCCACCTAAAGAAGGGGGTAGCTAACATACTTAGAATTAGTCTCATCCCTGTTCCTTAACTTGAGCTCCATTTAAGGTGCAGGCTAACTTACCGGCTTCACGGGGATTAGTAATGTAAAGTATCCTGGAGGTTCTCCTATCATCAACGTAATCTGGGAAAGCTAACTCAAGCCTATCTGTTGGGAAACCCATACCCTTAAGTACTATTGTTGGTTTACCCATGGCATACGCTAAAAGCACCTCCATTATTGTCCCAGCAGCACCACCAATAGCTACCACAGAATCACTACTCCTAATCAGCACTACTGATCTTTCCCTAAACTCCATGCCAGTCCTCACAATTACGGCATCCTTAGGGACCTCAATAGCATCGTTCTCAATGGGCAGTATTAACACAACCCTTAACCCCCTTGAAATAGCTTCATCAGCAGCAACTTTCATCAAACCCCAGTAACCACCTAAAAGTATAGTAGGTTTACATTGAGTTAAACCATCCATAACATCTTTAATTGCCTTAACATGCTTATCCCTGTATTCACCACTATGGGCTGCAATGGCCACCTGCACGTTATGTTAGGTAAATGAGCTGTTTAAAGTATTTCTCCTTAAGCCACTTGCTTTTCTCTTAACATCAGATTTATTAAGGTGAAAGCATAAGTGGATGACGTAGTAATGGTTGAAGAGAGGATACTGGTGCTTTGTGTAGATAGGGATAATGATGTTGGGGAGAGGCTCGGTATTAAGACCCCAGTTGTTGGTAGGGATGAGGTTCTTAAGGTTGGGGTAGATTTCATAGTTAGGTACCCAGATGATTCAGATGCAAACGCCATATTTGGGGCTATTAGGGTTTATGATAGTTTAAGGCCGATATACGGTAATAATATTGAGGTTGCTTTAGTTACTGGGAGCAGTGATAGTGATGTTGAGGCTGACTTGAAGGTTATGGCTGAGTTGGATAAGGTTTTAAGCATATTTAATGCCGATGGTATAATACTGGTTTCAGACGGCCCCTCTGATGAGGTAGTGCTTCCCCTCATACAATCAAGGAGGACAGTGATATCGGTTAAGAGGATTGTTGTTAAGCAGACTAGGAGTGTTGAGGACTTCGCTGTATTAACCAGGTATTACCTTAGGAAGGCCTTCCTTGAACCTGGGTGGAGGCAATACACATTGGGTTTACCTGGACTGGTGGTTATGCTTTATGGGATATGGCTTTTGATTCCTCAATCAATTAAGCCCATATTAGCCTCATCCATATCACTGGTGATTGGTGTAGTATTGCTCTTCATAGCCTTTAACGCATATAGGCCGCTCATATTATTCATAAGGCGTTATGAGGCCACATTCTTCACCATACTGGTAACCATAGTTATACTGGCCATGTACATAAACATATACTCACCCATATTGAGGAGTAACCCATTCATGGTTTTAATAGGGAAGCCATTAACTTTACCTGAAATCCTAGGCATAATATATGGGGCATTGGTGGCGGTATTAGTTATAGAGACTTACTCAAAGACTCACAGGATACCTTACGGTTACATTGCGTCAATATCATTAATATCACCATTAACTGGATTATCCTCAATAATAGTGCCTGGTTTCGACATTGCGTCATTAATATTATTCCTTACAATATACGTGCTAATCAATATGCTGGTGTTGGCTATGATATTCGTGATTAGGAGGCATGTTAGGAGGATTAGTATTGAGCGGTGAAATGGGGGCCTTCATTAAATTAAAGAGATTAATGGGTATTGAGTTGGCATGCTTAGAATTAAGAACACTAATTAGGTTAAGTGGATTAAATGTGAGTAATATTGAATGTGGGGATGGTTGGGCTAAAGTAAATACCAGTGATGGGCTTGAGCAATTGTTAAGCGTTATCAATAGGGCGGCCTTAGTTAAGGAAATTACTATTAATGGAGTTAAGTATAAGCCCACCTTAATTAAGGCGGTATTAAGCAGCGTAAGGAAGGACTCACCTCACTTGAATCCGCTCCACGCGCTACTCATGATTAACTTAACTGGCGTCACCGAGGGTCCAATAATTGATCCATTTGTTGGAGTAGGCACAATACCCAAGATAGCTGAGGAGTTAGGTATACGTGCAATTGGGTGCGATATTAAGAGTGTAAGTGACTTAATCTGCAATGCTTTAATGATGCCTATTAGGCCTCATTCAATTAAAGCAATAGTAACTGATCCACCATTCAATAGGGTGTTTAGGACGGAGTCAAGGCTCAGTAGCCTCTACATTAAGTTTCTTGAATCAGCAATTGAATTACTGGCTAAGGGTGGAAGCATTGTAATGACGCTTCCCTCATATTTACTAGACGTGGTTATTGATGAGGCCGCCTCACTGAATTTAAACGCATACTGCATAGGTGTCGATCATGTTCATGGGGCATTATCAAGGTTTATACTATGCTTAAGCAAGGACGATAACTAGTGTTAATGCCTTGGGTAAAGGAATAAAAACCGGTCCTTTACATTAGGCTTGGCTTTTAAGTAAACAGTGAGGTTGATGATGAGGCTGAGCTAAGACGATGAGTGAGTGTTTATGAGCCTACTGATCGACGTAAGGTTACCTTTCAATTAAACAAGGTCCCTCCGGGAGAAAACCTTAAAATCACTTACCTAAAAAACCATGAAGCCCCGGTAGCTCAGCCTGGTTGGAGCGCCCAGGGGTTTGCTTACCCCGCGTAGGCCTTGTAAGTCGGGGTCCAGGTGAGCGGGAGGTCCCGGGTTCGAATCCCGGCCGGGGCTCTACTACTAGGGTAATTACTGTATAATACATTAAGCTAGGATTGAGGATGATAAGAAGTTGAGTATTAAGGATTTAAACGCGCTGAGATGTTAAAATTGATGCGAAAATCAACGATGTTTATAGGAGGATTGATGAGGCTAATAAGAGGATTGGCGAAATCCTAAAGCTAATGGGAGTATGGAGGAATGTATTAACAAGTGTATGGGTTCATTAAATGCTAAGATTAATGATGTTGGCAGAGCATTAAGCGCCAGAATTAATACTGCCGCTGGGAGAATTGAGGATACCAGTAGAAGGGTAGAGGATAATAGATGTATAGATGAAACGAATAAGAGATAGATACATTAATAAAAAGTATCACTAGGATGCTAATAATCAATATTGATTCTTACAATGTTTTATTGAGGATTCCATTCATTAATTAAGAATCCTTAGTGGCCTTTATTAAATTACTCATATGCTCAGCGTACCTACTTGTTACATATGTTATTAAACCCATGTTAACATCCTTATTAGCCACCACTATGAGTAATAGGTCACCGTAAATATGCTCAATGTAAAGCACATAGCCACTGTAGCTTATCACTGCGTACTCAATATCACCCAGCTTAACTTCACCACTAATCTTCCGCATATGGTTAATAGCCAAGGCACATAATGCTGATAATGAATCAACACTTAAATTAATTATAGTCTTATACACTATTGGTAAACCATTAACATCTGACACCACTGCGCCTACCACATCCCCCTCCATATCCCTTAGGTAAGATTCAAGCAAGTCATTAAGCTCATTAACTAAGCCCTTCTCCTGCCTCACTAAGGTGCCACTGGTGCTGGCTTTAATTACTTTTAGATAAAATTTAACTTAAAGGATCGCTTAAGTCCTTACTTAATTAACTAGCACTACCTTTTAATTCCTATTCTTAATTTACTGATATGTAAGTCCTGGTATTCCATACACCTAAGATATGAACTTTTAAGTAAATGGTAATTCCACTAACGGGCCCCTGCATTGAGTATTAGGGTAGTACCATGAATCAATGCCCCATCAACCGTGGGCAGTAGGTTAATCGCTTGCCAGGTTCACTAACTAAACATAGCGAAAAATATAAATCCTTATGAAAGCAAGTTAACGCTAGAGTTCCTTAACCTTAAAAGGCAAGGCTTCCTAACCATTTTGTGACCTAGTGGCTATATCATGCGTATGTGTGCCATTAATGCCACTATGAGGAATATTAAGGCTAATGATGAGCTTACGCCCAGCATTAACCTATTGTTAATCACTAAGGAGACTACTGTTAGGATTGAGGATACTCCCAGCATTATCCAGGAGAACGCCTCAGTACCCCTAATCCTTAATGTACGCTTAACAGCCTTCTTAATCTGCCTATTAACAGTGGGCTGCTGGCTCCTCCTCTTATCCTCCTCACTAATAAAGAAGGGTGGTTTAGTTTCCTGTACTGCATTCGGGAATATTATCTTTAAAACATCAACCACGTCACCTCTAAGCCCCTGGAATTCACCCCTCTTAATCATTAATGGATCCACGTTAAGGTTCCTTAAAATATCCTCAACAGCCTTAACAACCTCCTCCTCGCTGCAGCCTTGGTTAAGGAGATTATAGACTATTGAGGATACTCTCCTAACTAGGCTTAAGTCACTTATGACATCTCTGAACTTAGTGTACCATAGCCTAAAGTCCTCAGCCTCAAGCCTAATGCTCACCGGGTCACAGCCACTCCTCTTATTGTTAGCCACAAGCGTCAATAATATTGATGTTTTTAAAGGTTATTATTAGTGCCCATGCGTCGGTATTTGAAGACGTAGACCTCGGCCATAATGTAATTGGCTATGAAGCCGAATATAACCCCTATTACGTATGCTACGTAACCGTTTATGCCAAGGGCGTAGTGAAGCAGATTCGTTACGGCGTATGTTACTGCTGTTCCAGTTAAACTGGCTACATGATACTTACCTAACCCCACCCAGTAACCCACTGACCTGTCTTTAAACGTCCACACTTTATTTAAGGTAAAGTTGTTGACAATACCTGCTTCAAGGGCTGGTATAAGGGATATGAAGTACGCTAACCCAAGCACCCTCCAGAATACGTGGAGCACCAGTTCAGAGACTATTAGGCCTATTGCACCAACAATAGCGAACTTAATGGGCCTGTAGCCGCTTAGGGAAAGCAGGTTCAGTGATATTGAGGCAACTTGCTTAACATAGTTTACTATTTGCCTAGTACCTAACTTAGATGAGCCAGCCTCCCTAGTCCTAAAAACGTAGGGAACCTCCACAATACTCCTAACCCTACAGAGGGCAAGTATGTCAAGCAGTATCTTGTAGTCGCCATGGGGCTTATCTAGGCATACGGCGTCCCTCTTCATTGCGAAGAAGCCTGAGACGGGGTCCTTAACATCCCTGGCTGTAGGCACTAGTATGTGAGCTAAGGTAATTGCCCCACGGCTTATTATCCTCCTCAAGAGGGGCCAATCACCTGCTACTCCACCACCATTAATGTACCTAGAGGCAACGGCAACATCAGCGCCATTTGAAACGGCCTCAATAAGCTTAGGCACTACTGATGGTGGGTGTTGCAAATCAGCATCCATTACCACAATAATGCCTCCCCTACTAGCCCTTATACCATCAATCACAGCGCTTGACAATCCAAGCCTCCTACCCCTCTCAATAATCCTAAGATTAACCCCAAGCCTCCTCGCAGTATCCTCAGCAACCTTAACGGTGCCGTCAGTTGATCCATCATCAACAATTATTACCTCATAGTTAACACCCTTAAGGTTACTGGCTAATTCCTCAATAAGCCTACCTACATTACCAGCTTCATTAAGTGTTGGCACTATTATTGATGCGTCAAGCGCATCACTCATCCTCAACTCCATTAGCAATAAGCAAGGGTACTTTAATAGTTTTTCCCTCAAACCAATACTCATAAATAGTTTAAGATAAACTATATTGGCTCCCCAACAGATAAGAGTTAAAAAGCCCACTCCCCATTACAACTGGGCCAGGCCTGGAGGGGCGCCACCCCTCCCCCTCTCAAAGGGGGCCGTAGGTAAACGGAGGCCGAAACCCCACCCCGCTACTGATTAGCCCAGTGTCGGGCCATGGGTACCGCTATGAAGGCCAGCCCCCTGAGACGTCCACCGCCCACGCCTACAGCCGTAGGGCTGTGGGTAGTGGGGTTCCGGTGAACCGGGTTAGGCCCGGGAGGGAGCGGCCCTAAGCCGGGGTGGGCGTGTTCAGGGGTCCACTGGCCTGAGCATGGGCCTATGGCTACGGCTGAGGCTGGTCAGTAGTGGGGTGGGGGTTGGGCCCTAACTTAAATCATATTATATATTGTAGTATATTCCCCACGCCGCCTACTTTTTGCTGCATTATCTTAGTATGTTCTCGCGCATTAAGTGAAGTAATCGCCTTATTATCCTTACCTCCATGGGAAGTTTTAATGAACAATGTGCTGAACCATAGGTTTTTAAAGCGTGGAGAGCTTCAATGCTGGTCTAATGATTAATACTAAGGTGAGTAAGTACTTACCGTACATTGGCTGGAGGCCTCTTCAAGCTAAGATTGCGGACTTCATATACAGTAACCTAGGGGAGGGTAAGGGGATTGTGGTTGAGGCACCCACTGGTGTGGGTAAGACTGCGGCCGCCTTAGCCGCTGCCTTAGCCTACAGTGAGGGTGAGCCTATTAAGATTGTCTACATGATTAGGACTAATAATCAAGCCGCTGCACCCATGAGGGAGTTAAGTAGGATGCTTAAGGTTAGGGGGGTATTCGTACCCTATGTCCTAGTTAGGAATAGGGCTAGGATGTGCTGCATTTCATCAACCTCTAGGTTACCTTACAGGGACTTCCTAATGGAGTGCAATTACTTGAAGAGAACAGGGGAATGCAAATACTACGTTAAGTTGAAGAACAATGGGGTGGATGGTAGCTTATTCATGGATACTGTGGCTGGCTTAGAGTCACCCAGTGAGTACGTTAAGTCAGTATGTAGGCTGGGTGTATGCCCTTATGATGCGTCAAGGATGCTTATAGATGAGGCGAGGGTCATAATACTATCCTACTACTACTTATTCTCCCTAAACGCCCCTGAGGTGGTTAACTTTGATTTAAAGTCATCAGTGCTTATAATTGATGAGGCGCATAACCTCCCCTACGCCATACTTGACTTGAACACTCAGTATTTGACCGAGGCCATGGTTAAGGCAGCCCTATCTGACGTTAGGAGGTTCGTGAATGACATTAACGTTAAGGCAGGTGCATTAAGGGCCTTAGCATCGATTAGAGCCCTCTTCAGGGACTTATTCAGTAACATGAGTGAGCAGGGTGAACGTAGGGTTGATTCAACCAAGGTCCTGGAGTACTT
>NZ_DAXS01000069.1:21135-31984 GCF_002506515.1 Caldivirga sp. UBA161
AGGAGTAGGGGTATTCTTCTGGCTGGTACCCCATTAAGTGACATTATTGATTTCTATAGGTCGGTGGTTAAGATGCCTAAGGATAAGGCGCTCTTCCTATCCATGAGCAATGATGGTAAGGCTATTGTAAGTAGATTAATGGATCCATCAGCAGCAGCTTCAGGGGTAATGAATAATGCCCACAGCTTCATAGTAATGAGTGGTACAATGCCGCCTACAAGGCTCTTTATAAGCCTACTTGGGGTTAAGGTTAAGGTCAATGAATTGAGGGTTGGGTTAACCGAGTACGTTAAGTCCTCTAATGTTAAGGCTGTGGTTTACGGTGAAGTAACAACGAAGTATACTGAGAGGAGTGAGGAGCAGTATAGTAGGATTGCTCAAACATTAATAAGCGTATACGATACTGTAAAGCATGGTGTATTAGCCGTCTTCCCATCATACGATACCCTTAAGGCCACTAGGAAGTATATTAGGCATGGAGTTGACTTAGTGGTTGAGATAGGTACAACAACCATAGAGGATGTCCTAGAATCAATTAAGGTTAATCCACATAAGTTAATACTAGCCGTGGCTGGGGGTAAGTTGGTTGAGGGTATTGAATTCAGGTTCAATGACGTTAACTACATAGATGCTGTGGCAATAGTTGGTGTACCTTACCCTGAGCCAAATGACTTCATGAATGGGTTAGTTGACGTGGTTAAGTCTAGGGCTAATTACGATGATGCGTGGCATGCGGTCTACACTTGGAATGCCTTAGTTAAGGTTAAGCAGGCCATAGGTAGGGGGCTTAGGTCAGATAAAGATAGGGTCTTCATAATACTAATGGATTATAGGTTTAGGGATAATCCAATCATTTGGAGGGAAATGGCAAACTACCTACCTAATATTGAGGTTGCCTCAAGTGAGGCAGAGTTAATAAGCATGCTTAAGGAATTTACATCAGTTAATACTAACCAGTAGCCGGCATAATTCAATCACTAATCCTACTTAGGCAAGCTGAGGGTCTTAGCCTAACGCCAAGGCATTCATCCTTAACCTCAACAAGTAGAATATCCCTCTTATTCTCAATCAGGAACCTAACCATGGCGCTGGCAAGCTTAAACCTAGAATTAAGCTTCATAACCCTCCTCAGTAGCCTAATGCTTGATAAAAGGATGGGTGTACTTAAACCCCTACCACCCCTAGATAACACCACTATAGGCCTATTAAAGGAGTTTAAGGCCCATAGGGCTTCAGTGTAGGCCTCTGGACTTAAGTAAGGTTGACTACCCCTAATTAGCGCCACGGGTGGTTGCACATTAGCTTCAATACATGAGTTCAGTAATCCCCTGGATGACGCGTACGCGTAGTCAATGTAGGTTGTTAAGGCTGCTGATCCAGGGATTTCAACGCTCTTCAATGGGCCGCAGAACACTATGTTACTAAACCCAGCCTCACTGAGGCTTCGTTCCATGTATCTAATTACCCTACTTAATAACTCATCATCCTTAAGGGGTGGTATAGCCACTATTGCAGTAGCCATATTAATGCCCACTCAGCCTCTCAAGTACCGCTATTATGCTTGAGTAAAGAACCTCCCACTGGGTAATGGGTGTTACGTTAACGCTACTTAGGTCTGAGCCAGGTTCAGTAATGTAAATCTTCACGTCGTGTTGCCTCAATATGCGGTAGGATGGGTAACACACTGAGCCATGGGCTGCAATAACTACGTCGGCTCCAAGCTCCACGCACCTCTTAGCAACCGTGGGTCTTTTATTTGGGCTAAGTAATGCTGGGTTATCCTCAACGTGAATCACCCCTCTATTAGTATCCATTAGTATGAGTTTAGTAGCCTTCGAGAATACCTCAACCCTATAGTCATTATTAACTGTTGTGCACACTATCATTAGGGAGGAATTGGGCTTGGATTTATAAACACTGCATTAGTTTATTTAAAATTAAGAGAATTAATGAGCAGTAGGACTGTTAGGTTTAGGGGTGTTGACATTAGGATTGAGGTCATTGAATTACTTAAATTAGTAAAAAAGTATGGTTCATTAAACAAGGCAGCTAAACTACTCAACATACCCTACTCCACTGCCTTTAGGCTAATTAGGGAGGCGGAGGTTAAGCTATCGGAAGCATTAATGGAGGGCATTAGGGGTGGTTCATGCGGTGGTTACAGTAGATTAACGAAGCTTGGTGAGGAACTCCTACTAGCATTCAGTGAGGGTGACTTAGGTGGTAAGTTAATAGTCGCCAGCAGTCATGATGAATTACTCTCCTACATCCTAGATGATTACGCCTCAGTTACTTGGGTTGGGTCAATGAATGGTTTATCAATGCTGCTTATAAATAAGGCTCAAGTGGCTGGGGTGCACTTATCTTCAATATATGGTAGTAACCTAAGCATACTTAAGGCACTTGGGGTACTGGATGAATTAACCCTAGTGAGGGGTTATGGTAGGGTTATTGGGATAGGGTATAGGGAGGAGTTGGGTTCAATGAACCTTAAGGACCTCATTAATGAAGTTAAGAGGGGTAGGTTAATTATGGCTAAGAGGAATCCCGGCTCAGGGACAAGACTACTTAGTGAATTATGGTTAAGGAGGATGAATGTAAGTAACCCGAAGGCTCTTAATAGAGTTGCTTGGACTCATGATGATGTAGCCAAGGCTATAATAAGGGGTGAAGCTGATTACGGCTTTATAACTCAATACCATGCTGAGAAGTGGGGTTTAAGGTTCATTAAGGTTACGCAGGAGGACTATGATATAGTGGTGAGGAGGGATTCAATTAATGATGCTCAGAAGCTTCTGGAAGCCTTAAGGGGGTTAAGGGGTGTTAATATTAGGGGTTACTTAATAGGCAATAATATTGGGCAAATTATGGGATAAAACCGTAGGAAACCTAATGTATTAACTTATTGCTAATTATAGGGATTAAGTTTAAAAACAATACTATATAGTAAACGTATGAAGGCTTCAGAATTAATAACTAGGAAGGGTCCAGTAGTAATTAAGGTGGGTTCCCCAGTAATGGAGGCCATTAGGCTCATGGCTGATAATAATGTAGGGTTAGTGGTTATTGTTGATTCCCCTGAGAATAGGAGGGTTTTAGGAGTTATAAGTGAGAGGGATGTGGTTAGGGCATTGGCTAAGGGCATTGATGTTAATAAGGCCACTGTGGAGCAGGTGGGGACAATGGGTAATATAGTCTCGGTTAAGTACTATGACTACATTACCACTGTTGCTAGGTTAATGAATGAGAGGCAGGTTAGGCACGTGGTTATTGTTGATGATGATAATAGGGTTATGGGCGTAATATCCATTAGGGATCTCTTGAAGGAGAAGGAGGTTATTGATGCATTAGCTAGACTTCGTCCTTATCCACCAGTTAGAGAATGAGTGTTAAGTTTATTCACTAAAAGTGGTAACTGCATTAATGCTTAAACTCATACTTGTTGATGCAGCCTTGGAGCCAATACCCCCTGAATTAAGGAATAATAAGGATGTTATTAAGGCGGCTAGGAGGCTTGGTAGGGACCCAAACTACATGCCCCTTGATAAGGCCCTTCACTTTAAGGCTATGGGTAGGCTTAAGGGTAAGGAAAGTAGGGGTAGGCCGGATATTGTTCATAAGTTTCTCCTAGATTCATTAAACAGCCTACTTGCCCGGAGAGGTATGTTAACTGTTTATATTCACACAGTGGTAGGTAAGGTTATTGAGGTTGCCCCAGGTGAGAGGCCGCCTCAGAATTACTTTAATTTCCTTGGGTTGGTGGAGCAGTTATTCAAGTATGGTTCAGTACCCCCCAGCGGTAAGTGGTTGCTTAGGTTCATGGGTGTGTCGATTAATGAATTGATTGAGTCAATGAGTGAATCACTCATTATACTTCTTGAGAGGGATGGTGAACCCATTAAGGTAACTGAATTAGCTAAGTTAATAATTAAGAATGGTGGGGCAGTGGTTATGGTTGGTGGAATGCCTAAGGGTTCAAGTGAAGTTGCTAGGGCCTTGGCCAGGAGGATTTTTAGCCTAGCTAATGGTGAACCCTTAACAACAAGCCATACTGTTAATTCCCTAATAGTCTCCATTGAGTCTGAATTAGGCTTAATTTAACGCCCAGTGTTTAACGCAATTCTCCTAAGCATGTATGGTAATATTCCCCCATGCTTATAGTACTCAACCTCAACCTCATTATCCAACCTAGCAGTAGCTTCAACCTCCTTAACCTCACCATTGGGTTTCGTAATCCTGATCTTAAGCTTCTTCCTCGGTTCAAGGCCCTCCTCAATACCGATTACGTCAACAACCTCATTACCCGTTAACCCAAGGCCCCTCCAATTCACGCCCTCAGGCAATTGTATGGGTAAAACACCCATATCCACTAAATTACTCCTATGTATCCTCTCAAAACTCTCAGCAATAACAGCCTTAACACCAAGGAGTAATGTCGCCTTGGCTGCCCAATCCCTACTACTACCTGAACCATACTGCTTACCAGCGAATATAACTAAGGGCACACCCTCACTCTGGTATTGAACCGCAGCCTCGTAGACGGTCATGACTTTCCCATCGGGCCAGTGTATAGTGTATCCGCCATCCCTATTCACCATGAAGTTCCTAAGCCTAATATTACTGAACCCACCCCTAACCATAACCTCATGATTACCCCTCCTGGCTCCATACGTGTTAAATTCCTCAGGCTTCACGCCACTCTCCATTAGGTACTTGGCCGCTGGGCTGTCTAATGGTATTGAACCAGCTGGTGAAATATGATCTGTAGTTATTTTATCACCAAGCAGTAGCAGTATCCTAGCGCCTTTAATATCCCTAAGTGGTGGTGGTTCAGGGGTGATGTTATCGAAGAACGGCGGCCTCCTTATGTATGTTGATGATGGATCCCATTGGTAAAGTAACCCACTGGGCGCCTTTAATCCCTCCCATAATTCATCACCCTTATACACGTCAGCGTACTTCCTCCTAAATAACTCAGGAACCACAGTACTCTTTATTATTGAATTCACCTCGCTAATGCTTGGCCAAATATCCCTCAGGTAAACGGGTTTACCATTGGGGTCATAGCCCAGTGGCTCATTATCGAAATCCACATCTATCCTACCTGCCAATGCGTAAGCAACCACAAGCATTGGGGAGGCTAGGTAAGCGGCCTTAACTAATGGGTGTATTCTCCCCTCGTAATTCCTATTGCCACTCAACACAGCCACTGTGTATATGTCATTCTCCCTAATCGCCTTAGCCACGGGTTCAGGTAGGGGACCTGTATTACCTATGCATACTGTGCATCCATACCCAGTTACGTGGAAGCCTAAGGCCTCTAGGTAAGGCATTAGCCCAGCTGCAGTTAAGTAATCAGTAACAACCCTTGAACCTGGGGCTAGGCTTGTCTTAACCCATGGCTTAGTCCTCAGCCCCTTCTCCACAGCCTTCTTAGCCATTAAGCCAGCCCCAATTAGTACTGTTGGGTTACTGGTGTTTGTGCAGCTTGTTATTGCGGCAATAACAACAGCCCCATCCCTCAGGTTAGCCTTCAAATCCCCTAAATCCACAATACTACTCCTCTTACCACCCCTACTGTTGGCGTACTCATCAATTAGCTTAGACACCGTTGCCTTAGCCATCTTAAGGGGTATTTTCTCATCGGGATTCCTTGGACCAGCTATCACTGGTTCCACTTCACTTAAATCAAACTGATAGCTTTCACTGAAGGTTGGTTCATAATCCTCAACGTAGAATAAGCCAACGTGCTTAAGGTAATCTTCAACAAGTTTAACGTGCGCCTCATCCCTACCCGTTAACCTTAAGTAACTTAACGTTAATTCATCCACTGGGAATAAGCCTGTTGTTGCACCGTATTCAGGAGCCATATTGGATATAGTAGCCCTATCCCAAGCGGGGAGGGCCTTAATACCTGGGCCGTAGTACTCAACTATCTTACCAACCACATTCCTCTTCCTAAGGAATTCCGTAATATTAAGCACAATATCAGTTGCAGTAACTCCCTCCCTTGGTTCACCCACCAGCTTAACCCCAACAACCTGGGGTATTGTTATGTAGTGTGGTTGGCCAAGCATAACAGCCTCAGCTTCAATACCACCCACACCCCAGCCCAGTACACCAATGCCACTAACCATGGTTGTGTGGCTATCAGTGCCTAATACAGTATCTGGGTAGGCTGAGGCATTATTCTGATTAATGAAAACCACCTTGGCTAGGTACTCTATGTTAACTTGATGTATTATACCCCTACCAGGGGGTACTACCTTGAAGTTGCTGAATGTTGATTGAGCCCACTTAAGGAATATGTACCTCTCCTTATTCCTCTCAAACTCAAGCTCCATGTTTAACCTTAATGCGTCTGATACGCCAAAGTAATCCACCTGAATGGAGTGATCAATAACCAAGTCCACTGGGACAAGGGGATTAATTACCTTAGGATCCTTACCTAACTTAGCCACTGCATCCCTCATGGCTGCTAAGTCGGCTACAAGTGGGACGCCTGTGAAGTCTTGTAGTATTAGCCTGGCTGGTATGAAGGGTATCTCCTTAGGGTACTGGGCCTTAGGATCCCACTTAAGTAGTGATTCAACATCCTCTAATTTAACAGCCTTACCATCATAATTCCTAACCACGCTCTCTAAGAGTATTCTAATGCTTATAGGTAGTTTAGAAACCTTAAATCCTATTTCCTCAAACCTACTTATATTCCATATGCTTAACTTACCGATCCGTGAACTCCACTGCTCCTTAATGAGTTCAAGGTCCTTAACGCTAATACTCATAGGAACCTCAACCTTAGGGTACTTAAAAAATTACCGACTCTAAGATTAATTCAACAGTTAAGCTATTTAAAATTCTTCGGTAATCTAATAGGTAGATTAGTGACCTTACTCATTGCTTTAAAGCCTCCAGTACCTTAAGTAATACTTATTGATTAACACTGGGTAATAGGCATAATGCATGTTCACTCCGCACAAAAGATAAGGCATATGGATAGTGGAGCAGTCTCCGTATTAGCAGCCACGTACCTTCTATCATTAATCTCACTAATCATGCTTAACACCCTATTTAACCCACTTAGGATTGCCTTAGTGCTAATGCTTATGCTGCTTAATGCCTTAAGCCTAACGAGAGTTCACTTAAAGCTAATATCAAGGCCAAGGCCCACTGATTACACCCTACTCATTATTAATGTACTACCCTACTCCTACTTACTTTACAACAGGTATGATTTAACGTGGGTTATACCCTCAGTAATCCTACTCCTCATTTTCATAATCGAAACCATTAGGGGGAAAGGTAGGGGTACAGTAGCTAATGTGTCTGGCACCGTTCTAATGGCTTCAGTTTACTTACCCTGGTACATAATGATGGGTGGTTTAATCCACTCCATGGTTATTTATATTAATGCCGTTTGGCTAGCTTACCACGCCTTCTCATCAACTTACGTTGAGGGTAAGTTACCGTTTAGGCCAATTAAACCCTGGGCTTCCTCAGTGATTTGGGCTGCATCATTAATGTTAGTAACTTACTTGGCTATGGATTACTTTAAATTAAGCGCCTACTACTTAATACCGCTTATTGAACCAACCATAAGGGCTATTCATGCGCTTTGGGAAGGTAAGCTTAAGCCTAGTGAAGTTGGGTTGAGGATTAGGAGGATAGGTTGGGGTAGTTTAGCTGAGTCAATACTTCTAATTCTCCTACTAATACTCCTTCTCATTAAGTAACTCCACTTCTAATTCCCTCCCGTTGGCGCTGAATTATGCTTAATTATTGCTGAGAGTTAGTTAATGTTTAAAATCCAATGCTAATTAAGCTAAGTATGGATATAGGCATAATTAGGCCTTATGAAGTTGAGTTTAATCAACCTGATATTGAGGATCTTGAGCAGGCTGTGAGGGAGCTGGGTTATAGGGTTAAGAGGATTTACGTCAACATGGCCAGTGTTAGGTTAAGTAAAGGTAGTGTAAGCGTTTACCAAGCTATTGGGAGGGGTGCTAGGGAACCTGTTTTAATTGATGGTGGTGTACTTAGGCACCTTGGGTTAATTAGGGACTTCGAGCAATTACTACATAGGGTTTGGGTCGTGAGGGCTATTGAAAGCATGGGCGTTTACGTGGTTAATAGCGTAATGAATTGGCTAGTGGCCAGTGATAAGTTAGCTGCATTAATGATACTGGCTAAGAATGGGCTACCAGTCCCTGAAACTGAGTCCAGTGAAAACATGTTCATGGCTTATGATGCAGTGAAGAGGTTTAATGAGGCTGTGGTTAAGGAGTTAAGGGGCTCAATGGGCTACGGGGTGTTTAAGGTTAATGACCCCGACGTAGCAATGAACATATTCAGTTACTTACTTAACTTCAGTAAACCAATGTACGTTCAAAAATTCCTGGATAAGAAGGGTAATGGAGACTACAGGGTAGTGGTTGTGGGTGGTCAAGTAATTGGCTCAATATTCAGGAGGGGGATCGGCTGGAAGAGTAATGTTGCTCAAGGCGCAAAGCCTGAGGCAGTTAAGCCAAGCAATGAGTTATCTGAATTAGCCGTAAAAACCTGCGAGGTTCTAGGCCTTGGCTACGCTGGGGTTGATGTAGCTGAAACCAATGATGGATACTTCATACTTGAGGTTAACCCATCCATGTCCTGGCAGGGCTTTAAGGAAGCTACAGGCATAAACCCGGCAAAGTACATAATTAAGCATGTTGTTGATAATGTTAAGAAGTGAACCATATTTAAGAGTACTTAACTGCCATACCCCTCAAGGCGGTTAATGTATTTTAGGGAAGGATTAAAAGGAGGATTATATTGAAGGAAAAAATTAAATTTATTATGTTTTAATTAAGGATTGGTGGATTACTTCTTCTGCTGCTGTCCACCCTCCTTCTTCTCCTCTGTAGTCTTCTTCTTCTTAGCCACCTAAACCACCGGCTATGCCTAATCTAGCGCGCTGAGATTTAAAAGTAACCTTTGCTTTTCTTGGTGGAATTAATGTAAGTGAAAACTCTTTTAACCATTAATTCTCTCATTAATTTATTTACTGCGAATGGCTAATTAATGGTGAGTAGTAATGTGGATTCAAGGTGATTTCTCCATAGGGTTATCGGCGGTAATGAAGCAAAAAAGTCTCTAAACCTAAATGCAGCCCCCCTACAATTTTACTAGTGTAAAGTTAACATCAGCATCATGACTCATGAGAATTTAAAAACCTCGCCCTTAATTCAGCATTAATGGGAATAGTAATTAAACTAACGGGTAGGGTATTTAATAGTGATGAATTGATTAATAGGTACGCTGACATAATAGCAGAGGTGGCTAATAGGGGGATTGTAATAGTGACTGGGGGTGGTGATGTTGCTAGGAGGTACATTGAAGTAGCTAGGAAGTTAACTGGACGTGAGGCTGCAGCCGACATGCTTGGTATATGGGCAAGTAGGTTAAACGCAATGCTAATGATGTACACGCTCCTAGCTAAGGGTGTTAACGTATACTTAAGCATACCTGAAACTCTCCAGGAGCTTGGTAAAGCATACTCCTCATCGAAAGTTATTGTAATGGGTGGGCTACAGCCTGGGCAATCAACAACAATGGTATCAGTGCTGGCTGCTGAGTACTTAGGCATAAACACGGTAGTGAACTGCTCCAACATAGATGCGCTTTACACTGATGATCCATCTAAAAACCCCAACGCAGCCAGGATTGAGAGGGCTAGGTTAAGTGAGGTGGAGGGCATATTGAGTAAGGAGGGTGTTAGGTCCTTTGCAGGAACCTATGAGCTCATAGATGAGTGGGCGTTACAGATAATGAGAAGGAGCGGCATATCAATGATTATACTTGATGGTAAAGACCCAGGGAAATTAACCAAGTACCTAAAATACAGTACCATTGATGGGACGTTAATAACACCTTAAAATAAAGCATGCTTAAAAACCACCTGGGAAAGGTATTTTAAGCCTCAGTTACTGAAAAGGTGGAGGTGGTTAAGCCTGTCGTATGAGGAGGACTTAAGCGAATTCGAGATTGAGCAAAAGAAGAAAAACATGGGTAATAACCCTAAACAGAAGTGGATAAATAGGATAGTAGCCTCCATACAGCGTTACTATAAGAAATGCCCACACTATGACTTCAAAACAGGTACCTGCCTAATAATGGATAGTGATAACCCCAAGTGCCCAAGGGACGGTAGATACGAGGGTTGCCCAATACTGGAGGAATTCCTAGGTAAAAAATACGACTACTACAAGGCTAAGGGCATTAATCCGCCATATGACTTCAGGGATTTAGCACTGGCATAGTGCCTACAGCCATAGGAGGCTTATCTATATGTTATTCAATAAAACTAAGGTTCTAAGGTTAATTAATGCGGCTAATTCAAAAATGATTATTTATATAGAAGCTAGGATGCTTAAGCATATTCACTAAATGATTACTATTAATTCATATAAGGTATTTTAAGCTTTCTTAATTTTCCAGGGAAAATTACCTTGATTAGTGCTCTTATTTATACTGTAAACTTAAGTGGAGTCATGGTTGAGGTTAAAATAATCTACTGTAGGCCATGCGGATTTCAAAACAAGGCCATTAAACTGGCTAATGACATATTAAGTGAGTTAGGTTACATCGGTGTTACAGTTAAGATAATACCCGGTAATAACGGTATATTCGATGTATATGTTGATGATGAGTTAGCGTTCTCAAGGTATAAGGAGAAGAGATTTCCTGAGGCAAATGAAATAATAAATGCAATTAAGGCCGCCACCACAGTTAACTCCACTTAACTGTAATTCTGGTCTAAATTAAGATCTATTTAATTACTTATTATATGCTTAATTTTTAAGCGAATGAT